>QBLT01000050.1 GCA_003249105.1 Leptolyngbya sp. | reverse complement strand
TAACGGTTGCACAAGGCTGGTCACAGCAGTATCGGCATCGCCAGGCTCGGGCAGATCTTGCAGCCAGTCGTAGAGGGGGGGGGCTGTGCCGTTACTAGCGGTATCTTGAGCCTGCTGGGTAAAGACCTCCGCCGCCAGGCTAGAGATATCGGGATCGGTGCTGTAGTCGGGCAGCAGCAGAGCGGTTTCGGCGAGGGCGTCATCACCAAAGCCATTGCCCGTGGCAGCGCTGTCACGGGCGTAGAGGTAGCCATCGAAGTCGGGCCGCAGGTATAGCAGAGGCAGCATCCAGAAGGACTGATCTGAGCCGTAGGCCGACATCAGCCCCTGGCGCACCCGACTGAGACACAGGTCGATGGGGTGGCCCTGGTGCAGGTTGCGGTAAAGCAGCTGGGTAAAGGTGAGGGCCACATCGTCGGGGATGCGCTCGGCCATGGCAATGACGCCGGGCACTCCCCGGTTGACTAGGGCCTGCACCAGGTTTTGGTCACGCCAGCCGGCCTGGGCATCGTCGTGGGGAGTGTAGGCCCCGCGACAGGAGTTAAACACCGCCAGCCGAACGCCGTTGTTGACCAGCAAGCCCGCCAGATCTTCGCCGCTGAGCCGTTCCGTCAGGCCGGTTTGGCGATTCACCAAAAACAGATCGCCGCCCGTATCGCCCGCATCGCTGTGGCCCGCATAGTGCAGAATTTGGAACTTGCCCTGCTCTAGGGCCTGGGCCAGCTCAGGTCGCCCCGGCTGCTCCAAAATGGTCAGATCTAACGCTGGCTTGCCGGGCCGAGTTGCCTGGAGGCTCTCGCTGAGACTTTGGACCTCCTGGCGCAGGGCCAGGCGCTCCTGATCGCTGGGGGCCGAGATGATCACCAGTAAGCGGATGGGATCGCTGGCGGGGGATAGGGGCACCATCGCTGCCAGATCGGTGACCGTCTGGGCCTGGTAGTAGCGGCACAGGGTGACATCAAGGCCGGTGGCCAGGGGGCGATCGCCGTCATAAAGCAATTCCCAAGGCAGGCGCTGCACCCGGCTGTCTTTAAATCCTAAGCGCAGCCGCAGGGGTTGCTGTCGGTTTTGGGCAACCCCCTGGGCGGCGACCCAGCTATCGCGAATGCGCCCCTGAAACAGGCTCTGATAGAGGGTTTGACCAAGCTGAGTCCAAGGGTCTGAACTAGGGATAGGAGCAGCAGGGGCGCTAAGCAGAGCCTGTAAAGGGTCCTGAAACAACACCTCGGCCTGGGCCAGCCAAGTCCCCAGGGGCCAAGTGACCTGAGTCTCGGCCAGGGGTACCCCTGGGGCCACGTCCTCGGTGCGCAGCAGGTAAGCATCTGGCCCAACGGGGGTGATTGAAAGCTGAAATTCCTGGGTCGCGGCCTGGGTCACGGGCGGTAGGGGGTGAGTTTCTTTCACGGTAGCTCGCTGGGTTGATCTCGGGGATAGGGGTGGCGGGGTTGTTAACAAACTCCGGTCAGACTGCCCACGCGGTAGGGGGATGGCGCTATGATGACTTGTCTTTATTTACAGGGCCTCGGTGGCGAATTCCTGGCGTAATTTGAGTGGTTGGGGCGGTGGATTGACGGGGCTGGCTGGGGTTAAGGTGGTGCGATCGCTCACCCTAGCTACCCTCACGGCTCTCATGGCGGCAACGGCTGGGCAAGCCGAGATTATCTCGGTAGAGTTTGACGGTTTTGAGGTGCCGCCCCTGCCCGAGGCCGAGCAAACCCGGCTCGATGCGCTGCTCGGGGTGCGGCAGATTGAGGTGCTCAGCACCCTCAGCCCCGACGGCTCTACTCTAGTGGTGGCCGTCAGCAGCCGCATCTTCACCGAAGATCGCAGTCTGCACTTTCTCAACCTGCGCACGGGTGCCCTGAGCGACGCCCTCGCCCTGGAGTATGACCTGGTTAGCCCCGACCTGCCCCTGCGCTGGATCAGCAACGACACCCTGCAGTTTGTGCAGCAGGACCCCTACGGTCCGTGGGAAATCATCAGTGTCAATCGGGTGACAGAGATTGCGTCGCGCACCCAGGTCTACCCCACTCAGCCCGAAGAGGGGGAAATTTTGGGCATGGCTCCCGACTTTTCTAAGTTTGCCCTGCGGGTCTACGGCGAAGACGAGGACACCATCTATGTGGTGTTTTTGCCGTCGCTGCGCCGTGTGGAGCTGGCTAAGCTGCCTGAAGGGCTACAGATTCAGCCGCTAACCTGGTCTGAGAATGGCGATCAGGTGGCCCTGGTGATGTCGTCGGGGGAAGAACGCCGCCTGTACGATCGCACCCCCAACACCCCCAGCCTGGCCAAGCCCGTAGTGCAAGACGCCTTGGGTCGCCTGGCTCCGGCAGACAACCCCTTTCACCAGCACAGCACCGTGCGGGTGTTTGACTTTACCCAAGCTGACCCACTGCGCCTAGAGCTAACCGCCCCAGCCTACGGTGGCGACCCCTTTGCTGGGGCCAGCCTCAGCCCCGATGGCACTCGGCTGCTGCTGAAGCGCTATCGGCCCAGCGCAGTGGCGGGTCGAGAATACCCCTCCTACGTGTTTCCTGAGTCGGCCTACTTTGAGGTCTATGACCTGGCGGGGACGGTGGTGGATACGATCGAGGCCGACGCCCTGCGGGGGCCAACGGAGTCGGGGGGACAGTTTTTGGGCGGCGATCGCCTGCTGTTTTGGGGCACCGATGGCATCAACCGCCACCTGCATGTCTATGACTTAGGGCAGCGCACCCTGACTCCCCTGCCGCTGCCGCCGGGCTCCGTGGATGCGGCCTCAATCGTGACCAGTGAGAAGGGCGACACCGTAGTCTACGGCTTTTCATCAGTGACGCAGCCGCCCGAGCTGTTTGCACTCACCACCGATGGGGCGTCGGAGCCGCGATCGCTCACCGCCATCAACGAGGCCGTTGCCGACAGTAACCGAGTGCGGATGGATCCGGTGAGCTTTACCACTGCCCACGGGGATCGCCAGGGCTTTCTGGTTCAGCCCGCGGGCAGCGCCTTTCCGCCCCAAAGAGTGCCGATCGTACTCTGGCAGCAGGGGGGGCCGGGCTTCTCGATGGTGAACGAGTTCGCCACCGAGGTCGAAATGCCGCTGAATCTGCTGCCCAATTTTGGCCTGGCGGTGCTGGTGGTGCCCCTGTCGGGGCGCGAGGGGTTTGGCCCCGAGTTTTACCGTGCCCTGGCCGACAACCAAAACTTTGGCCAGCTCGACCTCCAAGAGGGAGCCGAGATCGTGCGCCAGATGATTCAGCAGGGGTGGACGACCGCCGCCCAGGTGGGGATCACGGGCTGCTCCTACGGTGGTTATTATGCGGCCCAGTTCACCAGCCAGTACCCTCAGCTAGCGGCGGCGGCTAACCCCCAGTGCTCGCTGCTCGACACGCTGACCGAGTGGCAGCTGGGCTATTCGTCGCTGCTGTCATACCTGGTGGGGCAAACGCCAATGGAAGCGCCCAGCGCCTACCTGCAAGCGTCGCCGCTTTACAATGCCGCATCGATTCGCACCCCCACGCTGTTGTTCCACGGGGCCGAAGACTTTTTGCAGGTCGATGTCGCCCGCAACTTCCATGATGTGATTGAGCGGGCGGAGGTGCCCGTGACTCTCTATGAGTTTCAGGGGGTGGGTCACAGCCTCTATGGGTCGGGCTATCAGCCTTTGGCCGCACAGCTGCAAATCGAGTTTTTTCGGCAATATTTGCAGCCCTAGACGAAGATAACCACACCTAGCCCGCTGTCTCAGTTGCTCACCAACGCTTACTAACCACTAGAGGGTTGTTTAAGCATTGTCGAGGGGGCGGGAATGTTGAGTGAATCGTTTCAGCGGGGTCTAAAAGGGGTGGCAGCGGCAGCGGGGTTTGTGTTGATTGGGGCGCTAGTGGCGCTGGTGCTGTCTGAGTTTCAGGGGGAGTTTGAGATGGAACTGCAGGATGGAGGAGGTTATATCAGAGTTGTCGGGCCTACAGGGCAGTGTGAACTGCCAAATGACTTCAGGCCCAGCGATCCCTAAGGGGGTAGTCGTTCTCACTAGCAATGCATGGAGATCCAGGCTGGGTCAAGCCGGGATTTTTTTTGTTCCTACCGAATTCTGTTTGGTGAACTTCGTAGGGGCTGAGCTGCTCAGCCCCTACAGCAAAAAACTGCCGCAGTAGGACCACGGCAGTCTGGGTTCAGGCATCCCGCTCACGCACAAGAGGAATGGGAGGTTGGTTGGTGGTCCCTAGGCGGTCAGAGTCTTGCGCTTGAAGGTGTTGAGACCGGCGTACTGGGCCTTGGCACCCAGTTCTTCTTCGATGCGCAGCAGTTGGTTGTATTTGGACAAGCGCTCGCCCCGGCAGGGGGCACCGGACTTGATCTGGCCGGTCATCGCGCCCACCACCAGGTCGGCGATGAAGTCGTCGGGGGTTTCGCCAGAGCGGTGGCTGACCATGCAGGTGTAACCTGCCTCATGGGACATTTTGATCGCTTCGAGGGTTTCGGTAATGGAGCCGATCTGGTTGACCTTGACCAGAGTTGAGTTGCCGACGCCGTCTTTGATTGCCTGGGCAATGATGGCGGGGTTGGTGACAAAAGCATCGTCGCCGACCAGCTGAATGCGATCGCCCAGCCGCTGGGTCATGGCCTGCCAGCCCGCCCAGTCTTGCTCGCCCAGACCGTCTTCAATCGACACAATGGGGAACTGGTCAACCCAGCTTTCCCACAGGTCGATCATGTCGGCGGTGGACTTGCGGCTGTTGTCGGATTTGTAGAACAGGTAGCTGCCGTCTGCTTGGTATAGCTCGCTGACGGCGGGGTCAAGGGCGATCGCGATATCATCCCCAGGCCGCAGACCGGCTTTCTCAATGCCCTTGAGAATCACCTCGATCGCTTCCACATTGCTCTTGAGGTTGGGGGCAAAGCCGCCCTCGTCGCCAATGGCGGTGCTGTAGCCCGCGTCTTTGAGCACCGATTTGAGGGCGTGGTAGACCTCGGCCCCGTAGCGCAGCGCCTCAGAAAAGGTCGGCGCACCCACCGGGGCAATCATAAATTCTTGAAAATCAACGCTGTTGTCGGCATGGGCACCGCCGTTGATGATATTGAAGCAAGGCACCGGCAGCAGCACCGAGTCGGGGCCACCCAGGTGCACGTAGAGGGGAATATCGGCGGCAACCGAGGCCGCCCGCGCCACGGCCATCGACACGCCCAAAATGGCGTTGGCACCCAGGGTGCCTTTGTTGTCGGTGCCGTCTAGGGCCAGCATTTTGTGGTCTACAGCGGCGAGATCCATCGCATCCATCCCCAGAATGGCCGGGGCAATGGTGTCGTTAACGTTGGCCACGGCCTTGAGCACGCCCTTGCCGCCGTAGACGGCCTTGTCGCCATCCCGCAGTTCTAGCGCTTCGCGAATGCCGGTGGATGCCCCAGAAGGCACTCCAGCCCGACCCTTAGCCCCACCGTCTAGCACTACATCGACTTCAACCGTGGGGTTGCCCCGCGAATCTAAAATCTGCCTACCGTGAACCGATGTAATTGCGACCATAACCACTACTCCGTTGGTAATTCCATAGACCGTTGCAGCCCCGCCATGGAGGGCGCACGCGCTGAAGCGTTCAATTATCCTGTAGTATCCTACCGGGTGAAAGCCCTCTTCTAACGTCGCTTCGGCCACCGTTTAGGCGATCCTGCGCAACTCGTCGAGCCAGTTTTCGAGTGACTGCTTACAACTCAACAACTGTCTAGACCACCCTACTTTACTAAGCGCTGCCTTTAAATAGGCGCGCGCTCCAGCAGTGTTTTTATAGCAAGTGTCAACTCTTCTGTACCGTACCGGCAGCAGATTAAGGCTCTACACACTATTGGCATCTTCACAAGCAGCTTTTTGATCAAGTAGCCGCCTGAGGCTGAAGAATTTTTGGAAGATTAGCGCTGACTATCCAATGGTTACCGGGCTGGCGCTAGGCCGATGGCCTCGCATCCTGCAAAACTAATTGGCAGTTCTAGACTTTTCAGAAAACTCTTGAAGGGAAAGAGTTTTTGGGTCTTATCCAGTAGCGATCTGGCGATCTTAGGAATAGTTATGTTCTTGCGTTAGATCGCCCTGCTGATTGTGAATGCACAGTTCCGTCTTTTGGGCTTTTGCTTTTGCTTTTGCTTGATCTACCACATCTGCTTTTTTGCTGCCCTGGGCAATCCGTTTTTGGCCCTGGGTCGCAATCCAGCCCGACTCTTCCGGGTCAGCAAAGACGTGAATAGAATCTTCATCGCCTAGCTCAGGGTCGTCAGCCACGGCCTGACCTGTGGTACCGCCGGTGTTTTTCTTGGCAATTTGCTTGTGGCGGCGTTTGGCCCATTTTTCTGCCTGGGCGGTGGCGATCGCGATCGCGCGACCATCTCCATAGCCATCGTCTAAAAGAGCATTGGCAATATCAATCGCCTTGCGCCGTACCTCAGCGGTCAGATTCTTCATGGAGGTTGGGTAGTCGTCGTAGGTCCAGGGCATCTTTACCGCCAAGCCTGCTAAGTTTCATCTAGCTCTAAAGTCGCGCCCAAGTTAAGCCTTCACCTCAGCCTGGTGCAGGGTTTCATGGATCTCCAGATGGCGACTATCCATCGTTTTTTTGAATAAATCTGTGGGCAGCGCTTGCTCTACTGGGTGTACCCCAGGCCGTTTGAGCTTGCCGGTCAGCATTAGCTCGGCAATACTGCCCGTGCCAAGACCAGTGGCGATCGCAGCGTTTTCGTGGGCAAAGGTGCTGACGTAGTGAGCGGCCTGCCCCCCTTGCTGCCCTTTAATGTCGCAGCGCATGGCCACCCCAGTACCGCTAAAGCGATCGGTCACACTGGTCATCGAATGGCTAACGTGGGCCAAAAATTCTACCGTTTGCCTATGGCGCAGCACTACCGGCGGCAGCCAGTGAGCCATTGCCCAGGTAGCGTGGTTATAGAAGTCAGGCACTACGCCAAACTTGGTAATGACGTTATCAACCGGGAAGGTCTGCTGTAGGGTAATCGACTCGGGCATGTCATACCAGTAGACGTGGGCCTGACCATAGGGAGCCGGAAACTCCAGAGTTTCGCGACCTGTGTAGGGTTTGATCGGTTGCCAGACGCCATTAATCCAGGCCTCGAAGGGGCGTTGCAGACCGATAAAGGTGGTTCGCATTACCGTAACGCCAGCACCCCCAGACCCGGCAACAATGTAGCTCAGCTGAATCGAGTCGGCTTTGTCTAAAGCTTCAACCCCCTGGCGCACCATGCTGTTTGAAATCCCAGGAAACACTCCGGTATTGATAATGGCTGTTACCCCCGCAGCTTCGGCCTCGGCATGCATTGCCAGCGCTTTGCGAGTAAAACTGCGCTCATCGCTGACGTCGGTATAGTCGACTCCCTGCTCAATGCAGGCGCGCAAAACGCTGGCATCCCGATAGTGAAAGGGGCCAGCCGAATGGATGACCAGATCTGCTTTGGCGATCGCCGCTTCTACCTCAGGTTGATGCAACAGATTCAACAGCTGAAACTGTACTTTGGAACCCAATCGTTCTAGGGCTGCGGTGCCTAACTGAGGGTTGCGTCCGGTGATAGTCACTTCGGCGTCAGTGTGAGCCAAAATATCCTTAGCAATGCTGCCGCCAATGCGCCCACAGCCGCCGATAATGAGTACTCGTTGCATAATTTATGGTTAGTATCTGCAAATCATAGCTATTAAACGCTTTTGACAAAATAGAAGTTAATAGCCAACCAATAAAGACACTGCAATTAGTGTCATCTAACGTATTCTGACAACCATATCGAGGCCGTTTTTAAGGCGTGCTATCACTTTAATTGTTGAGATAAAAGGTCTCAGACCTGGCCACGCCCAGGCTAAGAACGAGCAGCTCTGGGCGGGCCAGCTCACAACCAGGCAATAATGTTTAAAAGTTTAAGGGGTTTCAACCGGCTCACCCTCTTACCTGGGAGAGAATAGCACGGGGATCAAAGATCTACAGCTAATGAAATCTGAAGTAGAACAGCTCGACATGCCAGAGCTAACCCGTTTGGTGTCTTTCATTTTTCGCTCTTCTACTTTCGTTCTTCTGCTATGGCTGTTTGGCCGCGCAGGTTTTTAGGCGGGCCGCAATGTTAGCTGAGCTGCTTGCGCAGAAGTTCAGTGTGGTTGGCCAGCGTCTCACCTCCGGCGGCAGCCAGTGCCTTTACATATTTGACTTTAAACTTGTCCAAGGCACTGACCAACCGCGATTCAATCTCTTGCCGGGTGTTGTATTGGCTCAGTTCGTTGGCGATCGCCTCGCGCAGATTGTGCTGCAAACGAGCGGTAATCTCTGCGCCTCTAGTGTCTGAGAAGCTCCCAGCAACGCTGCGATAAAGACCCTGGGCGACTGAGTGAGATAGGTATTTGGCCATCTGCACAGACACCTGTTCTAAGCCCGGTAGGTGGTTGAGCTGGGGGTATCCAGGCATCTGCTCTAGGGTTCTGGCAATGCTGTGCTGCACCAGATCTTCAATGTCGGGTTGCACCTGGGGCAAAATGTTGTCTACCCCAACTTGGTAGAGGCGGCTGGCGATCGCCGTGATCTCTTCCTCAGCCACCAGATCAACTGAGTTTTCAGAATCAGCCATCGGGTCAATTAGGGCTACCCAGTTCAGCAATTCCCCCTGCCGAATCGAATCTTGCAGTTGCTCGATGATCTCAATGCCAGCAATACCGGCGATGTCGGCCCCAACCGTGACAATTACATCGCGCTGGGCCTCGGCCTGCACCGGCCCTAGCGCCAGCAAATCTGCCTGATATAAGCGCAGGGCAACCGGCAGGGCTCGCCACCCCCGCCAAAAGGGCAGCAGCAAAAACAGGTCGTGCCATCGCCGCAGGCCGGCCTCGACCCAGGTTAGATTTGGGTTGCGACGCCGGGTGGCCCCAATGCGCGCCAAAATATCGACCGCAAAAATCAGCACAAACGGCAGATCAATCAGCCAAAAATAGTCGGTTGGCGCACCCCAGCGGTTGACGGTGCGGTAATAGTTACCCTGAAAAAATGGTTGAATTTGCCGATCCCAAAACTCAAGCTCCGTTTGCCAGTTCGCCTGTGCGAGATAGTCCGCACTCCAAAATTGAGCAAACGCATCCTGGGCTGAGGGCTGCCCTGTTCTCGATCGCAGCGCTTGCTGGATAGCAACCAGCGCCAGGTCGCCGTGGGGTTGAGTAAAGGCGCGCTCGACCGCCAGCTGCTGGCTGAGATTTTGCAAATCTGACAGCGCAGCTTGGGTAGAGGGCGATCGCAGGCCAGTCTGATCAAGCTCGCTTTTGAGCTGTTCAACCTGGGCGGAGTAGCGCTCAGTGAGAGGATGGGCCTTGATGCCCTTAACGGGGTCATAGACCTGGGTAACAGCGGATAAATACTGTCTGTAAACTGGCCGCAGATTGTGATAGGTGAGATCGAAAACGACTAGCACCAAATTGACTAGAGCAATGATGGCGATCGCGCGCTCCAGGTAAGGATAGTGGCGCTCAAAGTAAGACTTAAACTTGACCATGGGTAAGCGGCCTAGGAGCACAAGGACTGAGCTACCGGCATTGGACTTGAGTAGAGATCCCCATAGCCGCTGCCTCAGGCTTTGATTATTGTTCGCTTGGCTGGCTTCGCCATCAATCATCGGTAGGAGTTGCG
The DNA here is from genome assembly GCA_003249105.1 of Leptolyngbya sp. Taxonomy (GTDB): domain Bacteria; phylum Cyanobacteriota; class Cyanobacteriia; order Phormidesmidales; family Phormidesmidaceae; genus Nodosilinea. The sequence continues at coordinate 12,463 of QBLT01000050.1, read as the reverse complement.
ATCGCCACCCCGCCAGAACCATCTGCCGATGGCAACAGGAGTTTAACCCTTGGCCTGAGCCCTAGGAAACCGAGGCTTCGGCGCTAGACAGACTGCCCTGGCAGCGGGGACAGAGACCGAAGAACTCCAGGGTGTGGTAGAAAATTTTGAACTCGTGGGCCTTGTGCAGCTGTTTCTCCAGTTCGTGGACAGGGCACTGGTCAATAGCGATGGTGTTGCCGCACTGGAGACAGGTCAGGTGGTGGCGGTCTTCTTGAGGCAGGCTGTAGAGCGCCTCGCCTGAGGGCAGAGTGCGCATTTGCACCGCCCCCTCCAGCTTGAGGGCATCCAGCGCTCGATACACCGTGGCCAGCCCGGTGGTGTTGCCGTCCTGCCGCATTTCGACATAGAGATCTTGAGCCGAAATTGGCTTACTCAAACCCTTGAGAACGGTTAAAACTTTCTCTTGGCTGCGGGTGCGTCGTACCATGCTGGCTCACTTGTACTGACTTAATTTTATCGCAGGTGATCAACGCTCAACGGCGCTCGCCGTCCCTTAAACAGGCTGGGGCTAGGTCGAGTGGGCAAGGACTCAGACCACGGCCCAGCAGTTTGTCTTTCGCAACACAACGATACGTAACTTAGGCTACATGCCCGTCTTCTCAGATTTAGGTTCCCCGTTTTTACCATTCTCATGGAAGCTGTTTGAGTCCTAGAGTTCCTTTTTAGCAAGAATTCTCTATGGGCTATAAAAAGTGGCCTTAGGAAATACTGGGTTCCCCAATGCCAAATTTATGAGAATGCTGATAAGCACTGTTACAATTTTGCAGCTTCCTTCAGGATCGTTGTCGGTGCCTGATCCCGGTGCTAACGTCTGAGTCATGGTTCGGATAGCCTTGTCGTCAAGAGAGTTAAAACTATGATCCAACCCGACAGAGCAGTTCGCTGGGCGCGTTAGGTAAGCGCCTGATCACTCGGTTCAGATTTAGCGCGTAGCTACGCCCCCCGCCCCCATCATCTGAACTTAGCACCTACAGTTTTGACTCATTCAACATTTTTGCCTGACTTCACCTACGGCTCTAGTGCAGCAGAATTCAGCTTTTCGCTAAACGGCTGAGGCTGCTCAACACCCTAACTCTAATTACGCTGGCTGAAGTTTTTCAGGCTCAGCAGGAGGTTGCTATGATTTTTCACGGTAAAACCGCCTTAATTACTGGGGCCTCTCGCGGCATTGGCCGCGCCATTGCCCATACCTTGGCCCGCCAGGGCATGCAGCGCATCTTGCTCGTTGCCCGCAGCGCCCAGCGCCTAGAGGAAGTTGCCGCAGAGGTGCGGCAGCTGGGGGCAGAGGCCGTTATTTTGCCCGTAGATTTGACCGACCCGATCGCCGCCAATGTGGTGATTGCCCGCGCCTGGCAGCACCACGGCCCGGTGCATCTGCTGGTGAACTGTGCTGGGGTGGCCCACCAGACCCCGTTTTTGCAGGCCAAACTGCCCCAGGTGCAGTCTGAAATTTCCACCAATTTGATCGGGCTGTACACGGTGACCCGCCTGATCGCGCGCCGCATGGCAACTCGTCGAGAGGGCTGCATTGTCAACGTATCGAGCCTGATGGGTAAGGTGGCGGCCCCCACCATGGCGACCTACTCAGCGACCAAGTTTGCGATCGTGGGCTTTACCCAGGCGCTGCGGGGCGAGCTTGCTCCCCACCGGGTGCGCGTGGTGGCCCTGCTGCCCTCACTGACCGACACCGATATGGTGAAAGGGTTTGAGCGGTTTCGCGGCGTGCGGCCTTCGACCCCAGAGCAGGTGGCTGAGGCGCTGGTGCGGGGGTTGAACCGGGGACAGTCAGAAATTTTGGTGGGCTGGCAGAGCCACGCAGCGGTGTTGGCCCAGCGCCTGGTGCCCTGGCTAGTCGATCCAATGGTGCAGCTCTTGGCTCCCTCAAAGCCCACCCCAGCTCGCCAGCGTCCGGTGCGATCGCTATAGTTTCGTCAGCAGGGGCATTGCCGGTGATGCCCCTACCGAGCGGTAGTGCCAAAAAAGTCGATGCGGTAGTCGGTGATGGTGACGCCAGTGCGGGCTTCGATCTGCTGAATTAGATCGGCGGGCAGGGTGACGTCAATATCAATGATTTCGTTGGTGTCGAGGCAGTTGACGTGGCTGTGGGAGTCGCTCAGGTGGCCGTAGAGCCGACCATCGGCCCGCTCTACGCATTCGATAATGCCCTGCTCGGAGAGGGCGTCGAGGTTCTGGTACACCGAAGTGTGGCCGATCTCGCGGCCCTGCTGATTGAGGCGATCGTAAATTTCGCGGGCAGAGAGGTGGCCCTGGTGCTGCCACAGCAGTTCTAAAATGTAGCGCCGCTGCCGACTCAGCCGCATGCCAAGAACCTGGCAGCGCTCGATGGCATCCTCCAGGCAGGTGATGGGCTTTTTCAGGACAGCTGACTCATCCATGGTAGAAGAGGTAATTCATACTCAGTACCACTTTAACTTGTTTGAAAGAATCGTGTCTAGAACTACAAAAATAAGGTGGAAACTTGGGGCTAAATCTGGCCTCATCAAGCATGAAAGGCTGGGTCAGTCGTCGCCTCAGCTGCCCAGCCGGTAAGAGTTCTAGCGTCTACACACAGTCTGATGAACTTAAACCGTAGATGAATCCATTAAGTTCTGCGGCTGAGCTATTTCTTGCAGCTACAGGCACTGAAGACCTCGCCTGGACAGGAGTTCTGGACATAGATAGGGGTTTAGCCTAATGAGGTCTAGTGGAATGCTTCGCTAGCAGAGGTTTGAGTGGGTATGAATTGGCTCTCGAATGTCAGCGGCACAGGTAAGCCCGCGAAGGTGAGCTGGCCGCTAAAACTTTCTCCCTCGCGGGTGCCGGCGATCGCCACCTGCTCGACCGACTGCCCACACACCGTCATCGCCGGGGAGTGACCCGCCAGCTCAAGCTCAGGAGAGCGCCAGCTGCCGTCTAAGGCGAAGGGTTTGCCCGCTGCTCCGTCTGCTTTCGCCTCGAGGCTGGCAGCCGTCAGCACGCCGTTGACGAAAATGCCCGACTGCTGAAGGCGCAGCTGCAAGGCGGGGGGCTCAGAACATTGTTCGCTGGGCTCAACCTGCAGTTGGTAGTTACCTTCGATCGCGATCGGGGCTTTTAGGCGAGCTGTGCCATACCGGCTAACCACGCTAAAGAGGGTGACCACAGAGCTAATGGCAACCCCATAAAAAATCAAAGACTTTCGATCAAAGTGGCTCAAAGGGCAATCCTCGACAAAAGAAATATGGTTGAAAACGTGGAAGACCAAGCGGCTTTAAGGTGACTTCTGGAAAACTTTCTCCCTAATGGTGGGCACCGCCCACCCTACAGTGGCTACAGTTGCCCGATAAAGCGGAGATCTTCTTTTCTAGAAATCTCCTAAGTGCTCAATCAGCTAGAACTCGCGTTTGCTGAAGTATTGAGAACGGACGCCAAGTGGGGCGAGGCTACCTGACGATATTTTCGAGTAATGAGCAGCGATGAGTGGCAGTGGTTAGACAGAGCATCGGCATAACGGCCGAGGGTTTGGCGCTCAACTCCCCACTCGCGGCTGGCACCAGCAATGGTTAGATCGGCGCTGCGCGAGGCCTCCACAATCGCTGCGATCGGATCACGGGTAGATTGCACCAGGGTTTCGATGCGATCGCCCCAGGTCTCGTTCATTTGAGCGATCACTGTACTAAACTCACTGCTCAACGAGTATTCACTGTAGTCGTCAACGGCAAGCTGCAAGATCTTTAAACGACAGGTGGGGATATTGGCCACCAGCCGCAGCCCTAGCTCTAGGGCCAAGTCATTGTGTGGGCTAGCCATATAGGGCACTAAAACAGCGTCTATAGACTTTAGATCGCGCCCTACAAAAACAGCCACATCCTTAGGCACTGCACTCAACACTTGCCCAACTCGACCGCCCAGCCGGTTTTGGTCAAATACGGGGCGGTGCCAACCCATCAAAATTAAATCGGCGTGCTCTACCTGGGCGATTTCTGAGGTTTCTCGGGCTACGTCGTTCGTGACTCGAACAATTGGCACAATAGTTCGCTGCGAGTCAGAGATACCCAGGGCTTGAATCGAATGATTCAGCGATTGCTGTCGTTGCTCAACTAGGCGATCGATTTCGGTAGGGGTGGTTGAAAAGGCAAAATCTTCCTGCATTTCAACCAGATTCAGGAGATTGACCCTAGCTGATGGTTGGTCTCCGGCAATTTGCACCGCCAATTTGAGTAACCCCGCCTGGCTTTTGGGGTTAGCAACGGGTACTAGCACCCGGTAGGGCACAGTTTCCTGCTCACCGTCTTCTGCGTCAGTCTCCAAAACATCTAGGCGCATTAACCGCTTAGGATAAATCAGCTCTAGCAGTGGCGAGGTCATGAAGGTTGTCACCAGAGCCATGATGACTAACATGGTGAAGAGCAAAGGCGTGATTACCCCAAGTTCTAGCCCAATGTTGAGAACGATAAGCTCAGTCAGTCCTCGGGTGTTCATTAGCCAGCCCAGGGCCGACGATTCCCGGTGATCAATTCCAGAGAATCGGGCTGCTATATAGGTGCCAACATACTTACCTGTAATAGCGACGCCAACCACGGCCAAACACAGGAGCCATTTGCCAGGGCTGTTGAGCAATCCCACCTGAGTCTTTAACCCGCTGTAGGCAAAGAACACCGGCAGCAGAAAAATTAGGACGAAGTCTTCAGTTTTCTCAGCCAGCTCTCGGGTCAAACCAACGTTTTTGGGCATTACGGCCCCGAGCAAAAACGCGCCAAAAATAAAGTGAATTCCAATGATTTCTGTGATCAGGGCCGATGCCACCACCGCCATATAAATTCCGGCGACGAGCAGCTGCGACAGGGTGCCCTTGCGCTCGTAGTATTTTGCCAGCTTGCGGAAAAATCGCTGCACCAGCGTCACCATCAGCCCAATGTAAATCAATGAGAAGATCAGGGTTGGTATAGCGCCTACCATGGTGTTGGTGCGGGTGACCGCGATCGCTAATGCCAAAACACACCAAGCGGTCACATCATCAACTGCGGCACAGGTTAATGCCAGGGTGCCCAAGCGACTTTTTTGCAGATTGTTTTCGGTAATGATGCGGGCCAGTACCGGAAACGCGGTAATCGCCATCGCCGCCCCTAAAAACAGGGCAAATGCTGTAAACGAAACGGCCCCATTCGAAACCAGTGGGTAAAGCAAAAGCGCCAAAATACTCCCCATGGAGAACGGCACTAAAATACTGACGTGGGAGATTAAGATGGCAACGTCGAGATTTCCCTTGAGATATTTGGGGTTGAGTTCAAGCCCAATTAAGAACATGAAAAAGATTAGCCCTACCTGCGACAGCACATTGAGGGAGGGCATAATTTCCGCTGGAAACAGCGTTGTCTGCCACGTGGGGGCTAACCACCCCAAAAGCGAGGGTCCCAGCATGATCCCTGCCACAATTTCGCCAATGACTAGGGGCTGTTTAATCTGATTAAACCCATATCCGACTAGTCGAGAAAGGCCAATAACGACTAAAATGGCAACTAAAACGTGAATAACAATATCTGTTGGACTCATGTAGGCCTTATATCCCTAACCAGGTAGAGCAGACTCATCCAGAGAGCTTGCGTCATAGCATTCTACCGATAGTGTCAAGACCCATAACCTGTCAGCACAACAATAAATCGGTATTGGGCACAAAATGTAACCTAGTTCAATCTCTTCCTTGGTGGTAGGTAAATCTCCACCTAAAAGCCGATTTTGTTTTAGCAAGAAATAACTAACGTTTTAGATAGGGTTCAGTAGGACTAGTAGAACTAATTGTCTACTCGTTAGCTTCTATTGAGTAATAGCTTTTAGTAAGGAAGATGATCAATATGAACGTTAATGAAAGAAATGATCACAAGGCGGATCCTAACCATGATCCAGATTATCGGCTGACGCCCGATCACAAGCCCAACCCTGACAGCAATCCGGACCCTATTACTGGGGAGCAGGGGGCTCGACCTGTGGGTACAGGGGTCGGTGCCGCAAGCGCTGGCGCAGTAGGTACCGCTGTTGGGGTGATTGTCGGTGGGCCAATTGGGGGCGCTGTGGGCGCTGTGGTCGGTTCGGTAGCCGGCGGCCTGCTGGGTAAGAGCGTGGCCGAAACCCTAGACCCCACCGTCGAAGATGAGTATTGGCGCCACAACTACGGCACTCGTCCCTACGTGGAGCCTGACTATAGCTATGAAGACTATAGTCCTGCCTATCGGGTTGGCTATGAGGGGTACTCAACTTACTCAAAACAGGGGTTGTCTTACCAGGAGGCTGAGCCCCACCTGAGACAGCGTTATGAGCAGCATGGTACTCATCGCCTGGGTTGGGACAAAGCTAAGCACGCTAGCCAGGACGCATGGCATCGGCGCGAGCACAGTGTCTCTAACGATGGCACCGCCCTCCGGTAGAGGCTGATTGCGATCGCCACACAAGGCAGACAGCGAGGTTCAAAAATTGTTTTGAACCTCGCTGTCTGTGTTAGCAGACGTTTGAAAAGTCCTTTTTCTTGTGCCTAAGTGAAGGTCGCCCTCAATTCCCCTTGAAAAATGGAGAGGCTTAACCCTTGCTTTGAGGAGACGGGGGGGATTGGTGGGTGACTAGAGACGCAGCAAATTGCTTTGCAAACACCCTCTTAGTTAAAACAAAAAAGCGGTTTTTTGACGATTGCAGAACAACACAATCTGCTATTCTTTGTAAGCCTCTCTAGAGAGGCAGCCTAATAATAAAACTGGTTCCCTGACTGGCTGCACTTTCGATCTCGATTGTCCCATTGTGGGCTTCAACTATGTTCTTGGCTAAGAACAGCCCTAATCCCCAGCCCGTTTTCTCTTCCGCAGAGGGAGTGCGACGAAATTGTTGAAAGAGGATGGATTGGGTGTCTGGGGAAATGGGAGGGCCTTGATTGTGAATGGCAATGTGAATATATTCGTTGGATTTGTAAAGCTTAACCGTAATCGGTGTATCTGAATCGCCATACTTCACGGCGTTACTGGCTAGGTTTTCGATTACTCGCCGAATTTGCTTGCGGCTGCAATTGCTGGTGATGCTTGAGTCTGAGATGATGACAAAACGTTCTCCGTAGGTGAAGTTTAAATCTTCAACAACATCTTTAAGCAGCTGAGCGAGGTTGCATTCCTCAAACTCTAGCTTGAGGCTTTGACCTGCCCGCAATCGGCTGGCATCGAGCAGGTTTTGAATCATGGCATCCATGCGATCGATGGCGCTGATCATTCTAACGGTGATATCTAAATGGGCATCGCCCCGCTCAAACCGGCGCAAAATTAGCTGTGTGCCCATTTTGACAACATTGACCGGACCTCTAAGGTCATGGGTTAATGTCACCATAAACATCTCTTGAATATCCCTTAGCGTATGGGAAAACTGAGTCGCAGCATCATTGACGGCTTGCTCAATGGAGTCAATAATAATGTCACGCTCTCGTATCTCTAAGGGAGCTCTTTCTTCTAAGACCTGAAATATGACCTGGCGAAGAATGTGATATTCCAAAATGAGTTGGCTTACTGTGTAGTCGGCGTAGCCAGCGCGCTCATGGCCGTGGTGTTTGCCAATATGAGTATTTTTTAGCCTAATATTCTCAAGCTGGTCTGGTGTCGTGTTGGGCTGGGTTGATAGTTCATCCGCTAACTGTTTTAGATAAAGGGGTAAAGAGTTTTGTAAGGCTAGTGAATCTTGGTGAATGGAGGCCATTACTTCGTTGCGGGCCCGCATCTCCCAGATCTCCATAATCTTTTTAGAGTTTTTTTTGAGATCTTCGGAGACTAAGTTTGACATTGTTGTCGGGGGTGCAAAGTGAGAGGCGGGCATGCCGATGGCGATCTGGAAAATAAATGTTTCACCATTTATATCAGGGGGCTTGGGACTAATTCATCACCCATTTGGTAGAAGGTGGTGCTAGCGAGTTTGCAAACTTTGACCCCGACTATGATGCAGGGTATGGAGGTATACAACAAGCGCTTTGAGCGCGAGCGCGATCGCTTCAAAGGCCGTTTCTTTTGCGTTTAGAGCTTAATGAAATAGTAAGAAGATTGGCTGCAAAATTTGTGGGGTGGCATATCATGCGGCAGGTTGGCAACACCAGCTGATGAGTTGACCAAGGCGTTGACAGGATTCGTGCTCAAGCACCTGGAATGTTGTGACGCGGTGATGCCCGGGGATGTTTGAGGGGCGATCGCTGCCTACCCTAGATTCTAGCCTTGCCCGTCGGCTCGCAAAAATCTATCTTAAGACTGATGATTGCTGTACGCCTACCCAAGAGTAGAGAGCCTTATGGGATGCTGGGTAGCATAGAAATCTCATTGACCAAGGTGAGAATGGATGGAGTTGTTTGGGATAAAGACAATGGTTGTCTTTTCCTCCGACAGCCACCGCAGTGCATGCCATACGAATAAATGGTAGAGAAGACGCCCAAACGAATTGGCATACTGACCATGCTTGCTAAGCGCATTGCCTTAGCAAATCCACAACCTGCTCCAGTATCGTCTGGTGGTCAGGCGCTTTCGCTGAAGTGGTATCTCGTCCTATTGGTTGCGGGGACGTTGCTGCCAGTGGTGCTGTTTGCCGCCGCGATCGTTCTAAGGCTGTCTCACCAGGAGCGGGTCGCATCGGAGCGGATTATGCTGCGAGAAGCTCGCAACCTAGCCTCGACCGTAGAGAGTGAATTCTCCAGCACAACTCGAACTCTACAGGCCCTAGCGGCCTCTGAGCAGCTTTACCAAGGCGACCTCAACAGCTTTCACAATGAGGCCAAGCGATTGACGGCAACGCAGCCCACCTGGTTGACGACGATGCTGCTGTCGCCCGACGGGCAAGAGTTGCTGAACAGTCGACATGCCTTGAGCAGGCCGATGACCTACACCTATGAGCCAAAAAGCCTAGAGCGGTTGCTCAAGACCCGTCAGCCTACAGTCGGTGATCTAGGTGAGGGGCAGCTGGGGTACGACTTTACCTTTCCGGTGCTCGTACCGGTAATTCAGGATGGCGATTTACGGTACATCCTGACGGCTCTGATTACGCCTGAGACGCTGTCTGAGTTAGTGGTTGCTCGTACTCCGGTTGAGGGTGAGTGGACGCGCACCATTGTCGATGGTCAAGGCGTTGTGGTTGCCCGTACCCGCAATCCTGAACGCTTCGTGGGCAAGTCTGGAACACCCTCCTTTTTGCAGCGGGTTGGGGCCGCTACCGAGGGCGTCTACCGCGATACTTCGCTAGAAGGGACACGTGTATATGTCGCTTTTAGCCGGGTGCACAACACGCCTTGGACGGCCGCAGTGACGGTGCCGGTCGATGTTATTCAAAGGCCTGTGCAGCGGGCGATGTGGTTGGTGATTGGGCCGGGTTTAGCGCTGCTTTTGGTGAGCGGCGTGGGGGCTTTTTTGCTGTCGCGCCAGATTGCTCGCAGTATTACCAAGGCTGCGCTAGCGGCGGAGTCGCTGGCCAACGGGGAGCCGCCGCAGGTCAGTACGTTGTCTATTCGGGAAATTGTGTTGTTAGGACAATCGCTAGAGTTTGCGGCCAATCTGCTGTCGCAGCGCGAGCGCGAGCGCACTGAAAACCTGATGCGGGCAGAAGCGGCTAGGGAAGAAGCGGAGGCGGCCAACCGTATCAAAGATGAATTTTTGGCGGTGCTATCCCATGAGTTGCGCACGCCCCTCAACCCCATTGTGGGTTGGTCTAGCCTGTTGCGCACTGGCAAATTAGATGCCCAAAAAACAGCGTTTGCGTTAGAGGCGATCGAGCGCAACGCTAAACTGCAAACCCAGCTGATTGAGGATCTTTTAGACGTTACCCGCATTATGCAGGGGAAACTGAACTTCAATATGATTGCGGTCAATTTAGGGACGATTGTTGAAGCCGCCATTGAAACGGTGCGCTTAACCGCAGAAGCCAAGTCCATTAACATTCAAACCGATTTGGATCTAACAGTGGGGCAAGTTTTGGGCGATCCTACCCGTCTTCAGCAGGTGATTTGGAACTTGCTCAGCAACGCTATCAAGTTTACGAGTGAGGGTGGAGAGGTGATCGTCCGGCTGTCGAGGGTGGGCTCCCAGGCTCAAGTTCAAGTTAGCGATAGCGGCAAAGGCATTCACCCCGATTTTATCGCCCATGTATTTGAATATTTTCGCCAGGAGGATGGCACAACTACCCGTAAATTTGGCGGCTTGGGATTGGGGCTGGCGATCGTGCGAAATTTGGTGGAGCTGCACGGCGGCACTGTGCATGCAGAAAGTGGCGGAGAAGGCCAGGGGGCCACGTTTACAGTGAAGCTGCCGCTGCTAGAGCGATGAGGGAAGATGCGATCGCCCAGGGTTTCCCCAGCCCGTGGCTCGGGCCATAATTGTTCAATCTGCCGCTCAGAGCACCCCTGGAGTGGTTAGATCGCCGCTCTGATCGCTCTGATGGAGGATATTGGCATGGGCGAATCTGACAAACCGATCGCGATCTCGGCAGCTGAAGCCCCGCTGCGTGCGAGACCGTCACTCTACCCTGAACCTTTTGCCGCTAGAATGGCGGGCCGTGAAAAGCGACCGTTGGGCAGTATTTTTGGGCTGTCAAACTTTGGCGTTAACCAGGTGACATTAGCGCCTGGTGGAGTTTCGGCACTGCGTCACGCCCATGCCACCCAGGATGAGTTTGTCTATATTATTTCGGGCCAGCCCACCCTGGTGACTAACGCTGGCGAAACCCCACTGCAACCTGGCATGTGCGCTGGGTTTAAAGCGGCCAACGACGACGCTCACTGCCTGGTCAACCAAACGGGCGAGGATGTGGTTTACCTGGAGGTGGGCGATTGCAGCCCCGACGATAGGGTTGTATACCCCGATGACGACATTCAAGCGGTGCTCACCCCAGATGGCCAGTGGCAGTTCGCCCACAAAGATGGTTCGCCTTACTGAGCCAGGTCACGATTAAAGTTCGCTATCGCCGGGTAGGGCTAGTTCAGTCGGGCGTTTTAGGCGCTAGGGCTGAGGGCTTTCTCGTCGGCTTTTTCTGCGATCGCCTGCTCGGCCATGGTCCTCAACCGCTGAATGCGATCGTCGGTGGACGGGTGGGTCATAAACAGCGTCATCATCCCTTCTTTAGAAAGGGGGTTGACGATAAACAGCGGCGCAAAGGCCGGATTGCCGTGGATAGGATTTTTTTGCCCTGTAGCTTCTAGGGTTTCTAGCGCCCGCACCAGGGCCAGTGGGTTGCCGGTGATCTCGGCGGCTCCGGCATCGGCGGCGTACTCGCGCGTTCTCGAAATGGCCATGCGCAGCAGCCCGGCAGCAAAAGGCGCAATCACCAGCAAAAACAGGATGGCGATGGGGTTATTGCCCCGCCGCCCCCCAGCCCGCGCCACCGGAAAGTACAGCGCTCCCAGGGTGAGAATGCGGCCTAAAAAGGTCAGCGACCCGGCCAGGGTGCCTGCCACCGCCTGGGTAAGGGTATCGCGGTTGCGCACGTGGGTCAGCTCGTGGGCGATAACGGCGTCGAGTTCGTCGTCGGGCAGCAGATCGACAATGCCTTTAGTCAGGGCGATCGCCGCGTGATTGGGGTCGCGCCCGGTGGCAAAGGCGTTGGGTGACTCCGAGGGCACTAGATACAGAGTGGGGGTAGGAATGTTAGCGCGATCGCTCAGTTTCTCTAGCCGTGCGTACAGCTCAGGAGCCGCTTCGCGGGGCGTGGGCTGAGCCTTAAATGCAGCCAGCGCCGCCTGATCAGAGTAGTACCACGAGCCAAAGCTGCTCACCGCCGCAAAGCCTAGCCCGTAGAGCAAGCCCGTCTCGTTACCAACCAGCAGGTAACCCGCCAGCACAATCAGGCCGCTAAGCAAGGCCAGCAGCGCCAGGGTTCTGAACAGATTCATTCCAGCCATAGTTCGCCCTTCGGAGCGTGATAGTCACCCTTCAGCATCCCAGAGGCGCCTGGGGTTGAGGTCTACCCAGAGAAAGACTTTAAGCCACTAGCTAAACCGGCGAGTCAATCAGCCCCGGATGATCTACCGGTCGAGGGCCAGAAGTATCCCAGAAGAAGCGGCGTTCTGCGTCAGCAATGGGCTTGTCGTTAATGCTGGCTTCGCGGCGGCGCATGAGGCCGTTTTCGTCGAACTCCCAGTTTTCGTTGCCGTAGGCGCGGTACCACTGACCAGCGTCGTCGTGCCACTCGTACTGAAAGCGCACCGAAATGCGGTTGTCGCCGTAGGCCCACACTTCTTTGATTAGGCGGTAGTCAAGTTCTTTATCCCACTTGCGGCGCAAGAATTCGCGGATGGCGTCGCGACCCTGGAAGATTTCGGCCCGGTTGCGCCAGTGGCTATCTTCGGTGTAGGCCAGGGCAACGCGATCGGGGTCGCGGCTGTTCCAGGCATCTTCGGCCATGCGGGCTTTGGCGATCGCGGTCTCTAGCGTAAAGGGAGGGACGATGGGGG
>QBLT01000004.1 GCA_003249105.1 Leptolyngbya sp. | reverse complement strand
TGCACTTTACCGGGCAGCAGAAGGCCGCGAAGCCTGCCTATGACTTGCTGACGTTGGTACCCGCCCAGGACGTCTTGCTGGCGATTGAAAAGCTCAGGGCGACGGCTGACATTCATGACCTGGCTGGGGTCGCCTCGGATGACCCCAGAATGGAGGCGCTCAATGCTCGGGTGAATCGTCGGGTCATCAAGGTGCTCGATGACGTGCTGCCTACCCCGAAGGGGTTTACCAATATCTCCATCCATCGCTGCCGCGCGGTCTATGTGCCGATCGCGCTCCACTACTTCTGCCCAGCCAATATGGCGGAGCAGCGGCTGGCTCAGCATCTCCTTGGCCATGTCCTGCTCGATGACACCACCACCGGCAATGCTTCGGTGACGGGCCATTACTACCAGTATTATCTGACGCGCCATGGGAAGCCGCTCACGGCGCGCGGGGTGAAGCTGGCCGCTAGTGGCCCGATTCCCTTGCCGCCTGATGAGCTTGACGCACCTATTGAACAACCTTTTACAGACACCGAAGGAGCAATGATTGTGGCTGATTCTCTTCCTGCAAAAACAACGTCTAGTCCGCAGGTGAATGGGGCTGGGGAGGGTGACCCGGTGTGGGCGACGATCTCTTCTCAGGCGGCGACAATCTCCACTCAGGCTCAAACCATCTCGGCTCAGGCGGCAACCATCGATCGCCTGGCTCGCTCTGGCGGCGGGCTGGGCGATGATTCAGAATTCAAGGCGTTGAAGATCGAACATGCGCGACTGGTGGCGATGCTTGATGAGTTGAGGGCGATCGCTGATGACCCTAATCAACTCCAGGCCGCGCAGCGCTTCTTTGCTTTCAACTTTAACCTTGAGGGCGAGGGACTCGATGGCGAGGGGGTTGAGCCATCTGTGGGGATACCGGCTGCGTCTAGACCAGCTCGGGCTGAGGAGGACGGCGACCACGATAAGGCCCAAGGGACTAAGCCTTATCAGCGCGGGGTGCGGCTCCTTGAGATTGCTCAACTGTGGGCTCAGGAACATCCTGATGCGACGGTTAAGTTCTCCGGGGCCTTACTCAAGGCGGTCGGCGTTCATGCTGCCGCCATTAAAGCCATCACCACTGATCTTGAGGATGACATTGAGGCGTTCAATAAGTCTCTGGGTGATGACTCTCTTAAAACCCATAACAAGGGTAGAACCGAGCCTTTCCTCAAATTCGCTGCCGAAAAACTCCAAAATGAAGGCCTCTATCAGCCTAGAAGCTAAGCGACGGCTTCGCTATCTAATTAGGCGTCGTCTTCATTGCCCTCTTCGTCAAGTTTAACTAAGTGAATGTGTTTGTAGCCCAGCTTGATTTTGAACTCATCGCCAGACTTCAAACCCATCTCTTGGGTATAGGCTGCGCCAATCACAATCTGACCATTCTTGTGCACAGTTAGGGTGTAGGACGCTTCTCGGCCCCGCCCATCTGAACTCTTCTGGGGTTCGAGCTGAATGCCTTTGGCGGACAACAGGGCATCGTAAAACTCAGATAGGTTCACACGGGTCTGACCATCTTTGCTGACGGTGTAATACCCGCATTCCTTAGCGAGTTCCCGTTTGCTCCGGCCATCATTCTCTTTGACCTTGGCTAGAAGATCTTTGCCAACCAACACGTCTTTCTCTTTTACTGCCATAACTTAGAACGCCCAAAAAATATAGGTCAAAATCCTAAACAATCCACAGGAAATGATTCCAGAGGCTTTTAAAATTTCTTTCCTACTTTATCTAATAACTTGAATAAAAAGACAGAGGCTTTCATCCCCTATGGCTCAGATGGCGCGTTGCTCTAATCATCCTCGACTATCCCCAGCCAAATTTCGATTCGCTCCAGTCGGCGATCTACCGTTCCGCCACTGGCGCGGACTTCGCTAAGGGCGGCCTGAAACCCGCTGCCTCGGAAGATGAGGTACTGAAGCACTCCCATCACCGCTGTTCCCATCAACAACCACACCACCGCCGCTCTCCATTGCGCGAGTTCAGTCCAGATCGACGTTCCGCTTCCGCTTCTTTGGCAGGCGCTGCGCTGAATCAACCGACGCAGCGCCTGCAATTCCGCCTTGACTTCGGTTGTGATCTGCGGATCGGTCACCGGGTGCACCTGGCTCCCGAGTTTTTCCATCTCCACAATCAAGCTGGGCAGCGATGCGGCTAAGGTCGTCAGTGGCCCTTCTGCCCGCTTCAACATCACCTCTGATGACACCAAGTATTGACCAAACCGTACCAAGTGTTCTCCGAGTGTCCTGTAGCCGCTGCTCACTTCCGCTGTCTCCTGGGTGCGCACCTCCAGCAGCCGCGATAGGCTCTGTGTGATCTCCTGCCATTGGTCTAAACTCACACGAATGTGGGCAACGTCCTGATAGTGAACTCGCTCTAGGGCTTCCATCCGCAGTAGCAGTTCATGCAGAACGGTTTCAATACTGGCAATATCCTCAACGCTTGGCTGCCCCATTTACGCCGCCTCAACCACAGGGGTCGGTAGACCAAGCAATGGCCCGGCGGACTCGATCTGAGCCCGACCACGCCGAACAAACGACCGCGCCAACAGCTTGTCACCTAAGGGCAGGCTGTCAAGGGCCGTGAAGGGGGTGTAGCTGGCTTGGATGGCCTTGAAGGTGGTATCGGCTAGGCGTGGTAGCTCAATCTCGACCCCGCCATACTTCTTGACGCGCTTTCGTTCTTTCGACTCGTCCCATAACGAAAATGAGTCTTTCAGTCCGTCACTGGCAAAATACTGGTTCTTAACCACCACCCAGCGAACCGTGTCGCCGCAGAAGTCTAGCATTCGGCTAATCGACTCGATCGGCGCGTAGCTGGCGCTGATCACGCTGATGAATGTCACGCCATACCCCATCTCCCCACAGGCTGGAATGAGGTCAAACACATCAATTTGCTCCCGTAACTTAGTGCTTGAGGCGGCGGGCATGTCCAAAATCACCACGTCAGCGGGACAGCGATGGGCTAAGGCTGGCAGACGACTGGCCACGGATGGATCCACCTCCCCTGACAGCAGCGTTACCAGTTTTTTGCCGCCATCTAGCGAGAGGCAATCCACCGTCGGCACTGCAAAGCGTTCTGGATCGGCGTGGAACGATGAAAACTCTGGGTTCTCCTGGTCGGAGTCGATACCCACTACTTTTGCCTCAGCTTGATCTAAGGTCGCATAAAGCAACCGGGCAAACAGGGTTTTACCCGTTCCACCTTTCGCTCCATTGATAATATTGACTGTTCTATTTGACATGGGACAATCTCTCTCAACAGCAAGTTATCGCTCTACAAGTGAACAGGCGGTATGAAGCCGGGTCGCCGGGGCACCTGAAATCCTCCCTCTTCAGCAGCTTTTTTTCTGCTTTTACGGGGAGCAGTAACGGTGTCTTTTGGAACGTCAGCAGTTGTCTCTGGCTTCATCGCTTCAGCTTCAACTACATCAATAGATTCAACTACAGGCCGTGGCTTGGCTACACTTGGCTTTCTCTTGCTCCTCTTCCTTTTCTTACCACTAGAGGCAGCCTTGATTGCGTAGTAGTAACGTTCCAGGGTAGATGGACTAATAGAAATCTTTTGACCTGTGACAGCCTCAAACGAATTTACTACTTGAGTGGTAACAACCTTCCAGTCACTCTTATTTCTCCTAAGTAGTGCAATCGAATTAAAACACGTATCAACAACCTCATAGGCTGTCATAGCACTACTCAAGTCTTGCTGCGAATTGGCAAGAATATGTTCATTGATTTTTTCCTTGAGTGGCTCGTCTACAGCCATAAGAACACCTTTAGTTAATTAAAAGTCATTGGGCAAATGTTTACACCGTTTATCAGTGGGGTTTTCATCCTCTATTTAGTATCCTAGCAGCCAGCCTTCCGGTTACTAGTGGACTTCTATTCAGTGTCTTCCCGGCAAGCTTTTCACCATCTATTCAGTGTCCCTCAGTAAGGTTTTCATCATCTATTGAATGTCTCTCCGGCAAGCTTTCCGGTTATTGGTAACATCCTATTCAGTACCTCTCGGTAGACTTTCAGTTATTGGTGGCCTTCTATTCAGTGTCATCCAGCAAAGATTTCATCATCTATTCAGTATCTCCTCGGCAAGATTTTCAATTATTGATGGACATCTATTCAGTGCCTCTCAGTAGAGTTTTTCGGTTTTGGTGGCCTTCTACTCAGTGTCATCCAGCAAAGGCTTCATCATCTATTCGGTGCCTCCTCGGCAAGATTTTCAATTATTGATGGACATCTATTCAGTGCCTCTCGGCAGGATTTTCATCATCTATTCAGTTTTATCCAGCAAAGATTTCATTATCTATTCAGTGCCTCTCGGTGGACTTTCCAGTTATGGGTTGCCTTTTATTCAGTTTTATCCAGCAAAGATTTCATCATCTATTCAGTGACTCTCAATAAGCTTTCATCATCCATTCAGCTTCTCGCAATAAAATTTTTATTGGCAAGTAGTGACTACACAATCACCTTTTTGTTCATTTATACTGACAGCAGCAACAGAGCATTTCTTTCCATGCTTTGCATGCTCATGATCTGGAGGACTACCTTTCTAAACTTGCTTTGGATCGTAGCTTGCGAATATCTCCCCAATATTTTGCCCCAACGTCTTTGGGCAAAGATTTGTTAACCACCCTTATGCCAGTCATGTCTATCTCACGCCCTAAACGCATCGTTGTCTACGTTTCTGAGGCTGAGGCCAAGGCCATCAAGCAGGCGGCTAAGCCAACCAAATCGGCAAGCTTCCTCCGTAGGCTAGGCCTATGTCCCCCACCCGTGTTAGTTACCCATCGAGATCTCTACAGCCACCTCAGCCGATTGAATAAGGCCTTGGCTGACCTGGGGGAACGGTATGCCGCCACAGCACCCTCCTCTCTCCTCCAAGACTTGAGAAAGCTACACCAGTCGAACCTTGAAATACAGCGCACCTTAACCCCCGTCATTCAAGGCGAGGACAATTATGATCATCAAGATGGTTAAGGGCAGCAACGCCCACGGGCTTTGTTCCTATCTACTCGACCCGGACAAGGTCAGTAGCGCCAAACCCATCATCATCTCCAACATGGCTTGGAGCACCCCAAAGGATTTGGCTTGTGAATTTGATTGGATCGTCTCTCGCCCTCGGATTCGCCAGGTGAAACAGACCATGGCTCACCTGATGGTTAGTCTCCCACCGGACGAACACGTTGATACCCGTCAGATAGCCCTTATCTCCTTGAAAATCTTGGACAGCATGGGCCACGGGGACTGTCCCTTCTTTGTCACCGAACATCACGACAAGGAGTCGGCCAATAGCGTGCAGCATTGGCACATTGCTACCACCGCCATTGACCTAGAAGGAAATCGCGTCAATGACAGCTTTTCCAGGCTCAAACTTCAACACCTGGCTCGACAGCTAGAGCAGGAGATGGGCCTCACGCCCCTCGCTGTTGCTCCACCAAACCAGCGCCGTAACCTTACTACTGGGGAATGTCGGCGCAAAGAACGCACGGGCGAAACCTTGCCCAAGGAAACGCTCTGGGATGAGATTGACCGCGCTACAAATGACCGCCCCACCTTGGCTATGCTAGTGACCCAACTCAAAGCGAGGGGAATTGAGGTTCACCTGCGAAAAGCTTCAGATCCTGGGGATGGGCCTGCCGTTATCGGTATTTCCTATGCTGTTGATGGCCATTCTTTTTCCGGTCGCCGCTTGGGGCCTGCTTACTCGATCAACGGTCTTCAGAAGCACCGTCAGATTGAGTATCGCTCCGACCAAGATGTCGTGCTGACTCAATTAATGGCGATGAATCAGGCCCCGTGTCAGCAGCTCCTCACTGATTATGAGGCGCTTCAGCAACTCTGGAAGGAACGTTACGCGCATTATTCTAAGGTCGCCCAAGGTGGCTCTGGTGAGCCCCAGGGGAGACTACTAGATGCCGACGTTGCCCGGCTGGCTGCCTCAGAAGGAGAATCCACTTTTTCCGTTGTGGGTATACTCCGGCAGGGGCCAACGGCGCAAGCCCAACGCCTGAACCAGGGCCACTATGCTGCGCTGGAGTACTGCCAAGCCATCGCTCATAAACTGCGCCAGAGTGACCCCGGTCTTCAGCCAACCCGAAAAGCCCTAGAAATTGAGCTTTAGCTAAAGCTTTAATGGCTGGCAGAACGCTACCGAGCTTTCCCAATCTGAGGCTTTGGCCATGAGTACTTATACTCTGTGCCAGTAGCGCTCAAAAGTGGACCAGCTTTGGCCTAGGCTGCCTTGTGCCAGTTGTCTCTACGCCTGCTTTTGCCGTTCTACCTAAACGTCGCAGCCTAACTTCTCGATTGACTTGAATGCCTTGTGTAGTGAGGGTTTGAGCAGGAGATGCAGCTGCGGTAGGGTTGCGGCGCGGGCAGCTAGTGCAAAATTGCTGAAACCTTTGTTTGGTATGAAATTTACATTTGGCCCTTGTTGGCTCAGGGTTTGGCGTTGTAGTAGCTGTTCAGGGGACTACATTGACTTTTAACCATGCATACGGGGAAGTGAAACGGTAAACAGGCTACCTTGGCCTATCTCACTGTCCAAAGAAAGTTGTCCCTGGTGGCGTTGCACAATTGCTTGGGCAATTGCTAACCCCAACCCAGTGCCGCCAGTTTTGCGAGAGCGATCGCTATCCACCCGATAAAAGCGCTCAAAAATGCGGCTTTGCTCAGCTGGTGGAATGCCAATGCCCGTATCTTTGACGGCAATGATCGCCATGCGTTCGCCGTAAGGCTTAGCAAAGCTATCACGAGCCTCTAAACTTACCAGCACCGATCCCCCTGGGGAGGTGTACTGGATGGCGTTGGCCATTAAGTTGGAAACGAGCCGGTAGAGTTGAGACTCATGCCCCAAAACATAAATCTCAGCGTCGGGAAGGTGATGGGCTAGGTGAATGTCTGAGGCCGCCGCCAGTTCCGAGAGCTCTTCAGTTAAATCAGCAATCAAATCATTTAGGCAGCAGGGCTTAAACGATTTGGGGGAGGTGTCTTGCTCCAAGCTCGTCAGCAACAGTAAGTCGGCGACCAAGTGGCTGAGGCGACGGCCCTGGCGCTCTACGGTCTGGAGCATGGGCGAAACATCTTGCTGCTGAGCAGGTGGTAGCCGAAGGATGGCTTCCACGGTTGCAAGCAGGCTGGCGAGGGGCGATCGCAGCTCGTGGGCGGCATCGGCGGTAAACTGCTGCTGCCGTTGATACGACTGGTAAATGGGCTGCATGGCTAGACCCGCCAGCCCCCAACTAGAGGCCGCGACCAGGCTCAACGCTATTGGCAATCCCACCGTCAAAATCCACCGGATGCGCCTAACCTCGGCATCAAAGGGGGCCAAGGTGCGCCCAATTTGCATGTAGCCCCAGGAGGGATGATCGTGGCCATCGGTACTGGTGGGATGGGCATCGGCACTGTGCAAAATGGTGGTGAACTGGCGATAGCGAGTGCCGCTGTCGCTTTGCAGGGTTTGCCACAGGGCAGGGTTCACGGTTGGGGACAGGGGCAAGGGCTGATTGGGTGAAAAGGCAAGCAGGTCGCCATGGTGGTCGAACAGTCGAATGTAGTAGCTGCTGCGATCGCTGATGCCAATGGTATGGCGCTGAATCACCGTAGGCTGGGGAGCGCAGACCTGCCCGGCCACACACAGGTCAGGAAAAATTTGCTGCAAAACAACAGTCGGATCTGCCGACGGGGGCAGCATGGGTTCTAGGCTGTCGTGGAGCGTCCCGGCGATCGATTCAATTTCTCGCTCTAGGGCCGCCGAGTTGGCCTGAATTAGCGCCCGGTAGATCCCCAGCCCCGCCAGGCCAAGAATCCCCGCCATCACCCCAGCGTACCAGAGGGCCAAGCGGGTGCGACTGCGACGAAAGAGCTGCTGGCTATTCATGGGCGGCTAAAGGGAAGAGTTAAAACGATAGCCTTGACCAGGAATGGTCTCGATCGGGCAGGTACAGCCATGCTTGGCTAGCTTGCGGCGCAACAGGCGAATTTGGGCGGCCACCACATTGCTCACTGGCTCATCGTCCAAATCCCACAGTTGATAGCGAATTTTGCTGCCGGGAATGATGCGATCGCAGTTTTGCATCAGATAGGCCAGCACCTGAAACTCTTTTAGAGTGAGAGGAATGGTCTGGGCAGGTTGATCGGGTAGCTCGACCTGTAGCTGGGTGTTGGCATCGTCTAGGGTAAAAGCGCCCACTGTCAGAGTCTGAGGCTGTAGCTGGGGCGATCGCCGCTGAATTGCCCGCAGCCGCGCCAGCAGCTCCTCCATCACAAAGGGTTTAACCAAGTAGTCATCGGCTCCGGCGTCTAGCCCCGTGACGCGATTTTCGGGCTGGCCCAGGGCAGTCAGCATTAGTACGGGCAAGGGGTTTTGGTGTGACCTGAGCCGTTGGCATAGCTCTAGCCCAGACAGCTCGGGCAACAGCCAATCGATAATGGCTAAGGTGTAGTCCGTCCACTGGTTTTCAAGGCAGTACCAGGCCTGGGCACCATCGGTCACCCAGTCCACCACATACTTCTCACCCATCAAGACCTGCTTAATCGCCAGTCCCAAATCCTCCTCATCTTCCACCAGCAAAATTCGCATAGCCTCAGGCACACAGTTTACGACGTTGATCTTACAGAACGACCCGCCGTTTCACCTCGATTTCATCGGCGCTCTGGCAGACTACGACCGACCGTAGCCAAATTTCGGAGTGAGGAACCATGCGTTACACCCAAAAGCCTTTTCTAGAAGCCGCTCTAATCACCGTTCTGTTGCTAGCTGTACCCAAAGCCGCAATCTCCCACGTGGGCCACGGTGATGAATTCCAGGCCGAAGGCGGCGTCAACCGAGTCGAGGTCAAGGCTGAGACCGACTCCCTATTGGGCATTGAGGTTAACCCCATTGAGTCTGCCGCCGATGGCAGCGCTGCCGTGCTGATTCCGGTGACGGCTCTGGTGGATGACGCCGGTCAGCAGCTCGTCTTCGTGCAGTATGAGAATTTTTATGAGCCGGTGCCAGTAATGACCGGTGCGACCCAGGGCGACCTGATTGAAGTCACCGATGGGCTGTCGGTAGGGGAGCAGCTTGTCACCCAAGGTAGCCTATCGCTCTATGCGGAGTCGCGCAAAACTCAGACGGCTGAAGCTGCCCCGACCGCAGCCGTTCCGGCAACCGATACGGCCCACGCTCAGGCCGATGCCCAAGGCACTCCCCACAGCCATGATACGGCGGGCAATCTTGCTCCGCCTAGTGAAGCAGTTCCCGCAGCGGGTGAGCTGGCTCAGGCGAGCGAAACCGCCGCACCCTCTAGGGGTTTCCCCTGGGGGCTTGTAGTCGGTGTAACGTCAGCGGCTGCCGTAGTCACTGGGGCGATGACCTTTTTAAGCGGCGGTCGCAAAAAGAAGAGCCGCTTTTCCGATGGCACCTATTCGGGCAAACGAGGAGGCTACTAACCTGGGTCGTTTCTCTGCATCAATGTCTCAGCAATAGATGGTCGCGCAGCTCTCTGGACTGCGATGCAAACGAGACGTTTGCGCGACGGGCGGTATCTTTTTTCTCAGAAATTACCTTCGATGTTTAACTCACTTCTGAACCAGACCCTCAAAAATTCCATTGCCCAGCGGTGGTTTATTGTGGCCGCTGCCATTGCGGTGACCATCTGGGGCGTTTTCAGCCTCACCCAGATGCCGCTGGATGTGTTTCCCGAGTTTGCGCCGCCCCAGGTCGATATTCACACCGAAGCCCCTGGCTTGGCCCCGGAAGAGGTGGAAACCCAAATCACCGTGCCCATTGAAAGCGTGGTGAATGGCCTGCCAGGGGTGACTACCGTGCGCTCTTCGTCGAAGGTGGGGCTATCGATGGTGCAGGTGGTTTTTGACCAGGAGGCCGACATTGCCCAGGCCAGGCAGGCGGTGACCGAACGGCTGCAACAGGTGACCAGCCAACTGCCAGAGGGTGCCCACACCCCAGAGCTATCGCCTCTGGCCTCCCCCCTGGGCACAATTTTGATGTATTCTTTCACGCTCAGTGGTCAGGGGCAGACCTCGATGATGGATCTGCGCCGCCTGGTAGACAGCACCCTCAGCCAGCAAATTTTGTCGGTGCCGGGGGTCACACAAGTCACCGTCTACGGCGGCGACGAGCGCCAAGAGCAGGTATTGGTTGACCCAGAGCAATTGACCTCGCTGAATGTGGCCCTCAACGAGGTCACCGCTGCCGCCCGAGGCGCTAACTCCAACGCGCCAGGCGGCTTTTTGATTGGCGGCGGTCAAGAACTGCTGGTGCGAGGCATTGGCCAAGTGCAGTCGATTGAAGATCTACAGCAGTCGGTGGTGAAGGTCGAGAACGGCGAATCAATTGTGCTACAAGATGTCGCTGAGGTGCAGACCGGAGCTGCCCTCAAACGAGGGGATGCCAGCTTTAACGGACAGCCCGCCGTTGTGCTGATGATTAATAAACAGCCCGATGTGGATACGCCCACGGTTACAAACGCCGTGGAAGCGGTGATTGCCGATTTACAGCAAACCTTCCCCGTCGATGTGCAGATGGCCCGCACCTTCCGCCAGGCCAATTTTATTGACTCGGCCATTAGTAATGTCAGCGGTTCGCTGCTTGAAGGCATCATCATCGTGTCGGTGATCATGCTGCTGTTTTTGATGAACTGGCGCACGGCGATCATCACTCTCAGCGCCATTCCACTCTCGCTGCTGATTGGGTTGATGTTGATGAAAGCCTTTGGCCTAGGCATCAATACCATGACCCTGGGTGGCCTAGTGGTGGCCATTGGCTCAGTGGTCGATGACTCGATTGTGGACATGGAGAACTGCTATCGCGGTTTGCGTACCAATCAGGCCCAGGGCAACCCCAAACATCCCTTTCAGGTGGTATACGATACCTCTGTGGAAGTGCGGCTGGCGGTGATTTTTTCCACGGTGATCATCGTGGTGGTGTTTGCGCCAATCTTTAGTTTGACCGGGGTAGAAGGGCGCATTTTTGCCCCTATGGGCTTGGCCTATTTGCTTTCGATCGCGGCCTCTACCCTAGTGGCCATGACCTTGTCACCTGCGCTCTGTGCCATTTTGCTGGCCAACCAAACCTTGCCCCAGGAGGGAACGTTTGTGTCGCGCTGGGCTGAGCGGCTCTATCGTCCGCTGTTGAATGTGTCGCTGCGGGCTCCCCAGGTGATTCTGTCACTCTCGTTGGCGATGTTGGTGGCAGCTATGGCGATCGTGCCGTCGCTAGGGCGGGTGTTTTTGCCAGAGTTTCAGGAAAAATCCCTGGTCAACTCCATGGTGCTGTTTCCTGGGGTATCGCTGGATATCACCAATCGAGCGGGTATGGCGCTGGCCACAACGCTAAAAGAGAACCCCCTCTACGAGTGGGTGCAGGTGCGGGCTGGGCGTGCCCCCGGCGATGCCGATGGGGCGGGGGTCAACATGGCCCACGTGGATGTGGAACTCAGTGATCTGGCCCTGGAAGACCGCGAAGCCAGTGTGCAACAGCTGCGGGAGGCGTTTTTGGCACTGCCGGGGGTAGCCCCCAATATTGGTGGGTTTATCTCTCACCGCATGGATGAGGTGCTGTCAGGGGTGAGAAGTGCGATCGCCATCAAAATCTTTGGCCCCGACCTGGCCGAACTGCGCCGCATCGGGGAACAGGTGCGCGATACTATCGAGCCGATTGCAGGGGTGGTTGACTTGCAGCTCGAACCTCAATTGCCCATTCGTCAGGTGCAGATTCAGTATGACCGGGCGGCGGCGGCTCGCTATGGGTTGAGCATGGCCGCAATTTCAGAGATTGTTGAAACCGCCCTCAACGGTCGGATCGTGTCGCAGGTGCCAGAGAATCAGCAGCTGATCAATATTGCTGTGGGTTTGCAAGAATCCGCGCGCGATAATCTCGATGCCATTCGCGCCATTCCCGTTAGCACCCCCACCGAGGAAATTATTTCCCTGGGAGATGTGGCCACCGTCGATTACGGTATGGGCGCAAATGTGGTGAACCGGGAAGATGTGTCGCGGCTGATTGTGGTCTCGGCCAACGTGGCCGAGCGTGACCTGGGCAGCGTGGTGGGCGATATTCAAGCCCAGATTCAGCAAAATGTGCAGTTGCCCAACGGCTACTTCATCCAGTACGGCGGCCAGTTTGAGTCTGAGCAACGGGCCACCAGCAGCCTGCTGATTTACAGCCTCTTGGCGGCGATTGTAATTGCGGTGTTGATGTTCTTCTCGGTGAAGTCGCTGCCTGCCACCATTGCCATCATGATCAACCTGCCCCTGGCGTTAGTTGGCGGCATTCTCTCGATCGCCCTCACCGGAGGCGTTATTTCGATCGCGTCCCTGATTGGCTTTATCACGTTGTTTGGGGTTGCTACTCGGAATGGCTTGCTGCTAGTAGACAACTACAACAATAAATTTGCCCAGGGGATGCCCCTCAAAGAGGTGATCGTCACCGGGTCCCTTGACCGGGTCAATGCCATCTTGATGACGGCGCTCACGTCTGCTTTGGGGATGCTGCCGTTGGCGATCGCCAGCGGAGCCGGGAATGAGATTCTGCAACCCCTGGCGATTGTGGTGTTGGGGGGCCTATTCACCTCCACAGCATTAACGCTGCTGGTGATTCCGGCCCTCTATGCCAAGTTTGGCAAGTGGCTAATGCCCAAACGAAAGCAGACTGCCCTTGAGGTGGCGATCGTTGTCAATGCGGCGTCGCATTCTACCGCCGGGTTAAGGCAGTAGTTTGGTTAGAACTCTGTTCGAGGCGCGATCTGCTTAGCTTTCTGAGCCGCAAACCGCGCCTTTTTTAACCCAATCAGCCTTTCCTCAATATGCCCCCCAGGGGGATGCGTTAGAGTGGTTGCTCAAAGGTCATCGCCTGCCTTGTCATGCCCTGTAAACCTCATGATTCAAGCTCCTCGGCTGCTCCAATGTCTTAGAAACCCTACCTTTGCCCGCCTCTACACAGCCCAAACTATTAACCTGGTTGGCGATGCCCTGACCTGGTTAGGGCTGGCACTACTCGCCTTTGAACTAGCGGGTGAAAACGCCGGGCTGATTTTGTCAGGGGCGCTCACCCTGCGAGTTGCGGCCTACGTCGTGCTCTCACCGCTGGCGGGGGCGATAGCCGATCGCGTTGACCGCAAGCGCATCATGGTTATCACCCACTTAGCGCGGATGGTGATTGTTTGCCTGCTGCCCTTTGTCACCCAGATTTGGCACATTTACGCGATCGTGTTGGCCCTAAACCTGTTCTCTGCCTTTTTTACGCCCACCTATACCGCCACCATTCCCTTGATCGCCACCCAAGAGGAGTACCCCACTGCGATCGCTCTTTCCAGTGCCACCTATCAGCTATTGGGTGTGCTCGGCCCCGGTTTAGCCGGTAGCATTGCCGCTTTTGTGGGCATCCGGCAGGTGTTTTTTCTGGATGGCATCACCTTTTTGATTGCTGCTATTTTGGTCATTACTCTGCCAGGGCAGCTGATGGTTGCCCAACGCCAGCAGGAGCCTAGAACAGTCCGCAGAACGCTACAGGATATTCGCATGGGCACCACCTGCTTACTCAGCGATCCACCGATCAGATATGCCTTGGCCATGCAGTTGGTGGCGGCGATCGCTGGGGCCGCCATCCTGGTCAACACCGTTGGGTATGTTCAGGGTACCCTTCAACTGGGCAAGCTGGAATACGGCTGGGTCATGGCCGCCTTTGGGCTGGGGGCAACCCTTGCGTCAATTAGCCTAGGCACCGTCAACCCTGGACAGAAACAGACGGTACTCACTGGCCTGGGGGCGGCTCTGATTACCCTGGCTCTCTTGCCCGCAAACTGGGCTAGCCTGAGCGGGCTATTACTGTTGTGGGCCGTCGCAGGCGTGGGGCAAACCCTCGTCAATGTGCCGACCCAAACCTTAATTGCCGATCGGGTTGATGTTGACATTCAAGGCCGAGTCTACGGTGCTCACTTTGCCTGGAGCCATCTGTGGTGGGCGTTCTCCTATCCCCTGGCAGGATGGATGGGGAGCCATTTTTCTACGGCTACTTTTCTGGGTAGCAGCCTAGTGGGGGTGGCGGTTTGGGGCATTGCTCAGCTCGTTTTTCGCCCCGCAGCGCAGCCCAAGGTGACCAGTGGGCTGTGGCATGACCATAACCACACCCACGATGAAGCGCATCAGCATCGCCACAGGCGTAATCAAATACTTAGAAACGCTCATAGTCATCTTCACTTCCATCACACCCTCTAGTCAAACCTTTGCGTGATCGGCTAAATAGCCTGCCAGGTCAACGGGTTCCTTCAAGTTTCAATTTCATTTTGGTTTCATGGTCAGATGCTAAGGTCTTAGGTTGAAGAGAATGATCACTGGCTGTCACCCTCTTTTCCGGTAGCCTGAGCAACTGTCCATGCGAATTTTGCTGGTTGAAGATGAGCCCGACTTGGGGCGAGCGATTAAGCGCACGCTGACCCAAGAAGCCTACGTAGTGGACTGGGTACAGTCTGGGGATGAAGCGCTGACCTACCTGGAGAGCAGCACTGTCACTTACGTGCTGGGAGTACTTGACTGGATGTTGCCAGGACTAACGGGACTGGAGATCTGTCGCTGGTTACGGGCGCGGCAGAATGCTCTCCCGATTCTTATGCTGACTGCCAACGATCGCATTGAAGATCGCATTGCGGGGCTCGATGCCGGAGCCGACGACTACCTTATCAAACCCTTTAGCATGGATGAGCTGCTGGCCCGATTGCGGGCTTTGAGACGACGCCCTGCCGACTTCAAGCCAGCCCAAATTCAAGTTGGGCCGCTAACGCTAGACTGCGATCGCAGAATTGCCCTGCTGCCCAGCGACACCGCCGCTGAGCAGGCAATCGATCTGACCCAAAAAGAATTTCAGCTCCTGCAATATTTAATGGAGCACCCTGACCAGATTCTCACCCAAGAGCAGGTGCTCAACCAGCTGTGGGAATTTGGCTCCGAACCGATCAGCAACGTGGTAGCGGCCCAGGTGCGGCTGCTGCGCCGTAAGCTGGGGCAGCATGGCTATGACCACATGATTGAAACCGTCTATGGCATGGGATACCGGTTTAAAGCTGAATAGACTGTTTCGCCGCAGCCGCTGGCAGCTCACTGGCTGGTATACGGGGGTGATGGCCGTCGTGCTGGCAATCAGCGCCCTGGGCATGTATGAGGCGATCGCCCATGCCCATCGGGTAGCCGCCGATCGCGAGCTAAAATCAGTCGCCGAAGCCGTTCACGACAACCTAGAGAAATCGCTCACGGCCAAAGGTCAGATCGAGAGCGGTTCCTCTGATCTGCTGCCAAGCCTTTGCCTCACCGGAGATCCCTGCCTGGCCCCCTTTGAGCACAGCCAGAACCACTATCACCCCGATGACCTGTACTCCGGCAATTACTATATCCGGGTGCTAGGCACTGATGGAACATTAGTTGCGACCGCTGGCGACTATCCCCTAGGACTGCCCAGCCCCGATGGGGCTTCCCTTTGGCAAAGCCTGCGCGATGGGTCGGGGCAGCCCTACCGCCAGATTATTCTGCCTCTGTATGCCCTTGATGATCAGCAACTGGTGGGTCGTGTGGTGGTAGGTCGTTCGCTCAATGACTTTGCCGCCTACCTTGCCACGGTTCGTTGGAATATGGCGTTAGGTCTACCGATTGTTCTGGCGCTCACTGCGGTCGCTGGGTGGTGGCTGGCGGGGGTAGCCCTAGAACCAGTGCAAATGTCATACCGCAACATCCAACAATTCACTGCCGATGCCGCTCACGAGTTGAGAACCCCCCTCTCTGCGGTTCAGGCCACCACCGAGTCAGTGATTCGGCTGCCAGAAATCTCAGATGCCGAGGCCCGCGATACCCTCCAGGTGATTGCCCGCCAAAACCATCGCCTCACCCGCTTAGTCAGCGACCTGCTGCTGCTCTCCCGGCTCGATATTCAAACCTCAATACCCGGCTTGGCCTGCTGCCTGCAAGACGTGCTGAGCGATATTGAGGAGGAAATGGCGGCGCTATCGATCGCTAAGGGCATTTACCTCTGGCTCGATCAGCCTGCGGCCCCGCCTCTGACAGTGATTGGTCACGAAGAGCAGCTTTACCGCCTGGTGCTGAATGTGGTCAGCAATGCCCTACAGCACACTCCTGCCAACGGCAAAGTCACCATCCGCCTCAGAGCCGTGGATAAGCACGCCCTGATTGCCGTAGAAGATACGGGGGTGGGCATTCACCCCGACGATCAGCCTCGAATTTTTGATCGCTTTTACCGCATTGAAAAAGATCGATCGCGCCAGAGCGGCGGAGCGGGGCTGGGTCTGTCGATCGCGCTGGCGATCGCCCAGGCTCATGGGGGCAGCATTCACGTTAAGAGCGCCGTCTCAAAGGGCAGCACCTTTACCATTAAGCTTCCCCTCACCAGTGCGGGCATGCCCCTAGGCCAGCTTCGCTAGGTTAGGCCTCGACCGCATTATTGTGGTGATTTTTCTGCGCTCTCAAGTTAGCCTTCTCTGGCTATTGAGTCGGAGGGATGTTAGGCATCGCCAGGATCTAAAGAAGTAATACTTTTCATCCTGGTTTCATATTCATTCGTCAGGCTATAGCTATACCAAGTTCAGATCGAGATCTGTGGTTTTCCTACAGACAAAGCTTCATTTCTGAGCTGGGCTGAGCTTTGTAAAGGAATTCCATCTTTCTATTCAATAAGGAAAAAGGCCTAGGCACTTCTAATCGATGGCGTATCGCACAATCGAGTATAGAGAGACACAAAATGGCCCACGATCATACGCATCACTCTAAAACACATCATGGCCATGTAGGCCACGGCTCTTCTTCTGTCCATGATAAGCATGCTGGTCATAGCCCTGAGATTTTCCGCAGACGGTTTTTTGTCTGCCTGGTGCTGACCCTACCAGTTCTGTATTTTTCGCCTTCTTTTCAACAGTGGTTTGGCTATCAGGCCATTCAGTTTCCTGGATCTGAGTTAGTGAGTCCTCTTTTAAGTGTGGTGATCTATGGCTATGGCGGCTGGGTATTTTTAAGGGGTGCCTGGATTGAGCTACAGGGCAAAATCGGGATGATGACCCTGGTTGCCTTAGCGATTACAGTTGCATTTGTCTACAGTCTGGCTGTTTCTTTTGGGCTAGAGGGTGAGCCATTCTACTGGGAGTTAGCCACCTTGGTCACCATCATGTTGTTAGGCCATTGGATAGAAATGGCCTCGGTGCAAGGGGCTAGCCGCGCCCTAGAGCACCTAGCGAATCTGGTACCAGCAACAGCCCATCGGTTTAGGGCAGGCAAGATCGAGGAGGTTTCTGTCGAGAATTTGCAGCCTAGCGATACCATTCTCGTCAGACCCGGCGAACAAATCCCGATTGATGGCGAGGTGGTTGAAGGAGCCTCTAGCGTTAACGAAGCATTTTTGACTGGTGAGTCTCGTCCTGTCATCAAACAGGTCGGAGACGAAGCCGTAGGTGGCTCTGTCAATGGCGAAGGAGCACTCACCTTAAAAATCATTCGGACAGGCGAGCAGACGACGCTGAGCCAAATCATGCGTCTGGTAGAAGAGGCACAGTCATCGCGAAGCCGATATCAGGCTCTAGCGGATCAACTGGCCTATTGGCTGACCTTGACTGCGATCGGAGTCGGCGTACTGACCTTTGTGGTTTGGCTGTCGGTAGGCCCATCATTGACCTTTGCGATTAATCGGGCCGTAACCGTACTCGTTATCACCTGTCCCCATGCCTTAGGCTTGGCCATTCCCCTAGTAATTGTCAATGCCACGTCCCTATCGGCAAAGCATGGCATCTTAGTGCGGAACCGTGAAGCGTTTGAACGGGCACGTCAGATTCAGGTAATCGCCTTCGATAAAACGGGTACCTTAACCGAGGGTAAATTTGGGGTTCGCCATATTTTCACAGACGCTGTGGATGAACCAAATGCGCTGGCGATCGCAGCCTCACTAGAAACCTTTTCAGAGCATCCGCTAGGAGCAGCCATTGTGCGGGAAGCAGAAGCCAGGCAAACCAAGTTGCCTGGTGGCACGGACTTTCGAGCTGTGGCTGGCAAAGGGGTCGAGGGTACAGTAAACGGACGTCGCTATCGGGTTGGGCGACCTGAGTGGGCCGAAGAACTGGCGCTATCGGTGGCAGACTCGCTACAGGCCGGGCTAGTGACCATTGAGCAGCGTGGAGAAAGCGCGATCGCGCTGATGGACGACACGCAACTCCTGGCACTGTTTGGGCTAGCCGATAAAGTCCGTGCTCAATCTCGCCGGGCGATCGAGCAGCTACAGTCCATGGGATTGGAGGTCGTCATGATCACGGGCGATGCTGAAGCCGTCGCTAAATCAGTGGCCGATGAGTTGGGCATTGATCGCTACTATGCCCGAGTCTTACCGCAAGATAAGGCATCTCTCATCCGCAAACTGAAATCAGAAAAGCCCGTTGCGTTTGTCGGCGATGGCATCAATGATGCACCAGCCATGCTTGAAGCCAACTTAGCTCTCGCCATTGGGGCTGGCACCAACGTTGCGATTGAATCTGCCGATCTGGTCTTAATCAAGAGCGATCCAATCGATGCAACCTATGCTTTAAAACTGGCCAAAGCAACTTACGGCAAGATGATCCAAAACTTGTTTTGGGCAACCGGCTACAACGTAGTTGGCATTCCGCTTGCAGCTGGAGTCGCTTATCCTTTCGGCATTCTACTAACCCCAGCCGTAGGGGCAATTTTCATGAGCGTTTCAACTGTCGTAGTGTCTATCAATGCGATGTTGCTGCGCCGAGTCAAACTATAAATGCATTGTTTACTAAGGTAAATCATTATGCAGATGAGCACGCTCAAAATAGAAGGAATGATGTGCAGTGGATGTGGCGAAATTATTGAGAGGGCAGCCGAAAAAATTCCTGGCATTGAAAAATGCACAGTCGAGTTTTCCAAAAGTCAGGCTACGGTTGTTTACGATCCTCAATTGGTGAGCATAGAAACTATGCAGAGGGCTCTGGCAGGGGTTGGATATAGCACCCAGATTGTAGAGAATTCTTCTGTCGCTTAAGTCGATCAATATGCCGAACGACTGAAAATCAAATTAAGTGAGGCAATAATAAACCTATGATCAACGACTCTTCGACAAGTTTTTGGTGGCGATCTCCCTCCGGCATTGCGCTGCTAGCATTTCTAGGAATTGCCGCATTCTTTCTATTCACCGAGCATCTCGCTCACATTATTCCTGTGTTGCCGTGGCTGTTTCTATTGGCCTGCCCCTTAATGCATGTCTTTATGCACGGTGGCTCAGGAGGACATCACGGGCATAGCCGCCACAATTCGCCTCAAGGAGATGAGAAATGAGTAACACTCCTGCCTATGGTCTTTGGTCGTTGGTGATTATTAATTCTCTAGTGTTCATCATTTTTGCGTTTAGCTTTACGAAGCCAAAGAGTGCTCGTGATTGGCGATCGTTTGGGGTATTTTCTGCCTTTATCGTCGCGCTTTTCACCGAAATGTATGGCATTCCTGTCACCGTCTATCTGCTTTCAGGCTGGCTACAGAGCCGCTATCCTAGCTTAGACCCTCTATCCCACGATGCCGGACATCTCTGGTGGACAATTTTAGGACTCGGAGGCAACCCTCACTTTAACCCTATTCACCTGCTTAGCAATTTAGTAGTTTTGAGTGGGTTCATCCTGTTATCTTCTGCTTGGAGAGTACTCTATGGGGCGCAGCAAAACCATCAGCTCGCGATCACCGGCCCCTACTCAAGGGTACGACATCCTCAATATGGTGCATTTGTCTTGATCATGTTTGGATTCTTGCTGCAATGGCCCACTATTCTGACGCTGCCGATGTTTCCCTTTTTAGTCTGGATGTATGTCCGTTTAGCCCATCAAGAAGAGCGTGAAGCCTTGACGGAATTTGGCGAGGAATATGCCCAGTATGCGGCCAGGGTACCTGCCTTTTTCCCACATTTTGGTGCCGCTGACAGGCAAGGTGAAGACTTCCCACATGTGTAATTACAGGAGTAACCATTATGGAAGGCAACAAAATGGATCGTAAGACATGGCTATCTGGTTCAATGGGCTTAATCGTTCTATTCGGGAGCTGCTGTGAAGTCTGGCAACGGTCTTGCTTCTAACTCAGCTTGTGCAGTAACCAAACCGTTGTCTCGAATGTCAGAAATTAGCCACTCCATCTCGTTGATCTCTCGGCGCTGGGCCTCGATGATGCCATCGGCCAGTTCGCGCACCCGCAGATCTTGGATCTGGGCTCGCTCGCTGGTCAAGATGGCAATTGAGTGGTGAGGAATCATACCTTCCATATAATCGACGTCGCTCACCGTAACTTGGCTGCGCACCAGCCATAGCGAAGCCCCAAATAGCACAATGGCACTTACATAGATGGCAATATTAGCACTGCGACTCTTGTACATGTGCAGCATGTAAGACAGCATAATCACCATCATCGCAGCCCCCATGATCAGCGCCATGAAGACCCGCGTTTCACTAAACCAAGCATGGTCGAGAATTTGATAGGAATGCAGATACATTAGGAAGAACATCACAACGATTGATGTTCCAATCATTGCCAGGAACCGGAGATAACTACCTGACATTTCCTGATTATGGCCAGCATCTGCGTGGTCTTTGGTGATTTCTTTGTTAGTAGTCATGATCTTGCTGTTTGTGTAGAGGTATGTAGAAGTGAAGAAGCTTTCTACAGAGCTTTCCCAAACCGAAAAGCTCTATCTAAAAGCTAGCCAGCTTCACGTGATCTATTTCCATGGGATGCTATGACCTCAGCG
This sequence comes from Leptolyngbya sp., assembly GCA_003249105.1. GTDB lineage: Bacteria > Cyanobacteriota > Cyanobacteriia > Phormidesmidales > Phormidesmidaceae > Nodosilinea. The sequence continues at coordinate 42,175 of QBLT01000004.1, read as the reverse complement.
GGCTAAGTTGAATTGAATTGAAGGGTTAGCCAACTTCAACTTACGCGGCTACGCTAGCAATCTTGCGATAGGCTTGTGCCGCAGTGCGGCAAGATTCAGCGCACTTTTTACAGCGATCCATATCGTGCTTTTCGCATTCGCTGGCGCAGGCTTCGCAAATTTCAGCGCAGGCGTTGGCCATCGGCGCGATAAAGTAAGACCCTCGCACCATCAGCGTTGCTAAGCTACGGCAGCTTTCCCCCGTGTCCAGACACATGCGAGCACACTTCACCATCTCAGGCTTGCCTATACAGGCCTCTGCACAGTGCTCACATTCCACAGCACAGGCCATGGCCTGATCGAAGCTAGACTGATATTTTTCGTGATTGAGAAGCATGAGCATTCTCCCTTGATCTTTGATTAGCCATAATAAAAATCTAGTTGAAAGGATGTTTACCTGCACCTCTCCAGAGTAAGAGGATCAACTTCTGCCTGATTGAATAGAGTAATTTCATTTTGATTTCATTAATTGATGATAATGAAATCAGACAGTTACTTATTTTTCTGAATGTTTACATTTCATCGACGTTGCATAGTTCAGTAACAATATAGCCATGGGAAACAATAAGTATTGTTTACAACATCTGTCTCAGCCCCGCTTAAACAAAATTAGCCCGGCCATAGGTGACCGGGCGAAGAGACCTTGTCTAGCTTAAAACTCGGAGTTCTCCTAGCCCCTTGGCATGAGGGCATAGCTTGCTTCCTTCAATGCGGAGTAAAACTCAGCGTCTAGACTTAGGGCTTGCTGAAAAAACAAATCACGCAATTCTAGGGCTGAACCAACGGAGACACGTTGAATTTTCAGGTTTTGTCGATAGGTAAGTGCAAGGTTAAATCGGCTGAAACGTCGAAAACTCGTTAAATGACCTTGCACTTATCTTGGAGTTTATTGCCTGAAATGGCCATGTTTTAAGGATCTTGACTTATTCAGCAAGCCCTAGACTTAGATGATGCCTACTTCGAGAAGTTAAAACGGGCGTTGACCTTTTCGCCCTTGATATCGGTCTGAATCACAGTCTTGTAATCCCCCGCCGCCTGGCTGGGTAAAAACGCAAAGAAGTGCGCACCCTCGGCATCGTACTCCATCGGAATTTCTTGCTGGGTGCCATCGGGCAGCTGCACCTGGGCGATCGCCGTAGCATCGGCAATGGCTTCATGGGTGTCGCCCGTTTGCAGGTACAAGTCGAGGTGAATACCATCGGCTTCGGGTGCGGGCACCAGTTCTAAATGGTATGGGCCACTTTCGACCACTTGCCCACCCTTACTAGCGGCGCTGGAGGCGGCGGCAGTTTCTGTCTGGGCAGCGGGACTTTCGGCTACGGGAGTTTCAGCAGGGGTGTCAGGGGTAATTGCAGTTTCAGAGCTACCGCAGGCGGATAGCGCTAGCACGCCAGTAATTAACAGAGCTTGAGCAAGTTGGGAATACATGGAATGAACCTCCGAAAGGAAAACGGCTAAAGCAGGCTGATTGGGCATTGACCACCCTACGGTGGTCAATTGGAAAAATTGGGCAATTTAAGCCATCGGCACCTTAGCAGCGATTGATGGTTCCCTCTCATCGACATAATCTGTCGGCGTCGTTGGCTTGGGCATCAAGCGTTTGCCAAACAGAGAGTAGAGCGCTGGCAGCACCAGCAGCGTCAGTGCCGTTGAGGTGAATAGCCCGCCCAAAACGACCACAGCCAGGGGCTGCAAGATTTCTTTGCCTGCCCCACTGCCAAGTACCAGGGGTACCATGCCCAGAGCCGAGGTGAGGGCTGTCATTAAAATAGCCACCAGACGCTCTGAGGAGCCTTCGACGATCACCTCGCGCAGCGGCATCCCCTGGGCCAGCTTGGCGTTGTAGTTATCGACCAGCAGTAAGCCATTGCGGGTGGCGACCCCGAAGAGGGTGATAAACCCGACTAGCGACGCCACCGACACCACGCCACCCCCGAGGGCAATAGAGGCAATGCCCCCCACCAGGGCAAGGGGTAGGTTGACCATAATCATCACCATCCCCAGCACCGACTTAACCGCAAAATACATCAGTACAGAGATGACGACGATCGCCAGTCCGCCAAACACCAGCAGGTTGCGGCTGGCCCGCTGCTCTGACTCAAACTGCCCGCCGTACTGAATGTAGTAACCCGAGGGCAGTGACACCGCTTCCCTCACCCGGTCTTGAATGGCATCAACCACGGAGCCCAGATCGCGCCCGGCCACGTTGGCCGACACCACAATCAGGCGCGAGACATTTTCGCGGTTGATGGTGTTTGGCCCAGTGCCGTAGTCAATGCGGGCCACCTGGGCCAGAGGAATTTTTTGGCCCACCGGGGTATCAATCAGCAGGTTGCCGATCGCCTCCAAATTATTGCGAGCGTCATCTTTGAGCCAAACCAGCAGGTCAAACAGCTGCTGCTGCTCTAGCACTTGAGACACCACTCGCCCGTTAAGTGCCGTTTCGACAACGCTGGCAATTTGCCCCACGGTAAGGCCGTAGCGGGCCGCAGCAGGCCGATCAAACTGAATCTGCACCTGGCGAATAGGCACCTGGGGCTCCAGCTGCAAATCCACCAGGCCATCGATATCGCGAATCGCGGCTTCGACATCGCTGCCGATAGTACGCAACTGGTCGAGGTCGGGGCCAAAGATTTTAACCGCGATCGCGCTTCTCACCCCCGACAGCACCTCATCCATGCGGTGGGTAATAAACCCGCCCACGCTAGGGGCAATGCCAGGAATGCGGGCAAACTCCTCTCGAATGGTTTCAATAGAGGCTTCGCGATCGCGAAGCCCCTCCTGGCTCAGCTCGATATCTACGTGACCCAAATTGACCCCGCCAGCATCGGAATCCCCCGGTGCGCGCCCCGTCCTCATCTGCACCGTCGCAAAGCGGGGGTCGTCTTTCAGCGCCTTTTGCATCGCCAGCCCGGCTTCATTGGTGGCCGCCAATGACGACCCTGGATACAGCAGCATCGCATTCACCAGAGAGGGCTCCTGAAATTCTGGCAAAAACACCCGCCCCAGACTCGAAAACACCACCATCGACGCCACCAACGACGCCACGGCAATGGCCAGCACCAGCTTGGCGCGGGCCATTACAAACCGCAAAGCCGGTTGATACAGCCGTTGAGATGTCCTGGTAACCCAGGTCTCATCGCTGGGCAGCGGGCGGCGGGCAAGCAAGATGGCGCACAGCGCTGGGGAGAGCGTCATGGCCACCAGCGTAGAGGCCACAATCGACACCAGGTAGGCCACCCCCATGGGGGCAAAAATCCGACCCTCTACCCCCGTCAAACTAAAGATGGGGGCAAACACCACAGCAATAATTACAGTGGAAAAAATAACGCTCACCCGCACCTCTACAGAGGTGTCATAAACCACCTTAAAGGGATGTTCTGGGCTGCCTGCCAACTGGTTTTTGCGCAGCCCGCGATAGGCGTTCTCCATATCCACAATCGAGTCATCGACCACTGAGCCAATCGCCACCGCTAACCCGCCCAGGGTCATGGTGTTAATGCCCTGGCCAAAGGCATTGAGAATGATCATGCCCACCAAAATCGAGAGCGGAATAGCGCTCAGCGTAATCACCGCCGTGCGCCAGTTCATCAAAAACAGCAGGATAATGACTGAGACGATGATGATGCCGTCTCGCAGGGAACCCAGAACGTTTTCGACCGACGCCTCAATAAAGTTTTCCTGCCGAAAAGTTTCAGTGACGACGACATCCTCGGGTAGAGCCGCTTTTAGCTCCTCCATGGCAGCTTCCACGGTTCGGGTCACCGTAGGAGTGTCGTTCAGCGGTTGCTTGTTGACCACCATTACCACCGCCCGCTGGCCCCCCACGCTACCGTCGCCCCGCTGGAGGGCAGCTCCAATTTGAACATCAGCGACATCTTGCAGCTTGACGGGGCGGCCATCTCGGGCGGCTACCACCGACTCTTGCAGTTGCTCAATCGAGTCGAGTCGTCCTACACCCCGAATAATCAGCTCCTGGTCGGGGGTGTTGAGAAATCCACCTGCGGCATTGACGTTAGCGGCCTCAGTAGCCTCGGCCACCTCTTGCAGCGACACATTAAACGCCACCAGTCGGTCTGGGTCAACCAGCACCTGGTACTGCCGCACGTCGCCACCGTAAGCAATCACTTGAGAAATACCTGGCACCGCCAACAGCCGATTTGTGACATCGCGATCCACCAACCGCCGCACCTCCATCAGAGGCGTAGTTTCCGCCGTAAAGGCGTACATCAAAATTGTGCCAATCGGTGACGAAATCGGCGAAATCTGGGGAATGCCTACTCCCTCGGGCAGTTTTTCTTGCACCTGCTGAAGGCGCTCGGTGACCAGCTGCCGGGCCTGATAGACATCAGTACCCCAGCGAAAAATCACCTTGACGACCGAAATACTAACCGCCGAGGATGACCGCACGATTTCTACCCCAGGGGTGCCGTTGACGGCACTCTCAATGGGCAGGGTAATCAGCGCTTCCACCTCTTCGGGGGCCAACCCCGGCGCTTCGGTTTGAATTTCAACCTGGGGGGGCGCAAAATCTGGAAACACGTCCAAAGGCATTTGGGTGAGGTTATAAATACCCAAAAACGTCACCACGATCGCCCCGATGACCACGAGCCACCGCTGGGCGATCGACCACTTCAAAATGTTATCTAGCATCGCTGTTGTTCAAAATTTGGCAGGGTAGGTGGCTCACCATAACCGTCATAGGGTGGGCAATGCCCACCATCTGGAAAGACGCTTTCCAGAAATCCTTATAGCTACTTGTGCGAGGGCTCTCCCTCTTCAACCAGGGGAGCAGCAAGGGTTGGCCCAGTGCCGTAGCGAGGATGCCCTTGGGCTGAAGGCGAAACCGCCTCGTCGCCGATCGCCAGGGCGTAGGTCGGGCGCTGTCGCTTGGCCCACCAGATTCCGGCGGCAAAGGTTGTCGTAGCAATCGCACCACTGCCCAACCCCATCGCCCACCAGGGAACGCCTGGGGTTGCGACCGCCTCAACGGGTGCGGCAGTTTCCTCTGTTGCCTCAGCACTCCCGCCCCGCAACGACTGGGCATAGAGTTGATTAGCCCGCTGGGTGACCACTTCATCGCCCTCAAACAGACCGCTAAGCACCTCTACCTGATCGCCCGCTGTTCTCCCTACAGTGACATCCACGGGTTCAAAGGCGTTGCCATTGCGGACAAACACCAGGGTTTGGCCGTTGGCTTCGACCACCGCCGCCCGAGGAATGGCCATCACCGCCGCTGGAGTGCTCTCGGTCAAGACCTCTAGGGCCGCAAACATGCCGGGCTTGAGGGTGCCTTGAGCATTGTCTAGCTCGGCCTGCACAGGTACAACCCGAGTTTCGCCATCGACCACCGAACCTACGGTGGTAATTTGGCCCTCAAAGATTTGATCGGGCAGGCTGGCCACGGTGATCCGCACCCGTTGCCCAGGCGATACCTGGGAGAGATCTTTTTCAAAAATGTTTGCGGTGGCCAATACCATGCGGTTATCCACGATGGTCATTAACACCGCGCCCGCATCTTCTGAAGATTGCCCCAGGGTCACGTCGCGATCGGCAATGGTACCTGCGATCGGCGCTTTGATGGTGATGGTGCCGTCTGGGTTAGCCGTGGCCCCGAGCTGCTGCAACCGAGTTTGGTAGGTCTGTGAGCTGAGCTGAGAGCGGGAGCGAGCAACGTTGAGGGCGGTCTGGGCCTGCGCCACTCCCGTGCGAGCACTGAGAACCTCCAACTGACTTTCGGCCTCTGCCAAAACCTGCTTGGCGTCTGCCAAACCCGCTTCAGAGGCCAATAGTTCGCGGCGGGCGATCGCCCCTTCCGCCGCCAGTTCTGAGTCGCGATCGTACTGCTCTTGGGCTACTCGCACATCTGTCCGGGCCGCTTCAATCGCCCTCAGGGCAATCTGCTGCTGTTGCTCGTAAGTCTGCCGGGCGAGCTGCAAATCGGCCTCGGCCTGCTGCACATTTCCCTGGCGCTCAGCGGAGTTTTCCAAGGCGGTCACCCGCAATTCGGCCAATTCCCCGCTGGTGATCACCGCTAGCGCCTGGCCCGCTTCCACCTGCTGCCCCGGCTCCACCAGCAGCTTGGTCACCGTACCGCCGACTGGGTTTGTCACCGATACCTGTCGCCCCGGCGAGGCTTCGATTTGCCCCGTTGCCTTCACCCCAAAGGCCAACACCTGTCGCTTTACCGGCTCGACAATTAAACCAATGCGGTCAGCAACCTCTGCATCAACCGCAATCCCTGCTGGGTTAGCCCCGGCACCACCCCCCTGAAACTCATCCCCGTGGCCAGCATGAGCAAAGGCTGCGCCAGCAGGGGCTAGCAACAGCATTAGCAAGGCCAGCCGAGGGAGCAACCGCCCTCTGGCTAAAACACACAAGCGATCGGAGATAGCTGTCATAGGCGTGCCCTTGAACCACTCAAATACAGTCTTTAGGAGAAAAATGCCCTCAGTCCCCCAAACATCCCACAGAAAAATGAAATCAGGATGAAATACCCAACCCCAATCGGGCTATTTTCAGGTTGCACAAGGGATATTTTTCCAGAATGTAAGCTCAATCCATAAAAAAACGTGCTCAAACGAAGGCTCCATCAAGAAAGAATGGATTTCTTTAATCGCCCAAAAAATGTCTGAAAGGATCAACTTTTGTGAAAATGCAAACGAAAATTGCCCTTTAATTCTTCTAATAAAACGCTCAGCTTTAGCTTAGATAATTATCAGGAAATGGTTTGATATTCAATCTATAATGAATGGTATAAAGCTTCGCTAGCCAAGCGCGAGCTTTAGCAGTTCTCATTGAGAAGACAAATGAAAAAATACTTTCTTTCCGTACTAACTATCGCATTAGCTACAATGTCCTTTGCCCCTGTGGCCAGTGCTTCTGGCCAAACTAGCCTTCGTGGTTTAGCTGCCGAAAAAGGCAGGCCTGTAACTCTCGGTGAACTTATTCAACACAATCGCGATTACAGAGGTTCATAAAATTTTTGACGAGTGCTATCTTTAGAGTGCTATCGCTTACCCAAGATAGCACTCGTCTCAATAGACTCTAAAGCCACCATTGCCAAAAGCCTGGTGGCTTTTTTTGGAGGAGTATAGAGCGGTTCGCTGTGGTTAATTAAACTCAACAAGTACAATGCCATATGGCTTGACAGTCAGTGAGTTTCGCTCTAATTTTTCTAATAAAACTTTTATTGTTAGCTTAGGTAATTATCAGGAATTATCTCGACAACAGATCTACCATGGTATGAGTTTCGTCGATAAACAAAAGACGAAACTCATAAGCTCTCATGGAGAATAAGATGAAAAAATACTTCCTTTCTGTACTGACAATCGCAATGGCTTCAATGGTGCTAGCACCTGTAGCAAGCGCCTCAGGGCAGACAAGTCTTAATGACCTGTCTGCTGATCTAAATGGGGATGGCATTGTCACCCTTGGTGAACTTAGGTTTCACAACTCTGAATACAGAGGAAAATAGTCGGCGATTGTCTCTGGGAAAACAGAAAGAGTAACGACTCTTTAGTGTCTTCAGAGGCGGATTCAAGTTACCTTACTCACTCTAAAAACTGCAAAGCCCATCGTAGACTTAGGCCGCGATGGGCTTTTTATTGGTTTTAATTCACTTCATAATTCAGAAAAAGTCTGATCCGGGTAATTGAGCAAATCTGCAAAATTATTCTGGATAAGGTTGCTCAGTTGCTCTTTGTATTGCAGCCAACGACCGATTGTAGTCTATGATTGCATTCGCTAAGTTACCTTCTGCCTCAGCTAAATCTCCTATGGCGCTTAGCACATCAAGTTGAGTTCCGACTCCTGCATCAAATCTCAAGTTGGCTAACCTAAGCGCCTCTTGCGCTTGTTCTATAGCTGCATTGGCCGTAGTAATATTTTCCTGATTAGCCGTTAAGTTGAAGTATGCGTCCTCAACCTCCAATCGAATACTGTTGCGAGTTTGTGAAAACTGGGTTTCTGCAATTTCAGATTCCTTATCTTGCTGAGCCGCCGATGCTGAGGCAGCACCCCCATCAAAGAGTTGCCACTGTAATCTAGCGCCCACGCTGAACCCATCATCCAGTGCCGTTGAATTGCCACTTAAAGCCTGCTGAAGGCCGTAGTTGGCAACTAAGCTAAGGTTAGGTCTTACCGCTGCCAGGGCAATTTGTCTCTGGCGTTGGGCAATTGTGCGCTGGGCCAAAACCTGCGATAGCTCAACACGACTTTGATAGGCCAGTACAATACTCTCCTCTAAGGTCAGCGGCCAGCCTCCGGCAATTTCGACAGGTAGAGTATCAACATTGACTGAAGCTGGTAAATTTAGCCTGCGAGATAGTTGTCTCTGGGCAATTTGTCGTTGGCTTTGAACCTGCGTCAAGTCTTGGCGGGCATTGGCCACCTGCACCTCTGCCCGGAGCACGTCAAACTGAGTGCCTACGCCAGCACGTTCTCTTAAAACTGTGTCCTGTAGATTGCGCTCCGCTTCATCTAAAAAGGCCTGGCTAATCCGAATTTGCTCAACGGTCAGCTGTAAGGCGTAATAATCATTGGCGGTATCGAGCAGCAGTTGTGCTCTACGCTGGTTGATATCTAGTTCAGCGACCCGAGTTTGCTCTTCGGCTACTTGTATTCTGGCTTGTCTACCCCCTGACAAGCCCAAGTCATAAAGGGCCTCAAGGTCTCCTCTTAAAGTCGTTTGGTTGTCATTCTCTTCGCTATTGCTTTGTAATGTTGATGCCAAGCCAACGGTTGGATACAGTTCTGCTCTAGCTTCTCTAAGCGCAAATTGACTGCGTTCTAGCTCTAGTAAGGCAATCTGAAGATCTTCGTTGTTGCGCAGTGCTAGCTCAAAGGCATCTTCTATAGAAAGAGTCTCTGTCGTAGTAATTTCAACAGCTTCTGGCTGAGTTGGCAAAAATAGCGGATTAGGCTCCGGGGAAAGACGGTCAAGTCGTGAGGTATCTTCTTCTGGCTGAGGCAAAGATTGAGCAAGGGCTCTAGATGCGGTCGGGGGAGCAACATCCAACGCAATCACCATGGCCAAACCGGCTAGGGTAGATGTAGAAAGTCGAAAATTTTGACGCATGTTTAACAGAAAAATGAGTACTCTTGACCGATTAAATCAACAAATAAACTACGCCAAAGCTAGAGAGAGGGAATTTCTAGATCGACCCCTAGCAGCAGTCTTGAGAATATATCCAAACCCTCGAATGGTGTGAATTAGCCGTTCTTTTTGACCGTCTTCCATCTTTTTTCGCAGAGAGCAAATGTAAAACTGAAGCACGTTGCTCTCATGGCCAAGATCGCAGTCATAGCTCCAAACAGCATCAATGATCTGTGTTTTTTTAAGCGCTTCCTTAGGATGCTCAAGAAAGTAAGCCAGTAAATCGAACTCCTTGGCTGTCAGGGTTAATTCATGACCACCGCGATATACCGTCCGGCTGTAGTGGCTGAGTGTCACATCAGAGAAAACTAGTATTCTCGATGCATCTTCGCTATTTATCCTCCTCAAAAAAACTTTAATGTGGGCCAAAATCAAATCTAGACTTATGGGTGTAGTGACATAGGCATCAGCCCCTGCTTCTAGAGCAGCCGCTTGCTTTTGAGGAGTAGTGTCTTTATCGATGTAGAGAATGGGGATTGGATTGCCTGTAGTCCTCAGCCTTCTGCATATATCAATAGCTGTTAAATCAGAAATAGACGAGCTAATAATTAGTGCGTCTGGCTCAATTTGGCGAACGTTGACAAGTCCGCTAAAGCCATCTTGATAAACACTGACGAGGTAGCTTTCTTGGATTAGCTCTGACTCAATCAAACGAGAAAAGCTAGATTCATTTTCTATGACAAGAATATGTTTGGCCATATAAACCCACCTCACTCTTTAAATTGAAAGCACCAAAAAGCAGGGTAAAACAAAGCCTATTCTAAGCGCTAGAACATAGGCTCTTCCTTAACACCTTTGGCATTAAGCTTTCTTGGTCTTTCAGTGTTTGTCGCTACAGTATGGCAAGCAAAAATGAAATGAACGTGAAAACTCTATTCGATTTAGAAAGTATTTTTAGGTGTCTCATCCAGTCGTTGAAATCAAGGCGATCGCGGACGAAGCTTAGTACTTTTGGCCAGATGGCATCTAGAAAAGTACTGCGATAGGTTTCCCGCCTCTAATCATTTAGTCACATCGGTAGGCTCTTCTTCTGGTTGAGTTTTACGAATCAAGGCTAGAAAATATTCCACAAAAGACAGGCCCCAGCTCTTGGCGTGAGGCCTGCCGAATTTTATTCGCTAACGAAATTACTGGCCGTACCAGTCTTTTCGCCACTGTTCCATTTGATCAATTTCGACCTGCTGGGTCGATAAAATATCTTGGGCGAGTTGTTGAACGTCTGGTCGGCTGCTTTTCTCTAGGGCATCTTGCGCCATAGCCAATGCCCCCTCATGGTGGGGAATCATGCCATTGATAAAACGTAGGTCGAATTCATCATCGGCAGTACCCAAGTCGCCACTCATCATCATAGTGGCCTGCATATCAGGTGTCATGGCCATGGAATGTCCCATAGTTGCGTGATACATGACAGGCTCTTCGCTGGCATTTGGGTACCACGTTTGCCGCCACTGCTGCATTCGGTCAATCTCGACCTGCTGAGCGGCGATGATCTCCCCTGCCAACTGCTTGACTTCATCGCGCTGCGAATTTTGCAAAGCCGATTCAGCCATCACAACTGCACCTTGGTGATGCAAAATCATGCCGTCAATAAACCGTAAATCGAACTCCTCGTCACTAGGGCCGAGATCCATCATCATGGAATGGTCGGCCATGGGTTCATCTCCCATGGGCATAGCGGCAGAGTCTGACACTTCAGGTGCCGAGGATGACGAATTGCACGCGCTCACCATTATAGGAAGGGACACCAGTCCACCCATTACTATCCACGAAGCTAATAGTCGTCTCAGAGTCATCGGATGTCAAACCTCATTTCCATCACAAAGGCGGTTACTCGCTTTCAAACGCGCTGACGCGCTCGGCACAACTGTCGGTTCTAAGTTTGACACCCAAAAATGAAATGCGAGTGAAATGGGACAGGTCTGATCACTCCGGCAAGGTTCTGCGATCAGCAATGGATTCTGGGATTGGCTGCGCCGAGGCGCGTCGAGCAGGTCTATCAGCTCGTAATAGCGAATGGTAGAAGCTGGCACCTCGGCTTGGCGGCTCAGGTCATGAATTAACATCTGTGCCTATTTTGACCGTCCAACCCCTGCGGCTGCCAGAGCGTCGCGGGAAATCGGCTGCTGTTGACGGCAACAGTCCACCAATTCGCCATCGACCACCACGGCGGGAAGCCGATGGATGCCGTAGTCCTCCAGTTTTTGGCGAGCGGTGGCCGTGATTTGCTCACTGCGCACATCCCAAACTTGAATCTGGCAGGCTGTACAGCTCATCTGCTGCACCAGGTTGACGGCCTCGTAGCACCGAGGGCATCCAGCTACAAAGATTTCAACTTGTCGCTGAGTCATTTCATTACCCTGAAAGTTGAGTTTACTCTAAACCTTGAACCTAACTTCAAGGTCAAGGGGGGCCTAAACTCCGATTCGGGATGACAATTTACCAAACGCCCTTGACTCTCTAACGACTTTAGGGTTTAGCCTGAGATGGCGGATAATACGGTAACTGATGTGAGGCATCTATTGTGGATCCTTTGGATATAAACCCTTCAGATCTTAGAATCCCAGCAGACCTGGCTCCAGAGGTGTTAGCGCTGGCAGCGCGACTACAGGCTGAGCAGCAGAGCAGCTACTCCCTAGAGGAATTAGTTGACGCAGGAGCCGAGGCTAACATTGGGCCGGAGTATATTCGTCAGGCAGCGCAACAGATTCAATCACAACAGATTCAGGCGACATTACGCCCTGCCAGATTCTCTTGGCTAGCTAAGGGCGGTGCGATGGCGGCGGCAGTTGTGGTCGTGCTATTTGGTATGACGCTAATTGGCGGCTCTACCGGTATGGGCTGCCATGCCAGGATGGACGCGGTAGAGAGCCATCGCCGATGACCCAGAGCTAGCCGCAGACCTACCCTGGCGACTGCGGCGCCTCAATTATGAAATAAATATGAAAAGACCTAGCTATCCATATATGCTTTTAATTATGAAGTAATTATGAAAAGCAATGGATTGGCATGTACAGCGGCGATCGCTCCTTGGAGCTGGGCTTCTAGGGGCTGGCACCTGGCTGGGTAGACGGTTTAACCAACCAGCGCTGGCTCAAGAGCGTGCCCTGACTGCTCCGGATCTTCATCACCAGGGCATGACTACGCTGGGTGAGGTTGATCACCTTAGAAATGGCTTTGACCCTTACGTACTGCTGACTCAGTGGGACGGCGGTAAGGTGTCGCAGTTCCCCACTGGCCAGCGCCTGCGGGAATACGACATTACTGCTGTCGAGCGAGAGATTGAGGTAGCTCCGGGGGTGTTCTATCCCGCCTGGACATACAACGGTCAGGTGCCGGGGCCAACGATTCGGGTCACAGAGGGCGATCGCATTCGCATTCGCTTTACCAATCAGGGTACGCACCCACACACCCTGCACTTTCACGGTATTCATGGAGCCAGGCAGGATGGCATTCCAGGGGTGATGGAGGCTGCGCCGGGGCAAACGGTGACCTACGAGTTTGACGCGAAGCCCTTTGGCTGCCACCTTTACCACTGTCATTCTGTGCCGTTTAAGCGCCATCTCCACAAAGGGCTCTACGGCACGTTCATTGTTGATCCTGACCCCCAGCGGCACCCCGACCAGTCAGATGTTGCCCGATCGCGCCTGCTGGGCTCCCCAGAAAACCAGCGCTGGCAGGAGTTGATGATGGTGATGAATGCTTTTGACACCAACTTTGACGAGGAGAACGAAGTCTACGCGGTTAACTCCATTCCCCATGCCTATATGAAGCAGCCAATTCGCATTGAGCGAGATCGCCCAGTGCGCGTCTATCTCATTAACGTGACCGAGTTTGACCCGATCAACTCCTTTCACCTGCACGCCAATTTCTTCGACTACTACGATCATGGGACGACGTTGACGCCGACTTCACGCACCGTTGATACGGTGATGCTGTGTCAGGGGCAGCGGGGCATCATCGAGTGCTCCTTTGCTGACTTTGAGCCAGGGCTCTATATGTTCCACGCCCATCAGGCCGAATTTGCCGAACTAGGCTGGATGAGTGCCTTTGAGGTAGTGGCATGACGACTTTGCCCTGGCGCTGGGTGTTGCCGCCCCTCCTATTAGCGGGGTTGGTTGCCCTGCTGCTCACCCTGAACCCGGCCCGGTTGCTCAACTTAAATGCACCGCCGCTGGAATCGCTCACAGTTGAGCGCACCATTCTCAACGAAGACGGCATCATCCTCAAGGTACGGGCAGAGGGGTCAGCTCCCATGACCATTGCCCAGGTTCAGGTGGATGGTGCCTATTGGGCATTTACCCAGCAGCCTCCTGGCCCGATCCGGCGGCTGGCAACGGCAACGGTTCAAATTCCATACCCCTGGGTAGAGGGCGAAGCGCATCACGTTCAGTTCCTGACCAACACGGGTGTTATCGTTGCCCACCCCATTGACGTGGCTCTGCCGACACCCGCTCTGTCTTTGGCAACGCTGCTGGGCTACGGCTGGCTGGGGCTCTATGTGGGGTTGGTGCCGGTGGGGTTAGGCATGTTGTGCTACCCCTATTTGAAAGTGCTGGGCCAGCGAGGGCTAACCTTTGTTTTAACCCTGACATTGGGAATGCTGGCGTTTTTGCTGGTAGACACCTTGCAGGAAGGGCTGGAGCTAGCCGGAAAGGCGGCGATCGCGTTTCAAGGCCAAGCCCTGGTTTGGTTTGCAGCCACAGTGGCGTGTCTGGCCCTATTTGCTGTGGGCCGACGCCAGGGTAAACCGCCCGAAGGCCCTGACCTCTCTACCTATATGGCTTTGGGCATTGGCTTGCACAATCTGGGCGAAGGATTGGCGATCGGTACCGCCTTTGCCCTAGGGGAAATTGCCTTGGGCTCATTTCTGGTGATTGGCTTTACCCTCCACAACCTGACCGAAGGGCTGGGCATTGTCGCGCCGCTGCTCAAGCAAAAACTCCGCTGGCAGACCTGTGTGGCGCTGGCGGCCCTGGCTGGACTTCCTGCTGTAGTGGGGCTGTGGGTGGGGGCGTTTGCTTTTTCTCCCCACTGGGCGGCCTTATTCTTGGGCATCGGTGCAGGGGCGATTTTGCAAGTGATTGTAGAACTCAGCACCTACCTACAGCGGCAACTGCATCAGTCAAGACTCTCTGGCTTGGCAGGGCTGAGTTTAGCTGGCTTTACGACCGGGCTACTTGTGATGTACAGCACCGCGCTGCTGGTGAAATTTTAGCCAGACAACCTAGCCATCACCTTTTTTGAGCGCTACAAGCGCGTTAGGTCTGGTGTGGGCTAGGTTGCTGGTACAGGTGTGAATCTACTGCCCAAGCTTGAAAGACGCTTTTAGCATGGGCACTGCGGGCTGCTTGAGAGGCTATCTGGTCTCTAAAACAGCCTTGTCGTCTTTAGCTTAGTCGCAGTTAGAAGGGGGGCAATCAGGGGTGGGGAACAGGCAGGGAGCGGCAGCGGCAACGCCAGCCACGGCAGCGGTCAGAACAAGGGCAGAAACAGCCGCTAGGGAGAGCTTCTTGATCTGAGGAACTTTGAGCATCGGAATTGACCTCTTTGGTAAGAATGGTGAATCAAACGGCCTCTAGACGAGACTTTCCATAAGGTAAACCCTGAGGTTGGCTTGAGAGTCAACCCCCCAAGTTTGCACTAAGCTAGCTCTAGTGACGATGGTCGCGCATCCCCAATCGGTCTTTTTTTAGAAGGATGGCCTGCTCAGACAATGAAGAAACTCCTCAAAATAGGCGAGCTGGCCAAACAGGCCCACGTGACGGTAGCCACCATCCGCTACTACGAGTCGCTGCACCTACTAGAGCCGATGAGCAAGGCTGAGAATGGCTATCGCTATTACGACGACGAAGCTGTTACTCGTCTGCTATTTATTAAGCAGGCCCAGACATTGCAGTTTTCCCTGGCAGAAATTCAGCAGGTGTTTGATGTGCGCAAGCAAGGGGAGCCGGTCTGCACCCTGGTTAAAACGCTAATCGACTGTAAAATTGCGACCCTGGAGCAGGAAATTCAGCAGGCTACTGCCCGTAAAACCATGCTAGAAACCTACCGCACGAGTTGGGCCGCCCGCCCCCTAGACAATCCATCCGATGTTAAGGTTTGCAGTCTTATTGAAGAAGTAAGCCTAACCCTGAATCGTTTAGAGGCTATTTAAGAAACTGTCAAATTAGGTCTGATTTATTTTAAATGCGGCTAATATCATGAACCGCCATAGTCCCTTGAATTGGCTAAATTCGCCTGAGTTCAACATAGTTATATTTTCGTTTTTACTGTCTTTCTTTTGGGAAATTCAGCAAATGTGGTTTTATCAAATTCCGGCTGGATACTCCCACTTCGATATCGTCAGAAATTGCACCCTCGCTACAGTCGGAGATGTCGTAATTATATTGATTGCATTTTGGGCCGTTGCAGCTCTATCGAAGTCTCGTCAATGGTTGCACCACCCAAACCGTAGCCAAATGGGTGTTTTCATCTTTGTAGGAGTGGTAATCACCGTTGTTATCGAAGCCTTGGCCACTGGCCCCCTCAATCGGTGGACTTATGCCGAGTTCATGCCAACAATTCCGATTTTAGGCACTGGGTTAGTGCCATTGTCAATGTGGTTTCTAGTGCCTCCGCTCACCATTTGGTTTACCAGGCGTCAAATTCAGCCTGTAAGGTCATAACATTCAGATCCAATCGTTCGAGATTTAACCAGAGCGAAGGATAACTAATACTGTCCCAGATGCATGGTGAAGTACATAGTTGCTAACCTTTTTGGAAAGAGAATCGCTGAGAATATTACAAGGCTCATGATAATGAGGTAAGTAGGAGGTTTGAATTAAACGTAAGATAGAAGGGTTAGTCAGCCCCCCCCTTATGCCTGCCCCACTGCGCATCATTTTGACAGAGGAAGAAGAGCGCACGTTAAGGGAACTGCGGCAAGCTCAGACAGTCCCATATCGAACCTGTGACCGGGCACACATGCTGTGCTTGAATGCCCAAGGTCTAAACGTGCCTGCTATTGCTGAGATTTTTCAGTGTCAACAGCAGACAGTCAGAGTAACGTTACGCCGATGGGAGAACGATGGCTTGGGCGGGCTATGGGAAGCCCCTGGGCGCGGTGCGAAACCCAGGTGGCAGCCGTCAGATCTGGATTATTTGATGGCGTGTTTGGATGACGAGCCGCGCACCTACAACAGCGCACAATTAGCTCAAAAGCTTAAGCGAGAGCGTTTAGTGGACTTGAGCAGCGACCGACTGCGACGATTGCTCAAAAAAAAGATACCGGTGGAAACGCACCCGACACAGCCACAAACGGAAGCAAGACCCCCTCAAGAAAGCCCTCAAACAGGCTGACCTAGAGACCCTGGTGCTAGCGGCTGAGGAGGGTCTAGTCGATATCAAATACTTGGATGAAGCTGGGTTTTGCCTCTGGAGTCCGGTCAGCTACAGCTACAGTCCCATTGGGGAGCAAAAGCGCCTGGAGCAAACGCCCACTCGCCATGGACGTCGGATTAGTATCTTGGGATTGTGGCAACCGGCAGAGGGGTTCGAGTATGCCCTCTCTCAAGGCGGCTTTAAGGGGCAGAGCTACATCCAGGTCATGGACTGGGTGGCCCAGAACGCTTCCCAGACTTTGGCTCAGACTGGGCGCATTACCGTTATCGTGCAGGATAACGGCTCGCTTCACACGAGTCGGTTAGTGCAGCAGCAGTGGCCTCGGTGGCAGGAACAGGGGCTATTCATCTTCTTTCTACCGCCCTACTGCTCAGAGATGAATCCGATTGAAACCCAATGGCGGCAGTTGAAATGTCACGAGGTGGCTGGTCAGATGTTTGATAACGAATATGACCTAGCCCTGACTGTCATTAAGGGCATGGAGGCGCGAAGTAAAGCTGGGGATTATCGGTTAGAACGTTTTATTTTTAATTGCGCCTAGCTACTTATACAGGTTTCTTTGCTATGGTGAATCTTACGCGTTATGGTGAGACTCCTTTACATAAGATAGTTTGGTCTGAGTGTTGCGATGACCCCACGGGAGAAATGCAGGAGTCACTGCGGCATAATCACTAATCGACCGCAAAATTGCAACCACAGATACCCTAACCATGACCTGGTTTGAGCGATCGCAGCCCCTGTTAATTCTGCTTTCGGTGCTGTTGGGGCTAGGCCTAGCTCAAATTGGCGACGTTGCTGCCCTGGCAGGCCATCTCATTACACCGCTGTTGATGGGGATGCTGTACGCGGCGTTTCTGCCTATCCCGCTACGGCATCTGGGTAGAGCCTTTGGCAACTACCGTGTGACTGTTGCCAGCCTGGCGATGAACTTTGTCTGGACACCCCTGCTGGCCTGGGCGTTGGGGGCGCTGTTTCTGCGAGATGCGCCCGATTTGCGGGTGGGTCTGCTGATGTTGATGGTGACCCCCTGCACCGATTGGTATCTGGTGTTTACCGGCATTGCCAAGGGCAACGTCAGCCTTGCAACGGCGCTGCTACCGCTGAATTTTGTCTTGCAGATGGTGGTGTTGCCCGTTTATCTGGCCATTTTTGCCCAGGCGCTGGTCTCGCTCGATCTTGGGGTACTGGCAGGCAAAATAGCCACCGTTCTGCTGATTCCACTGGCGTTGGCGCTGCTGTCTCGTTACGGCATGGGCTGGCCAAAGGGGCCAACCTGGCTCCACCAAAAGCTGCCGCAGGTGGCGATGGTACAGCTCCTCTGTTTGAACTTGGCCGTTGTGGCTATCTTTGCCGCCGAGGGCAAGGCGTTACTTCAGCGTCTAGATCTGTTGCTGTGGTTGCTGCTGCCCATTGGTTCGTTTTTTGTGATTAACTTCGCCCTGGCTCAATGGCTGGGGCGGCGGTTGCGGCTGGCATATCCAGAGGTAGTCTGCCTGACTTGCACAACCCTGGCGCGGAATTCTCCGGTGGCGCTGGCGGTGGCAGCAGCAGCCTTTGGCGATCGCCCCCTGATTGCTCTAACCTTAGTAATTGGCCCGCTGCTAGAGCTGCCGATTATGGCGCTGGTGACGCAGATACTCTGGCGACTCCGCCCTCAAACTTCTCGCGATTGTTAAATAAGCCCCCATTAATTTTTGGGGAATTTATAGCGGGCATTTGGTTCAAGAAGAGATGTGTATACACCGGAGCCACCTAACTAGGGGATCTATAGTTAAGACATACGCTTCAAGGGGGTAACCCTATGCGACTGTTCACTAAATCTTTTGCTGCAATCGCAGGTCTCAGCGTTGCGATCGCAGGCGCTATCACCATTCCCTATCTCATCTCACCCTCCAGCGCCGATCCCTCACAGCAACTTGGTCGATCCGGCTGGCAGATGCCCATGAATCGAGGTCGCATGCCCATGCACCAGAGTGGCAGGCAAGGGCATTACGGGCAGATGATGCACATGATGCAGGCCAATAACGAGTTTGAGTTCTTAAGCCTCATGATTCCTCACCATCAGGAAGCCATTGCCACCGCTCAACGGGTGCTGGAGTACAGCGATCGCCCTGAGATGCGAGAGTTTGCTCAGAACATTATTGATGTGCAAACAGCCGAAATTGAGCAGATGGAAGCCTGGTTAGGCGAGTGGTATCCCAGTCAGAACACTAACCTCACCTACGCTCCCATGATGCGCGACCTTAGCCAGCTTGAAGGGGATGCCCTCGATCAGGCGTTTTTAGAAGACATGATCATGCACCATATGGGAGCTGTGATGATGTCGCAACGCTTGGTAAACCTCGGTCTGGTCGAGCATCAGGCAGTCCAGCCCTTTGCTCAAAACATTGCCGATACCCAGCGGCAAGAAATCTGGCAGATGCAAGCTTGGTTGCAGGATTGGTATGGAGTCGCAGGGATGCCAATGGGCAACGGCATGATGCCTTGTGGAATGACTTATTAAATGGTTTTGTTTAGCTGATTGCATTTGAGAATTGCTATGAATCAGCGAAAAAAAATGATTGAATGACTAACCATAGTCAGCACTCAGTTTTCTAATTGGCTTTGCCTTCTTTTTGTTGATATTAGGAGGAGTGGATTAGCTGAATTGCGCTTTTTATTAGAGCGATCGCTGAGCGTACTGCAAAATGCCTGCGGCGATGCCCTGGGCCATACGGCTGCGCCAGGCGGGGTCGTTAAAGTTGCGGGCATCTTGAGCGCCAGTGACAAACCCGGTCTCGACCAAAACCGATGGCATAGAGGTGTTTACGAGAACGTGAAAACGAGCCTGGCGCACGCCGCGATCGGGCATAGTCACCAGACGCAAAATAGACTGATGAATCACCTGGGCGAGACGATTTCCTGAACTATGGTAGTAGGTCTCTAGCCCGTTCACATCAGGCCTACTCAAGCTAATGGAGTTGGCGTGAATGCTGACGAAGAGGTCAGCATTGGCCCGTTCCGCAATTTGCACCCGAGGCTCTAAATCAATCTCCCGATCATCGGAGCGGGTCAGAATCACCTGCGCACCGCTCTGCTGCAAAATTCTGGCAACTTCGTAGGCGATCGCAGAGACCACATCTTTTTCGCGCAGACCGCCCACGCCGATCGCCCCCGGATCGACCCCGCCATGGCCAGGGTCGATCACAATGGTGACGGCCTGCTTGGGAATGCCGCTACTTGGTGGGGGCACCGCTGGGGTAGCCGGTATCGCGGGCTCAGGCCGGGGTGGCACCACCGGAGTTTGAGGCGGTGGTTGTACGGCAATGGGGGGCGACGCCGCTGCGGGTGCCTGAGCCAGTGCCACAGATGGGCTGGCTGGAACGGCGGCGATCGCCACTCCCCGAGGGGGCAAAACCACAATGCCGCTGCCATTGCTCACCGAGGCTTGCCAGTCAGTGCTGTTGGCGGGCACTGTTAGGGTAATTTGCAGGGTCGGCACCGCCGCGCTCACCGGCTGAATAGTCCAGGCGGTGACCCCAAAACTATTAGCAGGTAGTGTTTGTCCAGTTAGGGCTGCTGCCACGGTGGCGTTTTCGAGCTGAAGCACTACCTGGGTATCACTGACTCGCTTCACGGTCAGGTTAGGGTTTGCCCCAGAGGTGCGGATGAAAAAGCCATCGGGGGTGGTGCGTACCCCTTCGACCTGGGTGGCGGCTCCAGCGACCGGGGTGGCATTAACCTGATTGGTGCTGGCGCTGGGCGCTGTTCGACCCTGCGACGGGGGCAGTTGCACTACCCACTGCTGCGGCGTTTCCCCCCGTACCACGACCTGGTCTGGGTTCAGGGTATAGCCAGGGGCTAGCTCAATGACCAGCCGGGTAGTTTGAGCATCAAATTGCCCGATGCGAACGGATTGAACAGCGCCGCCAACGGCCTGGTTAATCGTCCGCTGCTCTAGGGTTGTGCCGGGCAAGTCCACCACAATGCGGGTGGGATTAAATAAAAGCTGCGCCCTAGGCTGCACGGCGGCATCGGTCGAAAACTCTAGCCGGTTTTGTTGGGGGTCAAAGCGCCAAGTCCTAAACTGAGCCGCTTCGGCTGGAAGCGCCAGCAGTAACCCACCTACCATGCCGATTAAGCTCACCAGAGGTCGGTATTGTTTCATGCAGCATCTCACAGTGCGCTGGGTCAGCTTTTGATTTTGCCTGATTTTACGGCATCGAGATCGCCCCTTTCATCTTGTTTCAACGAAAATCTCATCCCCAAAACGGTCGCTACACTGAAGGGGAATGGGCTCTACCCCAAGCGTGAAGGCTCGCATCAGAAACGCCACAGTCTCGGATTCACCGGGCTCGAATTTATGGGTTAGCTCAGCTTGTAAAGCGTCACAAGGCGCTGGCTTGGAGCAGTGCCTGGGCCTTAATCTACAGGCTCGCGGTTAGACACATAGCTTAGTAGTGCAGCTAGGAGAGAAGCCATGCAGACCCAAAGAATGTTAGCGATAGCGCTAGGAATGGCCGTCGTTGTCGCCCCTGGAAGCATGGCAGCGGGGCTGCAGCCTGCCCACGCGGTAGAACAGGCGGCTGCCGCAAACAGCCTTTTGAATCAGGGCCAACAGCAGGCGGAGCAGGGACAGCTAGAGGCAGCGATCGCAACCTACAGCCAGGTCATTCAAGCCGATACCACCAATGCCGAGGCCTATTTTCATCGCGGCATTGCCTACCACGACCTGGGCGATTATCAGCTCGCCATCGCTGACTTTTCCAGAGCGCTTCAGCTTCGCCCCGACCATCCAGAAACCTTGTACAACCGGGGAGAAGCCCACGCTCACATGACCAATGCCGAGGCGGCGATCGCCGATCTAACCCAGGCCATTGAGCTAGCTCCTGAGGTTGTGCAGCCTTATTTAGATCGCGGCCTTGTTTTCGCGGCCACTGGCAACTTACCCCAGGCCCTCAACGACCTAGATGCTGCCATTACCCTGGCTCCCGACAACGCCGATGCCCACTACAACCGGGGCAAAATCTATACCGAACTGGGCAATACCGAAGCCGCCCTCTCAGACTTCAACACCGCGCTTCGCCTTAATCCTGAGCTAGCTGAAGCCTACGGCAATCGCGGCATTTTGCAGTACCAGCTCGGCGACTCCCAAGCCGCCATGGCCGATTTGCGCCAGGCGGCGGCGCTGTTTCAGGCCCAGGGCGATCGCCCTGGCTATCAGCAAACCCTGTACTTCATGCAGCAGGTGCAGCAGGGGAGCGAGCCCACCCCGTGAGGCCAACGCCCTCAATCCTCTGAACAGGTATTCAGTGGTAACGATTCTCAGTATCATAGAGGAAAAGCCAGGAAACCTAATCGATGGCTAATTCTCGCTCTACAGAGAACTCTACAATTCAAGCTGTTGATGCCCCCAGTTGTGACGTCAGTTGTGACGAGTCGCTGGTGCATTTAGACAATGTCCGCCAGGTGAAGCCCGAGGTGCTGAGCACCGCCAAGGCCCAGCGGATGGCAGAGTTTTTTAGTGCGCTCTCTGACCCCCACCGGCTCAAGCTGCTGTCGGCGCTGGCCCGGCAAGAACTCTGTGTGTGCGATCTGGCCGCTGCGGTGAAGATGGGTGAATCGGCAGTGTCGCACCAGCTGCGGGTGCTGCGATCGCAGCGTCTAGTCACCTACCGTCGCCAAGGCCGCAACGTCTACTATGGCCTCGCTGACGATCACATCATGTCCCTCTACCGGGAAGTGGCCGCGCACCTAGATGAGTGATGTAGTTGACCTCTAACGAGTTGGGTTAAGCCTCAAGCAGGCTCAAGGTAGCGGGCGTTCTAAGGCTTGATCTGCCCACGAAACAGGGTCTTCTAAAGGCTCTAAATGGGTAAACACAAACGTGCCGGGCAGCGATCGCCCAATTGCTAGCTCAATCGCTTCACAGAGGTCATGCCCCTGCTTGACTGTCCAGTTACCCGGCACCAACACATGTAGCGAGACAAACCGTCGGGCACCAGCTACCCGAGTTCTTAAAGCATGAAACCGGGTCCCCTCGGCCTCAAAAGGCTGCAACGCATCGGCAACAATTTGGCGTTCCTCAGCCGGTAAGGCCGTATCTAACAGGCCCATCCCCGTTTCGCGCAGCAATCTCAGCCCGGCCCAAACAATATTGGCCGCGACAACCAGAGCGATAATCGGGTCAAGAATGAGCCAACCCGTAATTGGAATTAGAATGACCCCAACTCCTACCCCCACCGATGTCCAGACATCGGTCAGCAGATGATGTGCATCTGCCCGCAGGGTTATGGAGCGCAACCGGCGACTGGCCCGCAGCATAACGAAAGCCAATGCCCCATTGATCGCCGTTGCCACCAGCGATAAGGCTAACCCAATACCCACCTGCTCTAGGGGTTGCGGGTCAAACAGGCGACCCCAGGCCGCAAAGGCAATGCTGCCCGCCGCCACTAAAATCAACACCGCCTCGACACCGCTAGAAAAATATTCCGCCTTGAAATGCCCAAAGGCATGCTCATCATCGGGCGGTTTAGCGGCAAATGTTACGGCCCAGGTTGCGACGATGGCAGCCACTAGATTCACTACCGATTCGGCAGCATCAGACAGTAGCCCCACAGAGCCCGTCAACAGGTAGGCCGTTGCTTTCAGCAAAATCGTTAAAACAGCGGCCCCAATCGAGAGGAGCGTGTAAAACCGAGCCGAGCGGTTCCCCATGATAAGTCTTTAACACAACAGAAAAGCCAAGCCCTACCGAGTAGCCTACAGCAGTTAAACGCGTTTACGAAGGAGTAGGAGTAAGGGTCTGTCATGTAGCCCTTTATTTGTTGTAGACGCTCCAATAATGAGTACTAAAACTCAAAAAGTTATCGTTGCTGGGCGTATCTAAAGGTTAGGGGAAGGGTTAGTCAGCGACCTCGGGACCGAGGGAAAGAGGTCATCAAAGCGGTCATTAGCCCAAGCCAGTCTGAGGAGGATGAGATGGTTAAAGCCATCCTCACTCCAGCGCATGCCAACGCCCTTGAAGCGCTGCTGAATGAGCCATTTACAGGCACTTTCCACCAGTCCCGAGCCCAAGGGAAGGCCCAGTCGCTCGAAGTGCTGATAGCGAGTGTGCTGGTGGTGCCGCTGGAAGTAGGCCTGTACCTGAAGCAGGGTGGCGAAGGCCGAGGTCGACCAACCGGGTAAGTGAATCAACTGGGTTAAGGCCCGCCTGACCTGATGCGCCTGGCCGTGGCGGAGCAGATGTCGCCAGCGTCGGAACCAAGCTTGGGCCTCGGCAGACGTGAGGGTGCCAAAGAGGGCCTGAGTGGCCCGAGCCAGATGACCAGCGGCATGGAAGAAATCGAGTACGGCGATGGCGGTGGCAAAGCAGGTGTGGTAGACCCGCCAAAAGCCTCGTCCGCCGTCGCTGAGCCAGACGACGAGCGGAGCGGTGTCCACCCCTTGGCGGGTTGCCTCCAGTTGTAGGGGTGGAATGAAGTCGTCGATGGTGCCCAACACCGCCACTAGTCGGCGTCTCAGCAGTTGGGGGACAGTCTCTCCCGCTCGGGTGACCCGAGTGCCGAGGCGGGCCAAAATGCCGACTTTCACCTCCCGCCACTGAATCGCTCCCACAGGCGTCTTCGGCGTGGGACGAAACGGTACCATCACCCCATCCGCCCCAATCGCTAAGGGCAGAGCCGCCACGAGGTCATCAATGGGTTCAGTAACCACGGTATCGCCGGAGGCTTGAGCACTCAAAGCCTCTGTCAGAGACGCTTTGGCCCGTTGCCCCACCGTTTGCACCCAGTTCCACAGACTGCCTGCGCTGACCGAGAGTCCACTCCACTGCCGCAACACCTCACTGGCCTGGGCGTAGGGCATCATCACGCTCAGCAGACAGCCCAAGCGCACCAATTCCTCACTGCTCTGCTGATAGGGGGCAATGCCCATCGCCTCGTCGAGCGGCACCCGCTGGCTCTCAGGGCATCCCCGAGGACAGCGACCCACCCGTCGCTTTCAGGCAATAGTTCCCACCAACGTCTGCATCCGCCGTCGCTGAAACCCTTTGGAGTGCAGCCGACTCCCACAGTGAGGGCAGCTTGGCCATATCTGGGGCGATTGAGCACGGCGCTCTAGCTCCGACTCCAGCAGCCAGCGGGCCACCATCAAGCCTACTTGCAAGGCCGCCATCACCATTGCAGGCAGGGTCATCGCTGTTGACAACGCGGATAGACGAGTTTGGCTGTTCGGTGCCTCTAGCCAATCCCTCAGTTGGGGCGCTATGCTCATGGTCATTATTTGTGTTGGGTGCAGAGACTATTTTCCCTGCACCCTCTTTCTTGGCCTACTCCCCCAACCGCTGGATGCGCCCTCGTTGCTTGGGGTGATCGATAGCGTTTAGGGCCGAGTCAGATAGCAGTGGCAATCTGGCTTCTCAAGCAGTGTTTCGATTAAGGCGTTCAAAGTTACAGCAGCCAAAAGCCCGCCGCCAAGGCTCCCTTGAATCGTAATGTAAGGAATGGATGTTGCCATCAGTCGCCGCTTGGCAGCAGGGGCGTGATTAAAGCCAATGGGCATACCAATCACCAGAGCGGGTTGAAAACGCTGTTGCTCTATTAACTGACAGATGGTGAGCAGTACTGATGGGGCATATCCAATGACCAGCACACTGCCCGGTGAACAGCGATGTAAGGGTTGTTGCCAGCGTTTGTGGAGCCAAAAAGCCTGTTCAGCCTCGTTGGCAGCGGTAATGTGAGGATCGTCAATCAAGGTTGTAACCGGACAGCTCAAAGCAGCTAGCCGAGTTTGATCAATCGCCGTGGCTACAACAGACACATCAGTAATGATTTCACACCCACTGCTGAGAGCGGTGCGTGCTGCTGCGATCGCATCGGCACTGATTTGTATGAGGTTAACTAAGCTCACATCACCGCAGGCCAGCACCAGTTGTTGGATCAAATGCTGGGTAATTTCAGAATAGTCTGAGAGGTTAGGCAGCAGGCGCTGAAGCGATTCCTGAAAGGCTTCGGGGTGGGCGGTGGTTTCGGCATCAAGGCTGGCCCAGAGCTGGTCGATCTGGCTTAGACCCGCCTGGGTTTCTACATCGAGCTGCTTGAGCTGAGCCAGAGCTTGAGCTTGAGTGCGTTGACAATCTAGATCGCGCCCCAGCAGCCCCTCTAGTGCCAAAGCGGTATGGCGCAGGCGGGCGATCTGCTGCATCACAGCCTGATACTGCTGCTGTAGCTGGGTCATTAGGCTCGCGTCTGCGGTTGCTTCAGAGTCACTCTCTAGAATTTGCCCAATGTGAGAGAGCTGAAAGCCCTGCTGCTTCAGCGCCACCACTCGCTGTAAGCGCTGTATATCCCGCTGGGTGTAGAGTCGGTAATTGCTCTCTGAGCGGGGAACGGGAGGCAGCAACCCCAGGGTGTGATAGTGGCGCACCATGCGGGGGGTAACGCCGCCGCCTACCGCATCAGTGAGTTCTTTAATGGTCAGAAATTCGGTCGTCATAGGCTTAGCTTACGCTAAACCTTGACATTGACACTAATGTCAAGGTTTAGCCTGACAGAGTGAAGATTTCTCAGGTTGGCCCATGGTGTCTACTGCCCCGGTGAATGCTCTGTCGAAGTCTCGATTCGGTGACCTGTGCAATGGTTTGTTTAACAAGCACCCCGATGCGGTGGCGGCGATCACCTGTGCGGTTTTAGTGGGTTTGGGCTGGCAAACCCTGGCCCTAGGCTGGGTGGGGGGTGCCCTGCTGTTTCTAGCGGCGGCCTACGTCATTGGCGGATTTGAGAGCGCCCGTGAGGGCTTGACCACGCTGGTGCAGGAAAAAGAGCTGGATGTAGACCTGCTAATGATCGTCGCCGCCCTAGGGGCCGCCAGCCTGGGTTTGTGGCAGCGGGAGTACAACTTAATTGTCGATGGGGCCGTCCTGATTCTGATTTTTGCGATTAGTGGTGCCCTAGAGGGCTATGCCATGGGGCGAACGGAGCGAAATATTCAGGGGTTAATGAGCCTCACCGCTGACACAGCAACGGTGGTCCGCCAGGAGCAAGAGCAGGTCATGCCGGTCTCAGCGTTACAAGTCGGCGATCAGGTTTTGGTCAAGCCGGGGGAGCTGGTGCCCACCGATGGGATCGTGACCGAAGGCTTCAGCACGGTGAACCAGGCGTCGATTACGGGAGAATCTATTCCTGTAGAGAAAACCGTGGGCGACGAGGTCTTAGCGGGCACCCTCAACGGCTACGGTGCGCTGCGCCTAACACTCCACCAGCCGCCGGAAAGCAGCTTAATCCAACGGGTGATTCGCCTGGTGCAGCAGGCCCAATTCGAAGCGCCTCCCTCCCAAAAATTTATGGAGCGGTTTGAGCGCCGCTACGCCCAGGTGATTGTGACGTTGGGCGTTTTGCTAGCCACGCTGCCACCTCTGTTGTTGGGCTGGGGATGGGAGGAAACCATCTACCGCGCCCTGGTGTTTTTGGTCGTGGCTTCCCCCTGTGCACTGATGGCCTCAATTATGCCGACACTGCTCTCAGGTATTGCCAACGGGGCTCGGCAGGGCATTTTATTCAAAAACGGGGCTCAGCTGGAGCAGATGGGCCAAGTCAGAGCGATCGCCTTTGACAAAACCGGCACCCTCACAACCGGCCAGCTCGACGTGGTGAATGTGCTGGCTGACGACCCGGATAAGCTGCTTACCGTGGCCGCCGCCCTAGAGAGCCTATCGGAGCATCCCATTGGTGCGGCGATTGTGCAAGCGGCACAGCGCCGAGCCCTTACTTGGCAAGCGGCGGCCAACGGGCAGGCTCAGGTAGGTCAGGGCATCACAGGGGAGGTGGCTGAGCAGTCTGCGGTGGTAGGTAAAGCAGCCTTTGTTAGTGCCCAGGTTCAAGCTCGTGGACAGGCCGTTTCCCCGCATCTAGCGAAGCAAAGCCAGCAGTGGGAGGCAGAGGGCAAAACAGTGGTCTGGGTAGCCCACGGCGGCACAATGCTGGGCTTGATTGCGGTGGCCGACCGAGTGCGTCCGGAGGCGGCAAGGGCGATCGCCCGCCTCAAGCACCTGGGCATTGAGCAAGTGGTAATGCTAACGGGTGATAATGCCCGCACGGCTCACGGTATGGCCCAACAGCTGGGGATAGATCAGGTGCATGCTGATTTAATGCCTGAAGATAAGGTCACGATTCTACGGCAATTGCAGCAGCAGTATGGCAGCGTGGCGATGGTCGGCGATGGCATTAACGATGCTCCAGCCCTGGCTTTGGCCACCGTTGGCATTGCCATGGGCACTGCGGGCAGCGATGTGGCCCTAGAAACTGCCGATATTGTGCTCATGGCCGATCGCCTGGAAAAACTAGAACAGGCTATTAGCCTAGGGCGGCGGGCACGGGCGGTCGTGCGACAAAACATCGCTTTTGCCCTTGGGCTGATTGGGATACTGATTATTGGTACATTGAGCGGGCATATTACCTTGCCAATGGGCGTGTTGGGACATGAAGGCTCTACTGTTATCGTCACCCTCAGTGGTTTGCGCCTGTTGAGAAATTAAGCAAGTAAGCTAGCTTCAGGAGCTAGCAAGGTGATATCTCATCACTGGATAGTCAGTTTACATGCTTACCTAGACATAAATTGTGTATGAAAGCAACACAACCCTATCAACCACTTCTCCTGCGCATTTTGCATGGCTTGACAGGGCTATTTTTGATAGCTGCAATTTTGACCGCTTTTTGGACTTATGACACCTACGATGGACGCTGGGGAAAGGTTCCCTTGCCCAGCTTTAAAGATATTGAAGGGATTCATGGCACCTTTGGATTGTGGACATTACTCATTTTTCCAGTCTTTGTGGTTTATGCCTTTCATCGCGGTCAGCGGCGACTGGTGCAGCCTGGTTCTCTAACCAAATTGGCCCAGGTTGGCAAACCTATTTGGTGGTACACCCTCAATCGGTTAACCAATACCCTGGCCCTTTTAGCCCTAACCTTTGCACTCTTCAGTGGCAAAATGATGGATGAAACCTGGCTACCCAAGGGTGAACTCCAACATGGTTGGTATTATGCTCATCTAATTTCATGGGTGATTATGGTAGGTGCGATCGCCCTCCACCTGTTGATGAATGCCAAAGTGGGTGGCTCACCATTGCTACTATCTATGCTCAATTGGCAAATTCGCGACCAAGATAGTCCTGCTTTTTGGTCTGCCCATGCTTCCCGATGGTGGTCAGAGTTTCGCCAAGGATCTTGGTCAGGCTGGTTTCAAAATGTGTCTGGGCTGATACTTTTAGAAGCCATGATTCTGTTCAGCATTTTTGCCGCGTGGCTTATCCCATTCTTTAAATAAATTTAGCGCGCAGTTTTTCCGATACCTCAGAGATCTGAACTAGCTGATAAGTAAACAGACTTAATTAAGCATCACCCCGAATCACTGAAGGTATTGGCATGTCGTTCCCGATGCTTTGATTAAATAGGATGACCTACGTATCTCGCCACCGAGAAGCGCCTGGGATATGCCTAATACCAGCGCTAATCACGGCAAGAAACAGGACTCCCATTGCTCCAGCTATTGGATTTTGGTTGAGACCCGTCACCCATTCCGGTACTCGCCCGGTGTAGGTCGCCAAATCGCCCACATCGATCAGGTAATAGCCTGCTACCAGCCCCCCATGCAGCCCAATGGCCAACCCTAGGCGTCCGGCAGTGCGCTGACGTGCCCAGCCCAGAGTCAGCCCCAGCAGCAGTAGGCCCGGAAAGCTGGGCAGCTCCTTCACAATCGCCTCCCAGGGTTTGATAAAGTGCAGCGCCGCGTAGATCGTGCCGCTGGCCCACAGTGCCGGGGTAAAGCCCCAGTCGTAGCGCAGTTCATCCAGTAGCCATCCCCGAAAGAGCAGCTCTTCGGCCAGACCAACACCCAGGCCCACCAGCAATCCCTCCAGGGCAATTCGTCCTAGGTTTAGCGGTGCCGGTTGCCAGGTGAGCCAACCCAACCAGCCCTCCAGGGTAAACAGCAGACCCAGGCTCACCAGACCCACGACTACCCCAATCGCCAGCTCTCGTCCATGGTGGGCCGATGCTCTCAGACCGTGGGTGCGTAACGGTTGTGCCTGCCCATGCACACGACGACCCCACGGCACCAGCCAAACCATAAACAAGACGTAGAGTAAGACTAAGGGAATAACGCTAAGGGAGCCATCGGTGCCCAGCCAGGCGTAGAGAGGTAGGGCAATCGGCACCCAAACCAGCGCTAGCAATAACAGAAAGCAGAAAATTCTTACTGGAGCAGGATAATGAACCAGCTTATGCAGTTGAATCATGCCAAAGTTGCCAGTTTAACCCGCTCGCTGAGCCAGATACATCTCTCTTAGCACTAACGCAGGGTCAACCCAGTTGCCGTCGTATTTCAGCATCCAGTGGAGGTGTGGCCCGGTGGTGCGGCCTGTCATGCCGACACGGCCCAGTCGCGCCCCAGTGGGCACGTCTTGCCCCTGCTCATAGCGAATGCCCCCCTCTGGATCAACCAAATAGCGCTTGCCGTTTGAGACTTCGACCCGACCGCTCATGTGACAGTAGCGGTGCTCCCACTGGCCTGACCGAATGACGGCAGAGGTGCCACAGGTGGTGTGGTCAGACACCTCGATCACCTGGCCGCCCCACCAGTTGCGCACAAAGCTGCCCTGGGGCGCGGCCAAGTCTAGCCCGTAGTGAAACTGAGATCCGCCGCCGCCAGTGGGAGAGGTTCTATAGCCAAAGGCAGAGGTGTAAGCTTGAAAATTTTCGACCGGAAAGGATGCCTGCTGCCAAAATTCAACCGTGTCTTGAGCGAGGGCGGGAGCCGATGAACCAGGCCAGTGCAGGGTGAGAAAGAACCCCAGTCCCAGACAAAATGCCATCCGTAAAAACCTCGCCCGAAGCCAGAGATGACCAAGTTTGCTCAATGCTGTCACGACACATCTCCTCTACACAGGTGCAGTCAACGGCCTATTTATCGCCCAATTATGCATCAAGATTAGTCGGTGTCTAGATCCTCGACAGTCTGACTTTCGAGGCCTTGATTTTTTAGGCAGACTAAAGTTTCTGTACTGAGGGATCGCTCAGAGCCGTTACCGCCATCAGGCCCCAAATCACGTCAAATCGCACTCGCTGAGCCCGCGATAGACGAAATCCGGCATTTTCTAAAAGACTGTGCAGTTCAGCTTCGGTATAGCATTGTTGGTGGGCCGGGTCTAATTTTTGAAGCCCCCAGTCACACAGTCTGCAAAACCAAAAGTCTCTGCACCAATCTAAAATCACCAGCTTTCCGTCTGGCTTGAGTACGCGCTTCATCTCAGCTAAAGCAGCTTGTGGATCCGGAAAATAGTGAAAAGCATTGGCAGAAACCACAACATCGAACCCCTGATCTGGAAACGGTAAATCCGAGGCTGATGCCTTTTCAAAGGCGATGTTTGGGTAGCGTTCGAGTTTCTTCTTGGCTTGACCCAACATTTGCTCAGATATATCGATGCCTGTGATGATTTGAGTTGGGTTGTCTTGTAAAAGCAAGCGCTCTAGCTCCCCTGTGCCACAGGCAATATCTAACACTGCCGCCGTCGGCGCAATCTCAGCCCACCCCTTGAAGAAGTTCAACGTATTTGTGACATATCGCTTCCAGCGCCGATCGTAGACATTGGCAAGCTGGTCGTACTGGTCTGTAACCGTTGACTCAATAGAACTCATTGGGGGCGACACAGTAGGTCTTGTGGAAGACATAACATCTAGTCAATTTTAACGACTGCTGGGTCAAGGCCAGACGCCGCAAGCCTTTCCCAAAGTTTTTAGCGCCTCGGCTTAGGGCAAGCCTTTTACAAAAAGTATGCCAGCCTACAACACGTACTGTATCATCTGAATAGTCTTTCAGGTATTCAGTAAGCGATCGCCAGGTATCCCTATGGCAGACTCTCACTCTCGGTCTTGTTGCGATAGTCACGAGACAACGATTGATCCACCACCCAAGATTCAGGCGGGTAGTCATGATGACTGCTGCGGGTCTGACCACGGCCACAGCCATGATTCAGCAGATTTTAACCTGCGGAAAGAGATGACCCCGATCGCGATCGCCGCCATTCTCTTTCTCATCGGCCTGATTTTCAACGAGGCGCTGCACAACACACCCTTCGCCATTGCCGAGTACGCGGTGCTGATTCCGGCTTACCTAATCAGTGGCTGGACTGTGCTGACCACAGCGGGGCGTAACATTTTGCGGGGGCGCATCTTTGACGAAAACTTTTTGATGACGATCGCCACGCTGGGGGCAATCGCCATCCACGAAATTCCCGAAGCCGTAGCGGTAATGCTGTTCTTTCAGGTGGGAGAGCTGTTTCAGGGCTACTCGGTTGGGCGATCGCGCCGCTCGATCAAAGCCCTGCTAGAGGTGAGGCCTGACACCGCTAACCTCAGCGTTGACGGCGACATCCGTGCCGTTGCCCCCGAGACTGTCCGGGTTGGGGATGTGATTGTGGTGCGTCCCGGTGAAAAGGTGCCCCTAGATGGCGACATTCTAGAGGGCAAATCCCTAGTCGATACCTCTGCCCTAACAGGCGAATCGGTGCCTCGCACCGTCGCCTCTGGCGAAAAAGTGCTGGCCGGGATGATCAACCAGTCTGGGCTGCTTACCGTGCAGGTGAGCAAACCCTTTGGCGAGTCGTCGATCGCCAGAATTTTAGAACTGGTCGAAAACGCCAGCAGCAAAAAAGCCGACACCGAAAAATTCATCACCCGCTTTGCGCGGTATTACACCCCGGTGGTGGTGTTTCTGTCCCTAGCGGTGGCGATTTTGCCGCCCTTGTTCATTGAGGGGGCAACCCAGGCCCAGTGGACCTATCGCGCCTTGGTGCTGCTGGTGATCTCCTGCCCCTGCGGGTTAGTGATTAGCATTCCCCTCGGCTACTTTGGCGGGGTGGGTGGTGCCGCCAAACGCGGCATTTTGGTCAAAGGTTCAACCTATTTGGACACCCTGGCCCAGGTGAAAACGGTTGTCTTCGACAAAACTGGCACCCTCACCCAAGGCAACTTCCGCGTGACGAATGTGGTGACCCACAACGGTTTGAAGAAGCATCAACTACTAGAGCTAGCGGCCCAGGTCGAGTCGCAGTCTAACCATCCGGTGGCGCAGTCGATTCGTCAAGCCTACGGTCAGACCATTGATACCTCCGGCGTGCAAGACTACGAAGAAATTGCCGGGCACGGCATTCGCGCTACGGTGAACGGTCATGCTGTCTTGGCGGGCAATGATCGGCTACTGCACCGCGAAGCCATTCCCCACGATGTTTGTGTAGTAGACGGCACCGTGGCTCACCTGGCCGTGGATGGCGAATACAGCGGACGTATCATCATTGCCGATGAGCTGAAAGATGACGCGGTCGAAGCTATCCGGGCGCTGCATGCCCAGGGCATTGCCACTGCCATGCTAACTGGCGATAGCCAGTCGGTGGCCGACAGCATCGCCAAAGAGCTGGGCCTCGACCAGTATCGAGCCGAGCTGCTGCCCGAAGACAAAGTAGAGGCATTAGAGGGGTTTCTACATCAAGCCAAGCAAATCAACGGCAAAGTCGCTTTTGTCGGCGACGGCATTAACGATGCCCCTGTTATTGCTAGGGCCGATGTGGGCATCGCCATGGGTGGGCTGGGCTCCGATGCGGCGATCGAAACCGCTGACGTGGTGATCATGACCGACGCACCCTCAAAGGTAGCCGAAGCCATTCAAATCGCCCACAAAACCCGGCGGGTTGTCTGGCAAAACATCATTTTTGCCATGGTGGCCAAGGCTGTTTTTATTGTGCTGGGCACGTTGGGCATTGCGACGCTTTGGGAGGCCGTGTTTGCCGATGTGGGCGTGGCTCTGCTCGCTATCTTAAATGCGGGTCGAATTATTCGGAACCCTCAATAACGGGTTGCGATGATCATTCTCCGGAGAATTGCAGCGTTCCCCCCGTTACCAGCACCCACCGTGGTGGTGTCCGCCGTGATGGTTGACTATCACAGTACCAGCGATGTCTGAGTAGTCAACCGCAGCAGGATTAACCTGCCCCCACGCAACAGCTGGTACAGAGAGCGCGATCGCAGCGGCGACAACTGCACTAACCATAGAAGTCCTAGAAGTCCGTGTCATGACGTCCTCCTTGTATGTTGAGTATTTATACTCTGATCCTAGCGCTCAGATGGGGGCAAAACTCTCATCTGAGCAATTCGTCATAGGATGTCACCCTAGTTCATGTTCTGACCGAGACACATCTCTAGTCATGTCTGCCCCCCTTCAAATCGTGCTGGGCACCTTAGCCCTGAGCCTGATTCATGCCCTAATTCCGGGGCACTGGCTGCCGTTAGTGACGGTGGGCAAGGCCGAAGGATGGTCGCGGCAAGAAACCCTATGGATTACGGCCCTGACCGGCTCGGCCCACACCGTTAGCACTCTCTTAATTGGGGTGGCCGTAGGGCTATTGGGCTATCAGTTCGCTTACAACTACGAGATCGTGACGCACTTGGTCGCTCCGGCTGCGTTAATTGGGCTGGGCTTGGTTTACCTCAGTAAGCCGCTGCGTCAACGCTTATCTCTAGGTTGCTCTCAGGGCGATTCTCACTCTGTTGAGGTCACCGTTAGCCGCTCTGGTCGTAATAAAGCAACGACGGTCATGGCCCTTGCCGTCGCCATGTTTTTCTTGCCGTGCCTGGAAATTAGCGCATTCTACCTATCCGCAGGGGCGCTAGGATGGCTTGGCATTGCCCTGGTCTCTGGGGTGTACCCCGTTGTTACCGTACTGGGCATGGTGTTGGTCGTGAACTGGGGCTGGCAGAGCGCCAAGCCTTTCTCTGCCGCTATCTCTACCTGGAATCTCAGCGGTTATGCCCTAACAGGCCTGATCCTCATAGTGCTGGGTTTTTTGACGTTGTTTATTGATATGTAGTTATGCCGCGTAAACAAGCTACTCCCTGGACCCATCGCTATGCCCGCCCCCTGATAGCGGGGTTAGCGGCGGTTGGCGCTGTCGTCACCGCCTATTTAACGATCAACAAGCTCACGGGTAGTTCTACGGCCTGCCCTACTAAGGGCTGTGACATCGTGCTCTCTAGCCCCTATGCCACGGTGTTTGGCCAGCCGCTGGCCCTGTTTGGATTTTTGGCCTACGTGGGTATGGCGGTGATGGCGATCGCTCCCCTGCTGGTCAACGGTGCTGAGCAAAAAGACCTCAGAGATAAACTCACCCGATTGACCCAACCCCTGCTGCTGATCGGCGGTACCGCCATGATGGTCTTTAGCGGCTACCTGATGTATCTGCTCACCGCAGAAATCCAGGCGGCCTGTCTTTATTGCATCGGCTCAGCGCTCCTCTCCACCAGCCTGTTTCTGCTTGCCCTCATCGGCCAAAATTGGTCTGATCTATCTCAACCCTTCTTTATTGGCAGCATTACAGCATTTCTGGTGGTGGTGGGCACGCTTGGCGTCTATGCCAATGTCAACAACCCCGTCGCCGAGGGCTCGGGCGATCAGCTCGGGCCTGCCATCACCACCCAGTCTGGCCCGGCTGAAATGGCTTTGGCCCAGCATTTGAAAGATACTGGCGCTATTTTCTACGGAGCCTGGTGGTGCCCCCACTGCCACGACCAAAAGCAGCTGTTTGGCCAGGAAGCCAGCCAGGTTATGCCCTACGTAGAGTGCGCCACCCCCGAGGGGCAAGAGCAAACCCCCGAGTGCCAGGAAGCTGGCATTACCGGCTATCCCACCTGGGAAATCAATGGTGAACGCCTGTCGGGGACACAACCTCTGGAGGAACTCGCTCAGCTCTCGGGCTACACCGGCCCCACCACGTTTCAAAATTCGATTTAGCGCGAGGAGAATCTCTTGAAAGGTACAGGTAAACTACTGGGCCTGGCTGGTGTGGCGATGGGAGGGCTTCTAGCAGTGGCCTCTCCGGCGGGTGCCCACAACCCCGGCCAGACATTGAGCGAGCAGGCCCAACGCGATGAACTGGCCGACTTGCTGGAATCGGGTGAAGAACTGGTCGAAGCCGATAATCTGGCTGAGGCGCTATCTCGCTACCAGCACGCGGTTAGCCTGGATGGAGATAATGCCAAAATCTTCTCAGCTATTGGCTACCTCCAGTCTCGTCAAAGCAACTTCCGAGAGTCTATTGCTGCCTTTCAAACAGCGATCGAGCTAGAGTCAGACAATCTAGCCTTTTATTTCGGCTTAGCCTACGCCCATAGCAGCCTAGGTGAGTACGAGGCGGCGGGCAACGCCTACCGGCAAATCCTGCGATTGCAGCCCGATAACCAGGCGGCTCAACTGGGGCTAGGCGCGGCGCTGTTTCAAACCGCAGCCTTTGAAGAGGCCCTGGCGATCTACACCAAGCTTTTGCAGCAAGACCCCAACAACCTACAAGCCGCCGAATCTATTGGCCTGATTTTGCTCCAGCAGGGCAATACCGACGCGGCGATCGCCGCCTTAGAACGGGCCGCTGCCCTGGCCCCCCAGGCCAGCCAAATTCAGATGAACCTGGGCA
Source organism: Leptolyngbya sp. (assembly GCA_003249105.1). GTDB lineage: Bacteria > Cyanobacteriota > Cyanobacteriia > Phormidesmidales > Phormidesmidaceae > Nodosilinea. Next base: position 6,107 of record QBLT01000004.1, on the reverse strand, counting down.
TTGCCCACCTCAAAGCAGGGGATATGGCCTCGGCGCTAACTGCGTTTAGAACGGCAGCGGCAGAAGAGCCCCGCAACGCCGATATTCGCATGCAGATTGGCTACCTGCTCTGGCAACAGGGCAATCTAGACGCTGCTTTAGAAAGCTATCAGCAGGCGGCCCGGCTTCAGCCCGACTCGGTGATTGCCCACGATGCGATCGCCGATCTCTACTTCGAGCAGCAAGAGGTATTGATGACCATCGTCGCCCATCGCGAGGTGCTCGAACTAGATCCCGATCATGCCCCTGGTTACTACCATCTAGGCGTTGCACTAGAGGCGAGGGGCCGCCGAGCAGAGGCGATCGAGGCGCTGCAACGGGCAAAGGCGTTGCTTCTAGAGCAAGAAAACAGTGAAGACGCCCAGATTGTGGATCAGCTGCTGCAAAAACTCCAATCGTCGTAGTCTGCCCAAGCTAAACAGACTGCACTTTCCACAAACTCTGCCGATAACGACATTGCTAAACTACGGAACGTTGAACCATGGCGACTGACAAGAGTAGAAGAGAATCCAACCCGTTTTTCGGGCACAGCTATTCTAGGCAGCTGGCAGGGCTAGGGCGTGTCTTTCTAATTTTGGGTGGGTTAGGCGGCGGGTTAGCGGTTGTACCAGCCCTGGCCACAACCGACATAGAGCCACCCGCCTCTGTTTCAGCAGAAGCGTTGCTCCCTGCACCAACCAGTCCGTCCGGAGTCGAAAGCATACCCCAATCTTCAGCCCCCGTTTCAATACAGAGTCCCGTAGAAGCGTTGCCCAGTGCGAGCGTTAGCGCACCTGCTCAAACACCCGAACGGACTGTACCCAATCAATTGCCTGCTAGTGCCCCTGTTCCGGCTGGTTACAACAGCGTCTTTATCGACCCAACTGACTACAGCCTTGGGGCGACAGCGGCCCCAGGGGCTTCTCCTAGTCTCGTGTTTGCAGAACGAGCAACGGGCTGTCAAATCACCGTAGCAGGATCGCAAACCCCTCCCCAGTCTTCCTGTCAAGCAACCGCCCCCGGCTCTACCAGCCCACCTGTGAACAGTGGCGATGGCATTCAAGTGGGGCCTGTCACTATCAGCTCGCGCGGTGTTAGCTTGGGCGATACCACCATCATTAGCCGAGCGCAGTTAAATGAAAAGCTGCGGCCCTTAAACATCCTCCGGCGCGGCAATCAGGAATATGTTTTTCCCCTGTCTCTTCCAGCCCCAATCACCTCGCTGTTCGGCTGGCGGATGCATCCCGTCCATCAAAACTGGCGGTTTCACGCTGGCACCGACTTGGGGTCTCCTGCTGGTACCCCAGTTTTAGCAACCCGCTCAGGCAAGGTTGCGGTGGCCGATGCCCTTGGCGGCTATGGACTAACTGTAATTCTGCGCCACGATGATGGGGATTTGGAGTCTCGCTATGCCCATTTGTCCAAGCTGGCCGTGCAGGCTGGGGAATGGGTTGAGCAAGGAGAAGTGATTGGTCTGGTGGGCAGCACCGGCACGGCGACTGGCCCCAACCTGCATTTTGAAATCCGCCAGCTAACTAGTCAGGGCTGGGTAGCAGCAGATGCCAAAGATATCTTGGACGGCGGCATTGCTGACCTGCTCCAGGTTATTAACAACCCTTTGCAGGCATTGAGAGCGGGTACCGCTGGTGAAGCCAGTGGCGCAGCGGCTCCCGCCGACTATCCCTTCCGCCCGGCCCAGCCAAACGCCAGCTAGTGCCCTGGCTACAGCATCTGTCATGTCCAAAAGCCCTTTCCCCCTTTGCAGCAATGGCTAACCCTACTCGTACCTCTGCTCGGCGCAACCAGAGACTGGCTCAGCAACGTCAACTGTTGGCCGCCAAAATGCAGGTGGTGGCGTGGCGGCGCGTCGTTGTCGTCTGGCTGCTGTTGGTGCTGGCCTTAGTCGGGATCGGCGGGCGGCTGGTCTACTTACAGCTTCTGCAAGGGGAGACCTTGAGTGCTCTAGCTGAGCAACAGCGAACGCTGCCGACGCTGATTCGCCAAGCTCGTTACCCAATTGTCGATCGTTTCGGTGGCGTGCTGGCTACCGACCGGGTTGCTTACACCCTTTACATGCATCCCAAGCTGTTTAAGCAGTCTGTCGCCGAGGTAGCCGAAGCATTATCCCCTGTGGTGGCGATGCCACAGAATGAACTCCTGACTTTACTCAACCAGCAACCCACCGGTATTCGGTTTCCGGGTCAACTGTCAGAGGCGGTGGGCGATCGCATTCGGACGTTACGCATTGATGGCCTGGAGTTGGTGCCTCAGCAACAGCGGTTTTACCCCCAGCAAGAACTCTTTGCCCCGATCGTGGGGTTCATCAATCTCGATGGGAAACCCCAGGCCGGGTTAGAGATGGCCTACGCCGAACAACTCGCGATCGCCTCGCCCCAATCTGCCGAACCGGTAGTGCCGTCTTCAGCCCTTGGGTCACCCCCAAACGCAAGTCTGCGCCTGACGCTCGACAGTCGCCTACAGCGGATTGCCCAGCGAGAACTAGAGGCAGTGGTCAAGGCCTATGACGCTAAGCGAGGCACTGTAATGGTGATGGATGCCCCGACCGGGGAAATTTTAACCCTGGCCAGTGTGCCCACCTATGATCCCAATCGCTACTACGAAGCCGACATCAGCGCCTTTCGCACTTGGCCAGTAAGCGATACCTACGAACCCGGCTCGACCTTTAAGCCGCTCAATGTTGCGATCGCCCTAGAAGATCAAGTAATTTCCCCTGATGACGTAATCAACGACAGCGGGCGCATACAGTTTGGTAAGTGGTTGATTAAAAACAGTGACTACAGCGAGGTCGGTGCCCGAGGCCCCATTTCAATCACTGATATCCTCAAATATTCCAGCAATGTAGGCATGGTGCAGATCATGCAGAAAATGGCCGCCTCCAACTATTTCAACTGGCTAGAACGTTTAACTCTAGGGCAGCCTACGGAGATTGACTTGCCGTCGGAAGCCTCTGGGCAAATGAAACCCCGAGACAAATTCATCAACAGTCAGGTCGAAACAGCCACTACTTCATTTGGTCAAGGGTTTGCGCTGACACCGGTGAAAATGCTGCAACTGCTGGCCACTTTAGCCAATGGAGGCAACCTGGTAACGCCTCACATTGTCGAGGGTATGGTGGCAGAAGACGGTACCTATCTATGGCAGACCGAACATGCCGATCCTAAAGCCGTTTTTTCTCCCCAAACCACTCAGCAAGTGCTTGCCATGATGGAGGCGGTGGTCGCTGAGGGAACCGGTAAGCCTGCCCAAATTGAGGGATACCGGGTTGCTGGCAAAACGGGCACAGCCCAAAAAGTTAACAACTCAACCGGTTATAGTTCTGCCCGTATCACTAGCTTCGTTGGCATCGCACCTGTAGAGGCCCCCCGCTATGTGGTGTTAGCGGTCATTGATGAGCCTATTGGCGAGAACGCTTACGGTTCGACGGTAGCAGCTCCGTTGGTCAAACGGGTGATGGAGTCGTTGTTGGTGCTCCAGGGAATATCTCCGAGTCGCCCTAGCGAAATGCAATTATGACCAGGGCAGTGCCTCAACTATGCTGGTAAATTTATTTTTCTAGAGGCTTATAAGGGGTCTTAATCTTGATGATCAATTGGCATCTCTTCCATTCTTAGTGGGGTCTGAGATAAATCGGTAATGTCATTGAACAGACGTATGAATAGTTGCCTGCGCGCGCAACTAGTCGTTCTGGCCACCCCACCCCTATACCAACAGGTCGTCTTGCTTCCCTCCAGATGGCTAAAGTCGAGATTAGGCTTGGGCCGCTTGCAGGCTCAAAAATTGCCACAAAAGCTGGCTCTCTTGGCCGGGGAACTGCATTAAACTCCAGCATACGTCGTTAGGAGATTGCACAAAGAGCCATACCATGATCGCCACCAGTTGAGGGGTAGAGAGTTCATCGGCTAAAAAACCCGACCAGCCGCCTTAATTTTTGATGTGACACTTCAAAGGGCGGAATGTGGATCCGTCGTAAGCCATCAGGCCAGCGCTATAGTCCCAGCAGGATCAGTAATGCTCAGTGGCAGGTTGTTGTAGGGCGATCGCCAGCACAGTGGCTTTGCTGCCCCCAACACTGAATGATCACCTGCAAATTCTCCTTGTTTATCGTCTAACCAAATGTTATTCGGTTCAGATACTTATGGGTTATGGCTTCCCATCCTCCTATTTCCATCGCCAGGGACTTGGCTTCAAAGTGGCGGTAGTCACTGTGTTAACGGCACTGGGCACTGCCGCTGCGGTGCATCTGCCAGCGGAGTCCGGGATGTCCAACCCGACTCCGAATAGTCAGCCTGGTGGGCAGGCTGCCGATGTCTCGCCGTTTTGTCAGACGCTGGTCGCCCACTTCAGTCCCTTCGGGAATTCCGATCAGGCAGTTCTCAGCGCAGTCCTCAGTGTAGCCCTTGACCAGGGGGGAGACTTGAACCAGCCCTGCCTGCTATACGGTGAACAGTGGTTGCCGCTGAACTACCTGCTCTCTACCGATGAAGCCCTGGCTCAGCGGTTGATCGACCAGGGTGTCGATGTCAACGCCCAAGACGGTATGGGCAATACACCCCTCCACTACGTCGGCGCATCTCCTACCTTGGCCCAAACCTTGCTGCTGCAGGGGGCAAACGTTAACGCTCGCAACCAGGATGGGATTACCCCATTGCACAACGGATTTGGTGAAAAAAATATGGCTGTGATGGCCCTGCTGATTGAGGCTGGGGCCGAGGTCAACGCTCAAAGCAATGAACAACTGACGCCACTCCACCTGGCCTACAACACAGGGTCGCCAGAGATTGCTGACCTGCTGATTCGCCACGGAGCCGACGTCAATGCCCGCAGTAACCAAAACTATACGCCTTTGCACTACGCCGTCAGTGCAAACTCAGGGGTGGAGGTGGCAGAACGATTGCTGCAAGCAGGCGCTGATCTGACCCTACAAAACGATGCTGGCGCGGTCATTCATACTCCCTATTTTGATCCAGCGGTGCTGCAACTGCTGCTTGACTATGGAGCAGACGTTAATCTGGCCAATGCGGCGGGGCAAACGCCCCTACTTGTCCATCGATTCAACCCGGATCTGATCGGCCCGCTGCTGGCCGCCGGAGCCGATGTGAACCGACAGGATAGCCAGGGTAGAACGGCTCTGTTTGATGTCAACCTGGAGGTGGCACAGCAACTCCTGGCCGCCGGGGCCAATCTGATGGTTCAAGACCATCAGGGTAGAACGGCCCTGCACCAGGCCGTGTTGGAGGAACAGAGTTTCTTTGGCCCGGAGTTGGTGGCGCTGTTTTTAAGTCAGGCTCAACCTCGATCTGGCCTGGTTCAGGTTAGAGATCACCAGGGCGAAACGGCCCTTGAGCTCGCACAGCGTCTGGGCAAGACCGAGATGGTCAATCTGTTGCAAACCGATAGGTAGCTACCAATAAAACTCCCCCGGCGCGATCGCCGGGGGAAGAAGTGAAATTCCATTGGGGTTATTGTGCCTCAAATATGGCCCTGGCTTTGGTTTCTGCCGGTGCCCAGATAGTTGCCTGGACGGGATAGCTTATCGAGTCCATCATTTTGTGTATTGAATGTGGGTAGGCAGTGCACCTCTAGTAGGGCCTTAGCACTGCTCATCCGGCAGCCCAGTACTAGCCCGGTTGGGGAGCTTTGCTGTCAGGAATTTGTAAACATCTGCTTCTGTAAATCCTCGCTCTCGAATCCTCCACCCAAGTCTGGCTCTATTTCCCCAGGTGTTTATGCAACCGTCTCATGCCTGGCTACCCTAGTGAGTGAATTGCCCAACTGACTCTACAACACCACGAAGAAGAGAGTCTTCCCAATTGAAGACTCATTTTCTTAGCCCTGAGCATCGACTCTCTCTAGCCTGAGCCAGTAGAGCAGCACAAATAATTCTTCATCGAACAGCTCGGCCATGCGCGAGCGGCCATCAAATTTTTCAGACAAGAATCCCTTGAGCCGCTCCATGGACCATCCAAGCTGTCTCACATTCGACTGTATGGCGGCGTAGCATTCATCAAAAGGGATAGGAATAAGGTTGTTTTTAGGGGCCGGGGGCTGGGGAAAACTAGAATCTCCCC
>QBLT01000049.1 GCA_003249105.1 Leptolyngbya sp. | reverse complement strand
GGCGTAGGCCGAGGTGCCGGGGCCGTTTGACCACCGCCGCTGGCGTTGCTGCCGCCCTGATTGATAATCACGGGCTGATTGGGCCGGGGATTAAAGGTCTCAAAGGTGACGGCGCGCACCAGGGGAGGGTTTTGGCCATCGGTGACGCGCAGGGTCACGGTGGTGGTGCCCGCTGGGCTGAGGGGCATCGACAGCGCCCCCTGGAGGCCCACTGTGCCCGGCGAAGGCAGCAGTTCGACCTTGGCGGTCGAGCCACCCTCTACCCGCCAGGCCACCTGGAACCCGGGAATGCGTTGCCCAGGCTCTACGGGTACCAGGTATTTGGGCTCGGCCTCGCGCCCGTTAATGGTGAATGAGGCAATTCGCACCGGACGGGGTTGAATATTCACCACCTCGCTTTGTTTGGCCGCCGGCAGCTCGCGATCGCCCAGGTTGGCCGGTACCGGGGTGAGCTCAAACTGGTACTGCCCCACCTCCAGCATGCCGCTGGGCACTCCCTGGCAAATCAGCCGGTCTTCCAGTTTGCAAAAGGGCTGAAGCTCTTCGGGCAGAGACACCTGGGCTGGGCTATCGGGTTTGCGCAGACTAAACCGCCGCCCCCCGAGGGTAGTGCCATCGGGTCGCTTGACCACTAGCAGCAGGTCTTGCAGGCTGGCGGGGTTAGTCACAATCCAGCTGACGCGAATGCCGGCATCGGTAACGGGCGGAGCCAGGGTTGGCGTGTTGGCCGAAACTTGGGTACCAGCTTCGGAGTAAATCACCTGGTCGGGGGCGAGTTCGACCACGGTGGGCTGGGGCAGGTCGGCCACGGTGACTAGACTGCTCTCGGCCTGGATGGGGGCCAAATTCAGATTCATATCGGGCAGCAGGGTAAGCTCAAAGCGGTATTGGCCTGGCTTCCGCAGTTCGAGGGGCACTTCGCGACAGGTGAGCAGCCGTCTGGTCTGGTCACAGTAGGGCAGCAGGTTGACCGGCAGTCCCTCCGAGAGGTCGTAGGTTTCAGGGCCAAACACCAGGGTGCCGTCTGGGGCATAGCCGCGCAGCAGCATCGTCTGCACCTGGCGAGGGTTGCTCACCTGCCAGCTCAGCAGGGGGCTTTCTCCCCGAGTAATCGCATACTCACTCTGGGAGGGCGAAATATCCATTACGTAGGGATGGGGCGAGGTGCGCAAAAAGAGCCACCACAGCAGACCGCCGAGACTACCCAGGGCTCCTATGCCAGCGGCGATCGCCAATCTTCTCTGCCACCGAGGACGCGGCATCGGCGCGGGCAATGGTGCCAGGGTAATGGCTGCCGCCGTAGCCGCGCTTTCCACCGCTGGGTCGGGTTTGAGTTCTGGCTCTTGCCACTGTTCGATCTGAGACCCTGCCATAGCCGTTGTTTGTCCTCACATTCCAGGGCAGCATAGCGACTTAGCGGTGCCCCTGCCAACCACCCCGGCTCATCAATGCTCTAATGGTGACATTCTATCCATCCCACGCGGCTATCTATGCCGGGTTGCTATCTATCTCGAGGAAGAGTTCTAAACCCCAAAACCCATCGAGACTAGTCCTTATCCCACAAAAGGTGCGAGCCATGACAGACGACCTGATCGAAGATGTCTTTCCCGAAGCTGATTCGCCCCAAGATATTCAGTGGGCCTCTGACTCAGCTGACCAGCCCACATTCCCAGAGGGAGCTTGGACGGATAAAACCGCTGTAGTGCAAGACCTTCTAGAGGGCCGCAAGTACCAGGTAAAGTTTGAAGGGGTCTATTGGACTGCGATCGCCGCCGCTGCTGACGTACCGCTAGTGCCCGGTGACACCGTAGTTGTTTTAGGCCGCGACGGCAACGAACTAATTGTGCAAAAGCTGCCCGAGGCCCAGCCCAACCTTCAGCCACCGTCTAGCGTCGCGGTCGGCACCGAGGAGCAAGCGTCCCTACCAGACCCATTGATCTAAATTACTGATCGTCTCCAGCGTCATTTGTCCTTGCCCGTCGAGCCGCTGCGGTTCCTCAGCCAACCCTACACCCGCTCACCAAGGCAGACGCGCCTAACTATGGTCTAACTAGCGTTCAACCCTAGAGCCTGACATCCCTCGACCGTTGCCGAGGGATGCTTGAAATTTTAGGCGACCTTGCTCAAGCAGCAGGCTTGGCCACGCCCATCCGAATTTCTGAGCAGAACGATGCCATTTGCACGTCATCCCCAGTTTTGAGCACGCTGGTGCGCATGCGCAGGTTGGGGTTTACAAACCACAGGCGTTCCTCTACCTGCCCTGCCTCGGTGGGGGTGACGATGGTCAACACTTCGTCTTCAACCCGGTAGCTGCCCTGGAGTACCGGTGACGCCGTGGGTGCCTGCACCAACACCCCATCCCCGGCATCGGTGGGGGCCATGATCACCATCAGGACACTACTCTGGATTTTTTGGGTTTCCCCTTCCAGCTGGCTGTCTTGGTGAACCCGCAGGCCACAGGCGATCTGGCTAGAGTCGTGGCCGAGGGTAGCGCAGACCTGGGCCAGGTCGCCATCGGTGGCGGGCAAAAACTCAATCAGTAGATTAGACTGCCCCGCTTGAGAACTTTGACCAGCCAGGTTGTGAGTGGTGCGCTGAGAAAACCACTTACCAGCCAGGGTTTCAAAAAAATTCACAATTTCCATGGGGATAATCTGCGTTTCGCCAAAGAGTCACAGTCTTTAATTCTACGGTGCCGTGCTCCGTTTCTGGGCTGGGTATTGAGGAGCATTCGCCCACAAAGAATACCGTTCAACAGCTGGCCAATTGTGTACAAATGTTGCGAGATAAAAAGTGCTGAACCCCTTTTCCCGTAAGAATTTAGAAGCATCACAGAGTGATAAGCTAACGGTTACGCTCAAGTTCGCTTTTGGGCGGGCGATTTTGTAACGCTGCTCTTGATAAAAACGCTGTTCTTGTAAATTGGTGACGCCTTCCATGACCGCAGTGAACCAGGTACCTTTGTTGCTCCGCGCCGCCCGCCACGAAGCGCTGGAGCGCCCGCCGGTATGGATGATGCGTCAGGCAGGGCGCTACATGAAGGTATACCGCGACCTGCGCGATAAGTATCCGTCCTTTCGCGATCGCTCCGAAAATGCCGACCTGGCTATTGAGATCTCGCTGCAGCCCTGGCGCGCCTTCCGCCCCGACGGGGTGATTATGTTCTCCGATATTTTGACGCCGCTGCCGGGCATGGGCATTCCCTTCGACATCATCGAGAGCAAGGGGCCGATCATCGACCCGCCCATTCGCACCCAGGCCCAAATCGACGCCGTGCACGAGCTAGATCCTGAGACGGCGCTGCCCTACATTCGCACCATTCTGCAAACCCTGCGCAGCGAAGTCGGTAACGATGCCGCCGTGCTGGGCTTTGTGGGCTCTCCCTGGACGCTGGCGGCCTACGCCGTGGAGGGCAAGACCTCCAAGAGCTACACCAACATCAAGGGCATGGCCTTTAGCGAGCCCGCCATGCTGCACACCCTGCTGGGCAAGCTGGCTGACAATATCGCCGCCTACGTGCGCTACCAGATTGACTGCGGCGCTCAGGTGGTGCAGCTGTTTGACTCCTGGGCCGGGCAGCTCAGCCCGATGGACTACCGCACCTTTGCTCTGCCCTACCAGCAGCGGGTGGTGCAGCAGGTTAAGCAGACCCACCCCGATACCCCGCTGATTCTCTATATCAGCGGCAGTGCGGGCGTGTTTGACCTGATGGGCGAGTCGGGCGTCGATATCGTCAGCGTAGACTGGACGATGGACATGGCCGAAGCTCGTCGCCGCCTTGGCCCCAGCATTGGTGTGCAGGGCAATATCGACCCGGCGATTTTGTTTGGCTCTCAAGATCTGATTCGCGATCGCATTCTTGACACGATCAAAAAAGCCGGCAATCGCGGCCACATTCTCAATCTAGGCCACGGCATTTTGCCCGGCACTCCCGAAGAGAACGCGGCCTACTTCTTTGAAACCGCCAAAAACATCGACAAGCTGTTGGCGACGGTTTAGCGCAACGCCACAAAGGACGGTTGGAAGAGGGGTGCAGGGTTTAAGGTTGAAGGTACAGGGTCTGAAACAACGCCTTGAACCCTAAATCTTGAACCTTGAGCCCCTTTTTCTATGCTCTCCCTTACCCAGGGCCATCTACGCCTGCTGGAAATTTGCCCCCGGCGCTACCAATACACCTACCTGGAGCATCACACAGCTCCTATGGATCCAGCTATGGCGGAGCGGCAGCGGTGGGGTACTGAGTTTCACCGGGTGATGCAGCAGCGAGATTTGGGCCTGCCCGTCGATGACTTGTTGAAGGAAGACGCAGCCCTAGAGGCGGCGGTGAATAGCCTGCTGGCCGCTGCGCCAGAGCTATTTCTGCCCCAGGTCGATGGCTTTCGCCAGAGCGAGCACCGCCGCACCCTGGCCTTTAACGGCTACACCCTCACCGCCATCTATGACCTGCTGGTGATGGGGCCGACCAGCGGTCGAATTGTCGACTGGAAGACTTACCAAAACCCGCCCCAGCTAACCCAGCTAACAGAGGATTGGCAAACTCGCCTGTACCTCTATCTGCTGGTCAAAACTAGCCACTTGGCCCCAGAGCAGGTGACGATGACCTACTGGTTTGTGGCTCCGCCACTGGGGCAGGCTGCCCCTAAGCCGCCCAGCAGTATCACCCTTGCCTACAGTGCCGCCCAGCACCGCCGCACCGAGGCCGACCTGCAAAGGCTAACCGGCAGTCTGACTGCTTTGCTGGCTACCGAGGCCGATTTACCCAAAGTGGATCCAAATCGAGGATTTTGTGCTCAATGCCCCTTTGCGGTGCGCTGCCAGCGGTGGTCAGAACGCTTTGGTCAGGAGGGGGTAATGACCTTGCCTGCGATCGCCGATATTGCCGAGGTGCCTCTGTAACCCTTGCCCTGCTGTGCTCAACCCGATGCCTAGATTTGGTTGGCGACCTAGAAAATCTGTACGGATTGTGATGTGCCACATCTATCTAAAGACTAAGATCGGAGGCGACAGGGTGATCTCAACGGTCTAACACTCTTTACTTTCGAGGGTATTCTCGCTATGTCGCAGCCCCCCTCCTCGTCGTCTATGGCCGCCCTAGCCCAGCAGCTACAGGCCTGTGAGGCCCGCTACCATACGCTGTTTGACCATGCTCAGCTGGGCATCGTGTTAGCCGATGCTGAGAGCTACTACCTCGATGCTAACGCCAGCGCCTGTCAGATGTTTGGCTACAGCCGCGACGAGTTTGTGGGTTTGCACGCCTCAGATATTGTGGTGCAGACCGAAGTGCCCCACATCGACTCGGCCCTGGGCCAAATTCACGCTCGTCGCGACCACCACCGAGAATGGCAGTTTCGCCGCAAGGACGGCACAGTATTTACAGCGGATGTGGTAGCCACCACCATGCCCGACGGCACGCTGCTGGGGATGATTCGCGATCTGAGCGATCGCAACGCAGCCCAAACCTACTACGATCGCATGGCGGCGATCGTTGAATCGACCTCCGATGCCATCATTAGCACTGACCTCAGCGGCATCGTCACAAGCTGGAATGCTGGGGCAGAGGCGATCTACGGCTACACCACCGCCGATATGCTCGGCACCCCCGTGGCGCGGCTGTATCCAGCGGACAGGCTCGACGAAGCCACCCTGATTTTGGAGAAAATTCGGCGGGATGAGCGCATTGAGCTGCTAGAGACCCAGCGCCATACCAAGGCGGGGCAGCTGATCTATGTCTCCATTGCTGCATCGCCGCTAAAAGACAGTCGGGGCAGCATTCTCGGCACCTCGGCCATTGTGCGCGACATTACGGTGCTGAAGGAGCGCGATCGCGAGATTGCCCGCATGTCGAGACTCTACGCCGCCCTCAGCCAAATCAACCAGGCGATTGTTTGGACCCCTGGGCGCGACGAGCTGCTGCAAAAAGTCTGTCAGGCGCTGGTGAATGACGGCGGCTTTTGCCTCGCCTGGATTGGCTGGCGTGGGGCAGAAACCGATGGGCTAGAGCCAGTGGCGGTGGCGGGTGACAGCCAAGGGCTACTGGCCAGCCGAGGGGCGAAGGGGCAACATTCGGCAGCAGATCTATCTGGGGGGTTAGCCGCCATGGCGCTGCGATCGCAGCAGCCCTACATTTGCAATGACGCGCTCACTGACCCGGCCACCGGTGCCTGGCGCGGGGCGATCGCCCACGGCAGGTTTCGGGCCTCAGCCCACTTCCCCATTTGGGTGGATGAGGCCGTAGTGGGCGTGCTCAACGTCTATGCCGAGCAGCCCAACGTCTTCCACGACAAAGAAATTGACCTGCTCGAAGAAGCCGCTGGGGATGTCTCCTTTGCCCTCAACGCCTTTGCCCGCAACGAGGCCCGCCGCCAGGCCGAGCAGGCCCTGCGCGACGAAATGCGCTTCACCGACACCATGATCGAGAGCATGCCCGGTATCGTCTACTTCTACGACACCGAGGGGCACTTTCTGCGCTGGAACCAAAACTTTGAGCGCGTCTCGGGCTACTCTGCCGAGGAAATTGCCCACATGCACCCCCTCGACTTCTTCACAGTCGACGACAGAGCCCGATTAGAGCAGCGCATTGGGCAGGTATTTACCAACGGTGAGTCCTCCATCGAAGCCGACTTTGTCTCTAAAGACGGCACCACTACCCCCTATTTTTTTACCGGGCAGCGAGTTCAGTTTGACCAGACCTGGTGCCTGGTGGGCGTCGGCATCGATATCTCGGAGCGGCGACGAGCCGAAACCCAGCTAGCCGAAAGCGAGCGCAAGTACCGCGAGCTAGTCGAGCACGCCAACAGCATCATTCTGCGGTGGAACTCCGATGGCTGCATTACCTTTCTCAACGAGTACGGCCAGCGCTTCTTTGGCTACAGCGAAGCCGAAATTATTGGCCGCCACGTGATGGAAACCATCGTGCCGCCCACCGAAAGTGGTGGCCGCGACCTGCAACAGCTCATGGACGCCATCTGTGCCAACCCCAACGCCTTTGAGCAAAATATCAACGAAAATATGCGCTGCGATGGCCAGCGCGTCTGGGTTGCCTGGACCAACCGCATTGAGCTTGATGCCGAGGGCCGAGTGGCCGAAATTCTCAGCATTGGCACCGACATGACTGCCCGGCGGCAGGCCGAGCGCGAGCGCGAGAAACGCCATCAGGCCGAGGCTGCCGATCGCATCAAATCCGCCTTCTTAGCCACCATGAGCCACGAGCTGCGCACCCCGCTAAACTCGATCATTGGCTTTACGGGCATTATTTTGCAGGGGTTAGCGGGGCCGCTCAACGCTGAGCAGAGCAAGCAGCTGGCCATGGTTCGCACCAGCGCCCGCCACCTGCTGGCCCTAGTCAACGACGTGCTCGATATTTCTAAAATTGAAGCCGGGCAGCTTGAGGTCGCCCGCGAGCCCTTTGACCTGCACCAGTCGATTGCTAAGGTGCTGGCGATCGTGCAGCCCCAGGCCGTGGCTAAAGCGCTAGATCTGCGCGTTGAGGTGGCCCCTGCCCTGGGCGAAGCCACCACCGACCAGCGTCGGTTTGAGCAGGTCTTGCTCAACCTGCTGAGCAATGCCATTAAATTCACCGATTACGGCGAAGTCGCCCTAACCGCAGAATTGGTTCATCCATCCCCAGGGGCTGACGCGGCCCCAGCGACGCTGTGCCTGCGAGTCTCTGACACAGGCATGGGCCTCAAGGCTGAGGATCTGCCCGCTCTGTTTCAGCCCTTTCGGCAGATCGACTCGGGGCTGGCGCGCAACCACGAGGGTACGGGGCTGGGCCTGGCGATCTGCCGCCGCCTGGTCAACCTGATGGGAGGCACCATTCAGGCCGAGAGCACCTGGGGTCAGGGCAGCACCTTTACTGTGACACTGCCGCTGCAGGCACCGGAGACACCATGAAGACCATTCTGTTAATTGAAGATAACCCCCAAAACCGCTACCTGGTGAAGTTTTTGCTAGAGCAGCGGGGCCACAAAATTCTTCAGGCAGAAACCGGCCTCCAGGGTCTGGAGCTGGCGGCAACGGCTCAACCCGACTTGATCTTGCTCGACATTCAGCTGCCCGGCATGGATGGTCACGCCGTCGCCTACGCCCTCAAGAACGACCCCCAGCTCAAATCCATTCCCATTGTGGCGGTTACGTCCTATGCCATGGTGGGCGATCGCGAGAAATGCCTGGCCGCCGGAGCCGAAGGCTACATCGAAAAACCCATCGACCCCGAATCCTTTGGCGACGAGGTAGAGCGGTTTTTGCCCGTCACGCCAGGAGATGTTGCCCCATGAGTCAGGTGCTGATTGTCGACGACAACACTGAGAATCTCTACCTGCTGCGCATGCTGCTCCAGGGCCATGGCCACACCGTAGCAGAAGCCCGCCACGGAGCCGAAGCCTTAGCCAAAGCCCGCCACCAGCCCCCTAACTTGCTCATCTCTGACCTGCTGATGCCAGTGATGGATGGCTACACCCTGCTGCGCCAGTGGAAGGCCGACGATCGGCTCAAGGCCATTCCCTTTATGGTCTACACCGCCACCTACACTGACATCAAAGATGAACGCCTGGCCTTTGACCTGGGGGCCGATGCCTTTTTAGTCAAGCCCGCTGAACCCGAGGCGTTGATGGTTAGCATCACCGCTCTCCTGGCTCCCCCCAACCCGACCCAACCCTCAGTACGCCAGCCCCAGCTGGAAGAAAAAGCCCTGCTCAAGGACTACAGCGAGACCCTGTTTCGCAAGCTAGAGAAAAAAGTCGAGAGCCTCCAGCAGACCAACCGGCGGCTGGGGGCCGAAATTGCCGAACGCAAGCGCACCGAGGCCGCCCTGCGCACCAGCGAAGCCCGCTACCGTCAGCTATTTCAGGCTATCACTGACCCTGTGCTGGTCTACGATCGCACCACCCTGGCCTGCCTGGCCGTCAACGAGGCCGCCGTAGCTGAGTATGGCTACAGCCGCGACGAGTTTTTGACCATGACCCTGCGCGATCTTTATCCTGCTGAAGATGTACCTGCCCTGATGGCGCAATTAGCTCAGTCAGGCTCCTCCCTAGAACATCGCGGCCTCTGGCGACACCAAACAAAAAACGGCGAGATCCTCAGCGTTGAGATCTCCGCCTACGGTCTCACCTACGCCGAGCGCTCCGCCTGCCTGGTGCAGGCCCGCAACGTTACCGAGCAGCAGCGGCTAGAAGAACAGTTTCGCCAGGCCCAAAAAATGGAGGCCGTTGGCCGCCTGGCGGGGGGCATCGCCCACGACTTTAACAACCTGATTACGGTGATCAAGGGCTACAGCGAGCTTTTGCAGAGCCGTATTCCTGCCAGTGACTCTGCCACCCAGCTGCTGAGCGAAATTTATCAAGCGGGCGAACGGGCGGGGGCACTGACCAGTCAGCTGTTGGCCTTTAGTCGTCAGCAGGTGCTAGCCCCCCAGGTGCTCAACCTCAACACCGTGGTTAGCCATACCGAAATCATGCTGCGCCGCCTGATCGGCGAAGACGTTATTTTAGTCACTACCCTGAGTCCTACCCTGGGCTCGATTAAAGCTGACCCCGGCCAGATCGAGCAGGTGTTGATGAATCTGGCGGTCAACGCCCGCGACGCCATGCCCCAGGGCGGCACCCTCACCCTGGCCACCCAAACCGTGCAGCTAGACGAAGCCTACTGCCGCACGGTAGCTGACCTCAGCCCCGGCGACTACGTGCTGCTGACGGTGAGCGACAACGGCTGCGGCATCGACGCTGCCACCCAAGCTCAAATGTTTGAGCCCTTTTTTACCACCAAGCCTGTGGGTAAGGGCACCGGATTGGGCCTGGCCACGGTGCATGGCATTGTCAAGCAGTCGGGCGGCTATATCGCGGTAGAGAGTACGGTGGGCCAGGGGACGACGTTTCAGATCTACCTGCCGCTGGTGGCGGAGCCGGTGCCGGAGGGGCGATCGCAGGGGCGATCGCGCACCCTACCCCAGGGCACCGAAACCATCCTGGTCGTCGAAGACGAAGATGCCGTGCGCGCCCTAGAAATCTACGTCTTGCAGCGCTGTGGCTACCGGGTGCTAGAGGCCGCCGACGGCCAAGCCGCTCTGCACCTAGTCGAGCATGAGCCCGGCCCCATTCATCTGCTGATGTCCGATGTGGTGATGCCTCACCTGGGGGGACGCGAACTGGCCGCCCAGATTACCCGCATCCATCCCCACTGCAAGGTGCTGTTTCTCTCGGGCTATACCGACGATGCTGTGATTCACCATGGCGTTGCCAAGGCTGACGTTGCCTTTTTGCAAAAGCCCTTTACTCCGTCGACGCTGGCTCAAAAAGTGCGGCAGGTGTTAGATGGGGAGGCAGGATAAAGGGTTTGAGGTCAAGGGAACAGCTGTTTACCTAGGGCTTTAAACCTTCAGGCTCTCCTGTTACAGATCGACAAGACTAGGCACAAAACTTCAACAGGTGAACTTTCTAGAACCTGATTAAGCGGGGGGTTAAGGTCGCGTTAATCTGGGGTTAGACACAGCTAAGTCACTTCATATCAAGCTCGTCGAGCCTTCAATCTATAGGCTTTTCTCTACATGCCATCGCACCATGGCAAGGAGTTTATGATGACTCAAAACGTCCTTTCAGGCCGACGTAATGTAGCGCTGGTCGGCACCTATTCCAGCGGCAAAACGACTCTTTTAGAAAGCATTTTGTCGGTCACTGGGGCCACGACTCGCAAGGGCAGCGTCGATGAGGGCAACACCCTCGGCGATAGCTGCCCGGAGGCCCGCACCCGCCACATGACCGTAGAACTCAATGCCGCCAGTACCCAGTACGGCGGCATTTGTTTTACGTTTGTCGATTGTCCCGGCTCGGTAGAGCTTCAGCAGGAGACCAACCATGCCCTCATGGGGGTCGACGCGGCGATCGTGGTCTGCGAAGCCGACCCCAACAAGGTGCTGACCCTCTCGCCCCTGCTGCAATTTTTAGACGCTTGGGAAATTCCCCACCTGATCTGGATTAACAAGCTCGATCGCGCCAACGGCACCTTTGCTGAGGTGCTAGCGGCCCTGCGGCAGATCTCTTCCCGACCCGTGATCCCTCAGCAGTACCCCATTCGCCAAAACCACGATTTAGTAGGCTTTATTGATCTCGTTACCGAACAAGCCTTCCACTACCATCCCGGCGCTCCCGCTGACCCCGTACCGTTGCCCGCCGCGCTCAAGGCCGAGGAACAGGCCGCCCGCGCTGAAATGCTGGAAGCCCTAGCTGACTATGACGATCACCTATTAGAAGAACTGCTGGAGGATATCGCTCCCCCTGAAGAAGAAATCGTCCACGACCTCAAAATGGAGCTGGGAGCCGACTTGATTGTGCCGGTGTTTATCGGCGTGGCTCTGAACGACTATGGCGTGCGGCCCCTGCTCGATGCCCTGGTGAAGGAAGCTCCGGCCCCAGAGGTCACCTGCGAGAAGCGGGGCATCGCCTGCGAGACCGATACCCTAGCCCAGGTGCTCAAAACCTACTACACCCCCCAGGGCGGCAAGCTTTCCCTGGTGCGGGTCTGGTGTGGCGAACTCAAGGATGGGGATAGCCTAAACGGCGATTCCGGAACGGATCGCTTCGCGGATCGCATGGGGGGCCTCTACGACCTGATGGGCACCCAGCAAACCAGTCTCACCAGAGCAGAGGCTGGGCGCATTGTCGCCGTTGCCCGCCTGGAAGGGGCACAAACCGGCGATACCCTGACAACCGGCACCTTTAAAACCCTGCTGCCCAAGGCTCCAGTGATTGAGCCGGTCTACGCTCTGGCCATTACCTCCGTCAAGCGCAGCGATGAGGTCAAGCTCAGCGCCGCCCTCACCAAACTGCTCGAAGAAGACCCCTCGCTCTTTTGGGAGCAGCACGGCGATACCCACGAGGTGATTCTCTGGGGCCAGGGGGATGTGCATTTGAATCTGGCGATCGATCGCCTCAGCCGCAAGTACAACCTGCCCATGACCACCCACCTGCCCCAGGTGCCCTACAAAGAAACCATTCGCCAGGCCAAAGAGTCCGTCCACGGTCGCTATAAACACCAGAGCGGCGGTCACGGTCAGTTTGGCGATGTCTACCTGTCCATTCAGCCGCTGCCGCGCGGCGACGGCTTTGCTTTTAGCGAGACTATCGTGGGCGGCGTGGTGCCCAAGCAGTACATTCCTAGTGTCGAAACCGGCGTGCGCGAATACCTCGACCATGGCCCCCTGGGCTTTCCGGTGGTGGATGTGGCAGTGACGTTAACCAACGGCTCGTACCACAATGTCGATAGCTCTGACAACGCCTTTAAGCAGGCGGCCCGCATCGCCATGCAGGAGGGCCTGGTGGCCTGCAACCCCACCCTGCTCGAACCCATTGACCTGGTAGAAATTTCGGTGCCCAGCAGCTATACCTCTAACGTGCTGAAGCTGATCACCGGCAGACGCGGGCAAATCCTTGGCTACGAGGGTAAGGCCGACTGGCCCAGTTGGGATGTGGTCACTGGCCACCTGCCCCAGGCCGAAATGCAGACCATGATCTTGGAACTCAGATCGCTGACCATGGGCGTCGGCTTCTTTAAGTGGACCTACGACCACCTCGACCCGGTGCCGGAGAAACTCACCGAGCGGATCTTGGCGAGTACGGGGGGCGATCGCTAAACCCTGACACCGCCTAAAAAAATCCCCCGGGCTACCTTTACACAGGTATTTACCCAGGGGATTTTTCTATGAAACTCAGCCAGCTACCAAACAGTTGACGGAGCGGCGCTGGGACGATCGCCAACCCAATCTGTTGCCGTAACCTAGGCGATCGCGGCTTCAGCATCGGCCCAGCCAGAACCCCCTAACTACTCCGCTGTCGCTTTTGCAGCGCCTCTAGCATCTGCTGCTTGACGGCTTCAGCCCAAAGACTAAAGTCTTCTCGGTTTTCTAAAGCGTTGCGAGCCGAAGAAGAGGCAGAGGCCGATTGCGATGTTTTTAAGGTGGTCATGGCGCTATACATAGTTACTATATTCCTGATATAGCAAATTTGCTGGGGTGCCAGCCACGCCATTATGCGCCCCTTGCATTACTCTCAATGAGACCTGCATAGTGCCTGACAATTGACCAGATTTGTGTTGATTCCCTAAAACTTTTCGGCTTCGGCGAGGGCCATGGCCTTGTTGGCGGCGTAGGTCTGTACCCGATCCTGGGCAACGGGGTAGCGCTCGTCCTCAGGGGGCACCTCAGACATTAGATCGGCCGCCCGCTGCCAGCGCACCGCCAGATCTAGCCAGTCGGCAGCGGTGGCCGCCGACTTACCATCTTCCACCGACTGCTGAGCAATGCGCACCGCCAGCACAAAGGGATCCTGCCCTGTGGGTACCGCTGGAGCTGGAGCTGGGGTTGGGGGCGGTTCGCTGGTGGGGGGCACCTGCGAACCTAGCGGCAGTTCAACACCCAGCCAGTCTTTAGTCGCCCAGCCCACCAGCAGCACTAGCAGCGCCAAACTAGCACCGCCAACTAATCCACGCCAAAAGGCGCTGCGGCTCGAGGCCGGCTTTTTTTTGTACACGTCGTCTAAAAATGGGTTGCGCTGGCGAGGGGCGCGCAGGTCGCGCCACAGTCGAGCTACCGGGTTGGGCCGTTTGAGCACAATTGGCTCTGACCAGAGCAGGCTGTTTTTAGGGTCACGCTTAATTTCATCGAGCCACAGCAGCTGCTGCTCTTGCACAATGCGGCTGTTGATATTCACCCGGTTAATACCTCGGGGGCTAATCGACTCCAGGACGTGGCGCACCTGGTCAACCACTGTCTCCCGAGGCAGGGCATCGGCGCTGGGGGCCTCTACCAGCAGCTGCAAAATGCCGCTGTCCTGAATGGCGCGGGTGCGAATGCCCTCATCCGCAAAGTGCTCATTCAAAATTTGAATGATGGCGGCTACACTCCCCTGACGGGCCTGAAAGTCAATGTCGTCAATGGTTGGATGCATGGTTCCAAACTGCCAAATGCCACAGAGTTCCGCAGCACAGCGCAGGTATAAACGGCTGATCCCGAAATTATATCAACCGCTGTCAAACCTGGAACGTTCTCTACAAGGCGCAGGATCCCAGGGGTATCCTCAGATCAGTTCCTCGATGCTACCTTCAGCAGTAAACAGAACTCTATAGCTACTGTCACCTGGGTTAGAACATTCAGAAAACGTTAGAACGTTCTAACGTTTCAACGTTAAGAAGGGAAATGTCTCAACCAGACTGGCTACAGCTACAGCAGGTGCTGAAAGCGGTCCTCTGCACCGATCTGCTTCACCGCTGCTTTGATGTCTTGGGTACGGTCTTTGCGCACGATTAAAGTAGCATTGCCGTCGCGCACAATCACCACGTCCTCTAGGCCGATGGTGACGATGACCTCATCGGGGTCGGCGGAGTAGACAATGCTGCCTTCGGTATCAAGGGCAACGTGGGTGGCCAGATCAACGTTTTTCTCGCCGGGCTGCTTCAGCAGGCGCTCTACCGCATTCCAGTCGCCCAGGTCATCCCAGCCAAAGGTGACGGGCATGACGTAGGCGCGATCGGTGTGCTCCATAACGGCGTAGTCGATGCTGAGCTTCTCTAGGCCGGGGTAGGCGTCAACCCCTTCAGCGATCAGGGCCTGCATTAGAGCGGGGGCGTGGGTTTTTAGCTCGTTGACCATCACCCCCGCGGGGAAGATGAACATGCCGCTGTTCCAGCTGAAGCGACCGCTGTCGATGAAGGTTTGGGCGGTGGGGGCGTCGGGCTTTTCGGTAAAGCGGCTGACGGTGTAGGCGCTGAGGTTGCCGTAGGTGCCGGTGGCCTCCCCCTGCTCGATGTAGCCGTAGCCGGTGGCAGGGTAGGTGGGGGTAATGCCCAGGGTGGCGATCGCCCCCTGACTCACAGCCAGCTCAGCGGCCGCCCCTAGGGTCTGGCAAAACGCCGCTTCGTCGGCAATCCAGTGGTCAGCCGGGAAAAATCCCACCAGGGCATCGTCGCCGTAGCGCCGGACGACCTCCAGGGTGCCCCAGGCCACCGCCGGAGCGGTATCGCGGCCCACTGGCTCGACCAGCAGGTTAGCTTCGGGCAGTTCAGGCAGCTGTTCGCGCACCCGGTCGGCCAGGTGGGCAGCGGTAATTACCCAAATATTTTCCCAGCCCTCGGCCAGGGGCAACAGGCGATCGGCGGTGGCTTGCAGCAGGCTGCGATCGCTGCCGTCTAGGCACAAAAATTGTTTGGGACGGGCTAGGCGGCTCACGGGCCAAAACCGCTCGCCCTTACCTCCCGCCAGAATAATAGGAATTAACGCCGCCATAGAATTTCCCCTAGGTTTTAAGTCATAACGGCGGCCTTACAACCACCTATATAAGTGGCTCAATCCTATCCTTTGGGAGGAGATTTCAGGGCAAAATTCGCTTAATATTGATTAACACATCAACGGGCTGCGAAGTTTTGGTGGGGTGTTGGGGATATCCCTGATCCTGCCTGTGAGTGTTGAAAATTGGGTCTAAAACCCATGCTGAGACTACATTGAGCAGTCGTGACAGGGGCTATGGTGGTAGGGCGTCGCAGCAAGTTAAGCAGGTATCCATGACAACCCCTTTGCAGAACGTCGACTCTACAGACAGCCACTCCACCGACTCTGAACAGGTCGAAGTCGCCGTTTCAGACGTTCAACCACCTGAGCCTGCCTCCTCTGGGGATGAAGCATCCCCTGCCTCTGGAGTGACCCGGCGACTGCTTAAACCGCTGCTGTGGGGCAGCCTGTTTGTGGGCACGGCGGCGGCTTCGGCTGTAGTTGGGGCTGCGATCGCCCTCACGGTGCCCCTGCCCGACTTTATGGGGGGCAACGCTAACCGCGCCGCTAGCTTTGGCGATCTGTGGCAGGCGGGCTTTCGCTATCAGGTGACGCGCCCGGTCAACATTTTGGTGATGGGCATTGACGAAGTTCCCAACGCCCAGCCCAACTCCGAAGCCACATTCGCAGGTCGCACCGACACCCTGCTGCTGGTGAGGGTCGATGCCGAAGCTGGCACCCTCAACGTCATGTCTATCCCCCGCGATACCCGAGTGCAAATTCCAGGCTTTGGCATGGATAAAATCAACCAGGCCAACGTCCTAGGTGGCCCAGAGCTGGTCGCTCAAACGGTGGCCTACAACCTGGGCAACATTCAAATCGATCGCTATGTGCGCATCAACACCAGCGCCTTTCGAGAAATGGTTGACCTGGTGGGGGGCATTGAGGTCAACGTGCCCAGCCGCATGGAGTATACCGATCGCACCCAGGGTCTCTATATAGATCTCTATCCCGGCTGGCAGACCCTCAACGGTGACCAGGCTGAGCAGTTTGCTCGCTACCGCAAAGACAGCGGCGACATTGGCCGCGTGCAGCGTCAGCAAATGCTGCTGAAGGCGCTGCGGGAGCGGTTGACAAACCCCACCGTGCTGCCCAAGCTGCCCCAGGCGCTGCGGGTGCTGGAGCGCTACGTCGATACCAACCTCACCCTGGAGGAAATGCTGGCGATCGCCAACTTCGGCCTCGAAATGGAGTCTAACCAGCTGCAAATGGTGATGCTGCCCGGTCGATTTAGCACCCCAGCCGAGTTTAACGCCAGCTATTGGCTCCCCAACTGGGAAGCTTCGGCCACCGTCATGCAAAACTTTTTCCAGGCTGAAGGGGTGAGCATCTACGCCGACAACTCCCAGGGCAGCTACGTGGCCGATCTATCGATTGCGGTGCAAAATGCCTCTGGCCAGACCGATCAGGCCGCCTCGGTAGCCCGCTACCTGCGCGAGAACGGTTTTAGCAATGTCTACATTATCGACGATCTGTCAACCACCATGGCCCGCACCGAAGTTGTGGCCCAGCGCGGCGATGTCGAGAGTGCCCGTACGGTCGAGTCGCTGCTGGGGGTAGGGCTGGCTCTGTCGGAGTCAACCGGTGACCTCAACTCCGACATCACGATTCGGGTGGGGCAAGACTGGGTTGAACAGGAGACCCAAATGTCAGATCAGCCCCAGTAGTCGCCGGGCATCGCGCCGCGGCATTCCCAGCTTCGGTCTACCCATGTCGAGCCTTTACCCATCCCAGGCCCAGGACAATCTGGCCCGCGATCGCAACCGTCTCGCCGCCGATCGCTCCCTGCTATCCTTTGTGCGCAACAGCCTGACGCTGATTGGCGTTGGTGTAGGGCTTGAGCGAATCCTTAAAGTGCTCGCCCCCAGCGGTCGCTATATAGATACCTGGGCCTACGGCCTTAGCCTGGTGTATGTCGGGCTGGGGGTGCTCAACCTGGGGTTTGCGATCGCCGACTACCAGGCCGAAAGGGCGCACCTGCGATCGCCCCACTATCGATATAGGCCCCGCCCCTCCCTAGCGGCAGCTACGGGGCTAGCAGCTTTTGCGATCGGTGCCGTGGCCTTTGGCTGGCTGGGGTTTGACCTGCTGAGATAGCTAGGGCAGCACTAGCGTTACGCCTAGCCCGGCGATGCCTACCAGCACAATAGCGACCACTGCCCAACGATTCAGCGTCTTAATTGACAGCAGCACATCGCTTGGCTGCTCAAGGGCTCTGAGAGTTAGCCGATGCTGCACCAGCGCTAGCCCCAGCAGCAATAGCCCCAGACCCACAAACCCCAGGCCTACCAGTGCAGCGTTTGAGTCAGCTCTGCTGGCTACTGTCACCGCCTGCCGCGGCAGGCGGCGGGTAATTTGCTCAAATGCCACTCCAAACCCAATCAGGCTTAGGCAAATTCCAGTCCAGGCGTTGAGGGTACGTTCGGCGGCAGCGCGGTTACGTTCCCGAGCTAGCTCGTTGGTGGTGTTTACCCAGGGGGACAGGGGGGCATCACTCATGGGTAAAATTGCCGGTTAGTGCGATCGTTGCTGATTGAAAGATGAACAGCTGAAACAGACAATGCAAACGGCATCATGTTCGCCGCTGATTCTACATCTAGGCTAGATCAACTACGCAGCACCAGAAGGTGAATCCGGGCACAAGAGTTAGCCCTGAGCGTAGGATAGTTTTGCTGAGCTGATTGCTTGTCTACCCTGGCTGGTGCCGCCGTGAGTCCGTCTAACCCAGAGCCTAACCCAGTGACAGAACTGGCCAAAGAGCGCAACCGCGCCGCCGAAGAGCGCACCCTGATGGCCTGGATTCGCACGGCCTTAGCCCTGATCGGCTTTGGCTTTGGGATTGAGCGCATTGTGGCAGCTATTCACCAAAGTCTGGGAGACGCGGTGAACCCCCTGCGGTTGACCCGTGTTTTGGGCCTATCCTTTGTGGCCTTGGGTACTTTTGCGCTGCTGGGGGCAGCCCTCGACCACCAGCAGCAGCTCCAGCGCATTCAGCGCAATGATCTGGTCTACCGATCGCGGCGGTCTCCGGCTCTGGTGGTGGCCTATATTTTGACCGGGCTAGGGGCGATCGCCTTTATCGGCATTTTAATCAGTCCCTTAGTGACTTAACCACAACGCTGCTAGGCTGACACACAGCCATAAAACTCACGACCCGACGACAATAAACCACTGCTAGAGAGCGCAAGACAGGGCAAAAACCTTTTTCTCTAAACAGAAAAACCGCTCGCTTTTCCCAGCCCTTGAGGAATAAGATGTAACAATTTTGGCAAATATGTTTACACAACCAAATATTTCTTAGCCGCTTTTGAGATTAGTAAAGCTGCCTTAGAAGGGCTGCGAATCTCACAGCAATCCTTCCGAATAAAAGTTAAATGATTCAGGAGACCCAAAGTGATCTATTGGCTTGAGTCTAGGATAAGAGGGGAAAACTAGAAAATCAGGCGTCACATGGACTCAATGCAAACCCAGGTCACTCTTCTGACAAATAAGATTGACGCCCTGCATCAGATGATTGATCAGGTCAACGATCAGGTTGCGGCCCTAATTGCGACCCAGGCCTGCTCAGTGACCCCCGATGAGCCGGGCATCAGTCGCTTTGCCTACGGCAACGCTCCTCGCCACAGCCCCAGCATGCTCGACAGCGTTTGCGAGCACAAAGATATTTTGCTCGACAGCAGCTATCTCGATTTAGATCGCCAGAGTACCGAAACCAACTTTTCCCAGGACGTGCAAATTCAGCGGCTGACGGCTCAGCTTACGGCAGCCTACAACCGCATCGCGGCGCTAGAAGAGCAGCTGTTAGCCTCTAGAGTTCATTAGTCAAGCCCATCAAATGGCAAGGGCAATTTAGGTCTATAACCGGTGCCCTCCGATGGCTAACTTACCCCATCGGCTCAATCTTGGATGTAGGATTCGCCTGCGCTGAGAGCGGTCTCAGCCCGCATAAATTCGCGCCCTAGGTAGGCCGCATGGTCGAGATAGGTAATTGGGCAGGGACGAGCCGGATCTTCAAAAATAGCGATGCAGAGTTCTTTGGCGGTGCGACCGCTGTAGGTGTGGGTAGGTATGCGCTCGACAGGGCCACGCACGGGTAAAGGTTTGCCAGTCTCAGGGTCACAGGCCAACCCTTTGTCGTTGATGATGTTGGCAAAGTGCTTAGCGCAAATTAGTCTCTGTTCCACATCCAAATAAATCAAAAAATAGCCTGCTGGGTCTAGCTCAATGTAGCGCTTCGAGAGCTGGTCATCGAGGGCCTGGCGCTGGGCTTTGTCGATGGGCTGGGTGCTAGGGGGTAGAGTCATTGAGGGTGAGGCCACTGCGATCGCAGCCTGGTGGTACAACGTTAGGACTCTCTATGGTAGCTTGCCAAGCTGCCGCCTTAATTGTCTGGTGATCAGTCTTTCTGATAGTAGGTCAGCCTTCGAGGCTGTAGATGGGCTGGGGCGTGGCCTTGCCCTTGAGCGCCAGGTCTCCTATAAATTGACAGCAGTAGTCAGAATCGGACTCAAGCATCTGCATGGTAGCGGCATCGAGCAAAATTTGATTTTGGCTGGCCCGGCCCATCAGCCGGGCAGCAGTATTGACCGTATCCCCCAGCACATTGAACTCGCGACGGCCTCGGGGCTCACCAATCTCTGCGGCAAACACCGGCCCATAGGTTAACCCCATGCGACAGCTAATGGATAAGGGCTGCCCCTGTCGCATCGGCGGGCGCAGCTGGCCAACCAGGGCACGAATCGCTCGCAGGGTTTCGGCGGCCCGCAGGGAAGCATCGGGGTCGGGGGCCAGCACGCCAAAATGGATCAGCAACTCTGAACCCGCCGAGTGGTAGGTCACCTTTTGCAAAATGCCGCGCCGCCGTTCTACCACACCGTTGATGAGCGAAAAGGCATGGGAAAAGCAGGCGACGATTCCGTCGGTATCATCGGGGTAAGCTGCATCTACGGCCTCCGGCAGGCCCATTAGATTGACAAAGGCCACCGCCGCTGTCGGAAAAGCCGGGGAAATACGGCGGGCAGCAGCGGTATTCACTAGCAGCTGGAGCACTGGGCGAGGCAAATAGCTAGCCAAGGGCTCAATGGTGGCTAGGCTGGTTTGGATTTCGTCGATCAGGCCCGGCACACTGCGGTCAAACAGCATTGAGCTGGCTGTGCGGCGACGACTCAAAGTGAGGTCGTACTCTCCCAGGGTTTCATTACTCAAATCATCGACGACTAGCCAGCCAGCCCCAGGGTTAGGCTCTAGGTGCAGGCGATGGGCCACCGGCTGAAGGCAGTCGTACCCAGCCTGGCTGAGGCAGACTCTGCCCACCACCCCGGCCCCTTCGGTCTGCTTGGCCACGAGCACCGGCTGCCCTAGCAGCACGTGGGCGCGGCGCAGGGGAGTGCCAATATCTGCCGCTACAAACTGCCCCGGATGAATGCCCAGCCGCATCCGCAGCGATCGGCATCCCTGGGTGGTTTCAATGGCAGAAAACTTCTCCATGGCTCGCTGCATGCGCAGGCCTGCATAGATGGCCTGCCTCACCTCGGCCTGGTCACCCTCAGACTGGTAGGCCTCGTGGCGAAACTGCACCAGCATGGCATCGCCGGTAAACTCCAGCAGATTGCCGCCAGCCTTGCTAACCAGCTCTACCATCTGGGCAAAGTAGTCGTTGATTAGGGTCAGCAGCGTCTCGGCCCCGACCCGGCCCGCAGCGGCATTGGCCGCAAACAACGGCGTAAACCCGGCTAGATCGGTAAAAAGCAAGGTACCCCGGTGCCAGCGGTGGCGGATCTGCGGGCTGAAGGGGGGCTGCTGAGCCACGTCTCGCGGCACATAGTCGATCAAAATATGCTGAAGGGTGCGCAAGTGGTCAAACACCTTGACCATGGTCTTAGGTGAGGGGTCAACCCACAGGGCGGCGTAGAGGTCGGCGGGGGCCAAGTCTCGTAGGCTGCGCTCAATGCTCTCCAGTTCTGCCACTGCCCCTATCCATTGCTGATCTAACTCAAAGCTGGTTCCCTCCTCAGGATGCCCAATCGGCTGCCGTGGCCCCATCGGTTTAGCTTTGCGCTTCAGGGCAAGGACTGTCTCCCGGCAGCAGCTTGAGCGGTAGCTCGGCGTTGATGGCGTCGATTTCCTGCTGCTCTAGCTCGTTGACCTCAGCGATGTAGCGGGTCAGCAGGGTTTTCATGCGCGGCGCATAGAATCGGTGCAGGCTGTAGTTGCCCAGGGCCGGAAAGCCCCGCCGTTTTTTGTGGCGACCTCCCGCTCCGGGGTCAAACAGGGTGATGCCATGGGCGATCGCCCACTCGATCGGCGCGTAGTAGCAGGCGTTGAAGTGCAGATTGTCCATCTCCATCGCCGAGCCCCAGTAGCGACCGTAGAGGCGATCGCCCTTGGTCAGGCAAAACGACATGCCGATGGGGTCGCTGTCGTCTTCGCCGTAGGCGGCAAAAAACACCATGCGGTGGCGGTAGTCGTGGTGCAGCAGGTGAAAAAACTTGCGGCTCAGGTACTTGCTGCCCCACCAGCCAAACTTGTCGCAGGTGTCGGCGTAAAAGTCGTACATCTGGTCGCACAGGGAATTGCTGATGGCGTCCCCGGCGATCGCCTCCAGGCGCAGGCCCGCTGTCGCCATCGACTTGCGCTCGCGCTTAATGTTGCGTCGCTGGTTAGCGTTAAACATGCCCAGGTAGTCGTCAAAGTCTTTGAACCCGTGGTTTTGCCACACGTAGCTGTGGTGCAGCCACTCCGAATAGCCTAGCTGGGTCATGGTGGCCCGCCACTGGGGGTCGACGTAGAGAAAGTGACACCCGGAGATATTGTTGCGATCGCAAAACCCGTCAATCACCTCCACCATGGCCCGGGTGATGATCGCTTCATCGGCGTCGGGGGCAATCAAAAACCGATAGCCCTCCGCCGGGGTAAAGGGCGACATGCCCAGCAGCTTGGGGTAGTACTCCACCCCCAGCCGTTCAGCCAGGTCAGCCCACTGGTGGTCAAAGACAAACTCGCCCCGGCTGTGGCCCTTCAGGTACATGGGGGCGGCCCCGACCAGGGTGGTACCCTGCCAGATCGCCAGGTGACAGGGCAGCCAGCCTGCGTTGGCCCCCACACTGCCCGATCGCTCCATGTTGTGCAGCCAGCTCCATTCCAGAAACGGTGTCGCTAGGGGCTGGGCCAGTTCATCCCACACAGCCTCAGGCACCTCATCAATGGAGTGCAGCCAGGTAGCGGTCAGCGACGGCACAGAGGGATAGCCCATGGATGTATTAGTCAGTAGGAAAGAGTTGGTTATTCTCCAGGGTAAAGGAATTTATCGCGCGGTGCAGGAGCAGGCTGGGGCAGACTTTGGATTTGGCGATTCTTCGAAGGATGCTCAGTAGATCGAAAACAATCCCTCCGGGCGAGACTTAGGTGATTTCCGGGAAAGAATATACCGTCTAGGCTGGACGAATAAGAATGTC
>QBLT01000048.1 GCA_003249105.1 Leptolyngbya sp. | reverse complement strand
GAGCTACCCCTCTATTCTCCCCCTGACCCCGTTTTCGCGAAAGTGGGATGCTCCCATCGCCCTCAGCCATAACCGGCGCATCGTTGGCTACGAGGTGCTGGCTCGGTGGATAAAGCCCGATGGCTCGGTTGTCAGCCCTGCCGACTTTATCCCCCTGGCGGCTGATGCTGGCTGGATGCCCCGCCTCGACTGGCTCATGCTCACCCAGGCGATCGCAGCGCTGGAGCATTTCGAGGGGCAGTGGCTCTCGGTGAATGTCAGCGGCCCAACCCTGTTTGAGTCAGGTTTTGGTGAGCGCCTGGCCGAGCAGCTGGCCGGGTTCTTCGCCAGGCCTGAAGACCTCCGGCTGGAGATCTCCGAGTCGATCGCGATCGGCTGCTCTCCAGTGATTCAGGGGTCGATTCTTGACCAGCTGAAAAACCTGGCGGCTACCGATGACGCGGTGGGCCTGCTCGTCGATGACTACGGCAGCGCCTACGCTCACCTGCTAGCGATCATGCGGCTCTGTAAGGAGGTGCCGAGTGTGCAGGCGATCAAGCTGGTGGGCGACCTGGTAAGCGGCCTCGACAATGACCCGAGCAAGCTGACGATCTGCCGCAACACCATCGAGATGGCCCACGACCTCGACCTACAGGTTATTGCCGAGGGCGTTGAAACCGAGGCCGAAGCACTCACCCTCAAGTTTCTACGCTGCGACTACCTCCAGGGCTACCACCTGGGGCGACCCCTGCCTTTGTCCGAATACAATCTGGAGACTATCGCAACATGCTAGGAGCAACATTCAATTCCATCGCGATCGCAGCCCTGCCCATCGTCGGGGCGATCGCGGCCGAGCTGGTCCGCATCTTCGGCACCAGGCTAAAAGAAGACTTGAACCCGGCGATCGCATTTCTGCGGCCCTACTACTCGGTCATAGATGCGGCCATGGCGATCGCCTCGCCAGATCTGCGTGAACGGATCGGGAAGAACCCGGTAGGCTACCTGGCCGTCGAGCTGCTGCTTGAGGAAGGCGAAGATCTTGCCCCCTACGACATAACGGACGCGGCGACCTGGGCAGCCCGGCTCTTCGACTTCAACATCTACGAACGGTTCAAAATTACCCAAGCCAGCCCCGAAACTAGGGAGCTGGCTTCCAAGGTTGTGAACAGATTGAGCGATCGCCTGTTGAGCCAGGACGGCTAACACGAAAGACCGCAACCTTATCCCTGCAACAGCTTCAGGGAATTAACCCAACCGCTCAATATTGAGAACGTAGTTGAGAACGCTATTTCGTTGAGGGCTGAAAACAGGGCGGATGATGGGGCTCGAACCCACGAATGGTGGAATCACAATCCACTGCCTTAACCACTTGGCTACACCCGCCATATTCGCGATACTTAATATAGCATTGATGCTCGCTCCTTTACCACGCTCAAGCTGACTTTTATTCTAAAAATCTCTCACGCCGAGACGCCGTACCGTAGCGCTGATTTAAAGGCATCTGAGCGAACTGAGATGCCTTCCGTTGAGAGTAGCTATTCTTACATCTAGGCGGCAGTGCGGTGCCGTGTGGGGTTGTCTGTCTCAGGGTTTACCATGCCGGTTTCAATCATCATCCCCACCTGGAATGAGGCGGCCTGGCTGGGCCGTACCCTCAACGTGTTGCAGGGTCTCAACCCGCCGCCGTGCGAAATTTTGTTGGTGGACGGGGGTAGCCGCGATCGCACCCAGGCGATCGCCCGGGCTTGGGCCGATCGCCTGCCACTGACGGTGCTCCAGGCTCCTGCTGCGGGGCGATCGGTGCAGATGAACTGGGGGGCCGCTGCCGCCAAGGGCGACGTGCTGTGCTTTCTGCACGCCGACACCCTCATTCCCGACGACCTGGTGCAGGTCGTAGAAAACACCCTAGCCGACCCGACGGTGGCCGGTGGCGGGTTTATCTCCCTCATGACTGGGCCGCGCAAAACTCGCTGGGGCATCTCGCTGCACAACGCCCTCAAAACCTACTACGCGCCGCTGCTGTTTCGGCCTCACCTGTTTGTCCGGGGGCTGCGACTGCTGTTTGGTGACCAGGTGATGTTCTGCCGCCGGGTCGATTTTGTCGCCTGTGGCGGTTTCGACCCGACTCTGCCCATTATGGAAGAAGCCGACCTATGCCTGAAGCTGTGCCGCCGGGGTCGCCTGTGCCAGCTCAGTCGAGTTGTGCAATCCTCAGACCGGCGGGTGGCCGCCTGGGGAACCCTAAAGGCCAACGCCATCTATGTGATGATCGGAGTGCTTTGGGGGCTTGGGGTGCCCGCCCCAACCCTGAAGCGATTTTATGAGGAGGTGCGCTAGAGCCAGTGACATAGCAAAAGAACGAAGATAGAAGAGCGAAAAACGAAAATGCTAGATAGGCTTCAAGGACATTTTGAGCTGTCTTAAACATGGGCAGCTAACTGTAGCAACTACTGAGGGTGCTGATCGTTGAGGCTCCAGTCGTAGGTTAGGTAGCGAATCTCAGTGAGCGCCGATAGGGGTGAACTCGGGCTGAGATACGTGCCAATGTAGTCGGGCACCGAGGGGGCAACTTGCAAAAAGTCTTCGCCGTACCACTTAAAGATCTGGCTACAGTAGAGCACGCCGGTTTCGGTGTCGTAGCGCACCTTATCGGCATTGTGGATGAAGCGGTGGGCGTCGGTTTCGAGCTGGGCTTCAACGATATCGGGCCAGTAGGCCTCGTTGCGCAGAATTGGGCAGCCCCCCGAGGCACAGACCAGGGCAAAGTGAATGCGGGGCTCTTTGAACTGGGGGCGCAGCAGGTCGTGTTCCAGATTGTTCAAGCTGACGGATTTACCATCGAGTTTGTAGAGAGAACGGCTGAAAAATCGCCAGAACGCCAGCCAGTTGGGTATCCCCAACACCTTGGGCAAAATCGAGTTGATGGGGTAGCGCGCCAGCACCTGCTGAACGGTGAGGGCGTTGTAGAGGTTGATCAGCAGGGCCAACGATTCTTCAGCGGTCAGGCCGTCCCGGCTGTGGGGTAAAGAGGTCAGCCAGGCGTCTAAATCGGAGGCCGCTTCGCGCTGCCAGCGGGCGTAGTCAACCCGGCCCTGATCATCGACGTAGGTCTGAAGCAGCCTATTCCAGGGGGTAAAATTCACCATGCCCATCTCCTGCGCCTGGCGCGTAATGCCTATGTTCTCAATGCCAACCTCGACGGTGCTGCTGCGGCCCTTAGCGCAGGTCTTGGCCTGGTGGGCCGTCAACCGCTGGGTACAGCAGGCGTTTCCGGGAGTGCCGACCCTGACGACTCAACAGCTGGCCGAATGGTTGAGCTGGGGCAGCGCACCTTCCCCTATTCTGCTCGATGTGCGCCGAGACGACGAGTTTGCGGTGAGCCACCTGCCGGGAGCCCACCACGCCGCCAGTCTAGAGGCGGCCCTGGCCCTGGGGTTAGACCCCGATCGCCCCGTTGTGGCCTACTGTTCGGTGGGCTATCGCTCGGCCCGGCTGGTGAAGCAACTACAAGAGCTGGGCTACAGCGAGGTCTATAACCTGGCGGGGTCGATCTTTAAGTGGGCCAATGAGGGGCGATCGCTGGTGAGCCAGAGCCAGCCAGAGCCCCGCGTGCATCCCTACAATGCCCTCTGGGGAATGTTGCTCAAGCCTGGCCTCGCCGCTCCCCTGTCCAAGAACGATGGGGAGTAGCCTAAAACAGCATTCTCTAGACGCCCCCGCTGACGATGCGCTCCCACTGGGGGAGGTCGGCGGGATGGTCGATATCGGTGAGGGGGGTTAGTCGCTCAACGGTGAGCCCAAGGGCCTCGGCGATCGCCAGGGTTTGCCCCAGCACCCGATCGGTACCCCAGTCGATGTCTTTGAACAGAACCGTTTCGAGCTGCCGCAGCCCAATTAAGTAGTAGCCGCCGTCAGTGGCGGGGCCGATCGTCACATCGACCCGCTCTAGCGCCTGGAGCGCGGCGGCCAGGTGATCGGCACCCAGGGCAGGGCAGTCGCTGCCAATGGCGATCGCCCCAGGCCGACCCAGCTCAAAGCTTTGGCCAAAAGCAGCAATCAGGCGATCGCCCAGGGAACCCGAACTTTGGGCACAGTAGGTGACGCCACTGCCCAGCCAAGCCTGCATTTGTGCCAGACTGCCCCCGGCAAAATGCACCTCCACCGCCAGGGGCAACCGCTGGGCCGCCGCCGTCACCTGGGTAAGCACATGCTCAGTCATCTGGCGCTGAAGCGTCGCGGCCCCCTCCGGCCCCAGGTGGGGAATCAGGCGAGTCTTGGTGCGTCCGGGCTCTGGGTAACGGGTAAACAGCAGCAGGCCAAAGGGCCTCTCTCCAGCGCTAGCCTGTGGTCGAGCCATAGTGAACCTGCCTGCGGGTGCTATCTATATAAAGATCAGGGCCTAGGGGCCAAGCTGGGGAGATCCCGAGGCAACCAGCTGTCAATATTCCGCTGCCCAACAACGACCCAGTGCCCAGTCTATCCCAACAGAAAGGCCCAACAAAAAAGGCGCGGCCCCGGTCGCGCCTTGACGCATCGGTTCCACCGTAACGGGGGGAACCTGGTAGATGCATTAGCGAGTCGGCACGTTGCCAGGCCGCACCGTAATGGTTTGCTCGCGACCGTCGCGCCGCAGGGTCAAGGCCAGATCTTGGCCAACGGTGGAGCCCTCCACCGCCTGCTGGACGGCAGCACTTTCCTTGACGGGCTGGCCCTCAACAGCCACAATCACGTCACCCTCGCGCAGGCCACCCCGGGCCGCCGGGGAGTTGGGCATCACCTGCACAATCAGCACGCCTTCCTCTTCCTCCACGGTGAAGGGCCGGTCGGGGCTGTTGTTGATGTTTTCCTTCACCTCCGGCGACAGATTCGCCATTTGAATGCCGAGGAAGGCATGCTCCACCCGGCCCGTTTCAATCAGCTGGGCGCTGATGCGCTGCACGGTGTTGATGGGAATGGCAAAACCAATACCCTGGGCTCCCTGGATGATGGCGGTGTTGACGCCAATCACCTCGCCGTTGAGGTTAAGCAAGGGGCCGCCGGAGTTGCCGGGGTTGATGGCGGCATCGGTTTGAATAAATTCGACCCGCTTGTCGGGCACGCCCACTTCGCGGCTAGAGCGGCCGGTGGCGCTGATGATGCCAGCAGTAACGGTGCTGTCGAGGCCCAGGGGGTTGCCAATGGCGATCGCCCACTCGCCGGTTTGCAGCTGGTCTGAGTCGCTGATAGCCACAGCAGGCAAGTTGTTGGCCTCAATTTTGATCACGGCTACGTCAGTCACCGAATCGGCCCCCAGCACCTCGCCGGTGAAGCTGCGACCGTCGGTTAGGGTGACCTGCACTTCGTCGGCCCCCTCGACCACGTGCGCGTTGGTGATAATCTGCCCATCGGCGGAGGTGATAAAGCCAGAGCCCACACCCCGCTGCACCTGCTCCCCTTGGGGCATCTGCATGTTGCCAAAGAACTGCCGGAAGAACGGGTCTTGGAACATCGGCGGCAGGCTGGTTTGCACCGTGCGGGCCGCGTCGATGCGAACGACCGAGGGTTCTACCTGACGCACAATGTCGGCAATGACGTTGGGGTTAGACACCGAGGGCGCGATCGCCAGATCGCGCTGCTCACCGCTGCTTTGGGGCTGGCTCTCTTGCGCCTGGGCTTCGGGGGCAGCCGAATCGCGATCGCCGTTCCAGAAGCCGTTGTCCCAAAAGACGTCGGTAGTGGTCGGCTGGCTGCTGGTCGAAGGCTGCACCAGGGCGCTGATGGCCTGGCCACCGGCAGTGGCAATGCCTGCCCCCAGCATCACCAGGGCCAGGGATTTGGCAGCGGGCCGCACAGTACGCCCAGAACCCCGCTCAGACCGCTTAAAACCACGTCCAGAACCATCCTTCTCCATTGCTGTTACCTCGTTTATGTCTCGCATGTTTACAACAATAGAGTTATGGTATGGCGCAGCAATGGCGGGGGGGTGGCGAAGCTGTGACACTTTGGCCCCTTTGACTGTGACGATTTGGCGGCGGGTGCGAGGTGCGAGCCGAGGGGGCAAAGCATGGGCCTGGAGGCTTGAGATGGCCCGCTAGTACTTGATGCGATCGCGGTCTTTATCCGGCGCAGCGTGCTTGACCACAAAATCGATGATCTTGCCCGCCACGTCGATGTCGGTGGCCTTTTCGATCCCCTCCAGGCCGGGCGACGAGTTGACCTCCATCACCACGGGGCCGTGGTTAGAGCGCAGCAGATCGACCCCAGCCACCCGCAGGCCCATGGCCTT
Source organism: Leptolyngbya sp. (assembly GCA_003249105.1). GTDB lineage: Bacteria > Cyanobacteriota > Cyanobacteriia > Phormidesmidales > Phormidesmidaceae > Nodosilinea. The sequence goes on along the minus strand of QBLT01000048.1, from coordinate 16,896 downwards.
GGCAGCGCGAATGGCGGTGCTGCGCTCCTCGGGGGTGAGCCGCACCCGACTAGCCGATCCGCCCCGGTGCAGGTTTGAGCGAAACTCCCCCGGTGCCCCCTGGCGCTTCATGGCGGCCACCACCTTGTCGCCGATCACAAAGCAGCGAATATCCATGCCGCCCGCCTCTTTGATAAATTCCTGCACCAGAATGTTGGCGTCGAGGCCGCGAAAGGCCTCAATCACAGACTTGGCCGCCTGCTGAGTTTCGGCCAGCACCACCCCAATGCCCTGGGTGCCCTCCAGCAGCTTAATCACCAGGGGGGCACCGCCGACGATATCCACCAGGCCGTCGATGTCTTTGGTGGAGTGGGCAAAGCCCGTCACCGGCAGGCCAATGCCCCGCCGGGCCATGATCTGGAGCGACCTGAGCTTGTCGCGCGACCTGGAGATCGCCATGGAGGTATTGGCCGTAAACACCCCCATAATCTCAAACTGGCGCACTACAGCCGTGCCGTAGAACGTGTTCGACGCCCCGATGCGGGGAATCACCGCATCGATATCGATCAGGGGTTGGCTTTGGTACATCACCTTGGGCTGGTGGGAGGTGATATTCATGTAGCAGCGCAGGTGGTCAATCACCTGCATTTCGTGGCCCCGCTCTTCCCCTGCCTGCTTCAGCCGCCGCGTCGAGTAGAGGGTGGCATCCCTGGATAAAATCGCAATTTTCATGGCGCGTCTAGGAATCATCCTCGGGGGTAGTGCTTGGGGGTAGACATGGGCAAAGGGGTCTGTACGGGCAGGGGTTGCAGGTACGATCGCCCCGGATCCACCAAATAGCGGCGGCGCACCGCCTGACGACCCAGCAGCAGGCGAAAGCCCATCTCGTCGCGGTTGGTCAGCGTCAGCTCAATGGCCCACACCGAGCCACCCACCTGCACCAGGGTTTCAATCACCGGGCGAATTTCCGCCTGCCCACCTGAGTTACGCACCTCGCGCTCTTCTAAAAGAGCAGCCTCGGCAGTCACAATGTAGTCGTCGTTGCGCTGAATCGGGTGGGCCTGAAAGCGCACCATTGGCCGGCCCGCCTGCTCGAACCGCTCCACAGCAAAGGCGTGGAGGGCAGACGATCGCGCCCCAGTATCAATCTTAGCCTTAATGGCCTGAACCCCCAGCGTCGGCAGGGCTACCCACTCTCGCCAGCCAATAATTGCAGCCGTTGCAGCACCAGAACTCATACCACCTCTGAGAGCATAACAGGACAGGGGACGGTTTTAGGCCTAGGGGCTCCCCGGCTGGGGCAGCGGGGTCAAAGGCTCGTCTATCCGAGAATTTGGGGAGTCGCCCGCCGGTTCAGGACTGCTGTCTGGTAAATTTTGCAGGGCCGCTGGGGTGAGGGTCGTCAGCAGACTCAGCAGGTAGGGTTCGCCGCTGAGGGCCGCCGCAAAGGCGGGGGTCAGCACGGGCTGAAACCGCTGATCGCCCCCCAGGGTGAGTTTGAAGTAGGCCAACCCCAGCACCTGCATGTAGGCCCACACCAGCTCAGGGTTGAGCCCAATAATCTCTGGCGGAATGGGCAGCGGCTGGTCGCCCTGGGCGATATCGCCAATCGTCGAGAAATGCGTGCCCCGGTTAATCAGCAGCAGGTAGCGATCGCGGGCGGTCAGCCAGGTAAAGGGCTCAATCTGTTCTGGAAAGGCGGGGGCCACCGTATCGGCCGTGCCCGCCACCACCATAATCGGCACCTGGATCTGGCCGTAGCCCGTCGGCCCAAACAGAGCGCTACCAATGGGGTTCATCACAAACACCGACCTGACGCGGGGATCGCCCAGCTCACTGCCGGGGTTGCTCAACCGCGCCGCCTGACACTGCAACAACAGCGACGGATTAAACGACAGCGTGCTGGGGGGACAGGCCGTCGTCAGCCCCGCCTCGTCAAAGCTCGCCCCCGCGAGGGCCAGCGCCGTATACCCCCCAAACGATTGACCAATCACCCCCACCCGATCTAGATCGAGCCGCCTGCGAATGGGAGAAGGGCTTTGGTTCAACCGCGCCAGCGTGTTGAGAGTGAGCGACACATCCCGGGGCCGCCGCAAAAATTCTTCGTCCTGCACCACGGCGTCGGAGCGGCCCGCCAGCAGAGCGTAGAGCTGCTGGTCGTTGCTGCCAGGGTGCTCTAGGGTAGCCACCGCAATACCCCCGCTGGCCAAGTACTCCGCCAGATAGCTATAGCTGTTGATTGTGCCCCCCAGCCCGTGGGAGATCACCACCAGGGGAAAGCCAGAGGCTGGCATTCCCTGCCGCCCCGGCAGCACCTCGGGCAGGTAGAGCTGCGCCAGGCTGGGCAGACCGGGCACCACCACCTGAATGCGATCGACGCCGTACTGACGCTCGCGCTGCACCATCTGTAGCAGCGCGTCGGCATCGACGGGGTTGGCTGCGGCCTCGGCGGTGGCGATCGCCTGCACCTGGTTAAAGGCCGTCTGCGATCGCAAAATCGCCTGGTTGACCTCCTGGGCGATCGCCAGCCCCTCGATCAGGTCAATGCGCATGGCTTCGGTGGGGTAGGTCTTGAGCACGTTGACCAGGGTAAAGCCGCCCTCGGGGTCGGCGGCAGCCAAGATCAGCGCCCCGCGCAGGGCCTGCACGTTGGCTTGGCGCACGGGGGTCTGCACGACCCGCCCAATCTGCTCTAGCAGCAGCACCCCCTGCTCGGTGTAGAGAAACTGGGCCACCGCCACCGGGCTCAGGCTGGCTGGGGTGCTCAACACCTCGCGAATTTGGCCCAGCTGCTCATCTGAGATCTGGAGCTGCCGCCGATAGACTTGCAGCTGGGGGGTCAGCTCGCCCGTAGCCGCAAACCGCTCCAGATCGGCGATCGGAATCGATCGCTGCAAAATGCCGAAGGTGACAATCAGGTTTTCGGCAGCGGCACTGGGCAGGGCCGTCGCCAGCGTCCCCACAAGCCCTAGAGCCCAAGACAGCCCAAGCCGTTGCCAGGGGCGAGCGGTTTTCATCAAAGCAAGCATGGCAGGGCCTTTGCAGGTCACGATGTGCAGAGCAACCGCTAGGGGGAAAGCGCCACCGGATGGGCTGAAATATGGTCGAGCAGCCCTTCGCAGGCATCTAGCAGGAGATCGATGACGTAGGTAAACCCTTCCGGGCCACCATAGTAGGGATCAGGAACATCTTTGTCGGGGTAGGTGCGGCAAAAGTCGCACATCAGCCGCACCTTGTCGCGATGCTGACCCGCTGGGTCGAGGGCCAGAATATCGCGGTAGTTTTGGCGATCCATCGCCAAAATATAGTCGAAGCGGTCAAAGTCAAAGGCGTCAAACTGGCGAGCCCGGCCCACCAGGTCAATGCCGTAGGCCTTTGCGGCCTGGGTCATGCGGCGATCGGGGGCGCTGCCCACGTGATAGCTGGCGGTGCCTGCCGAATCGCACACCACCCGATGGCCAAAGGCCGGCCCCTCAGGGCCATCGCTCAGCTGCCGCTGCTCAATCAGGTGGTTCATGATGTTTTCTGCCGAGGGCGACCTGCAGATGTTGCCCAGGCACACAAATAGAAGGCGGGTCGTCATAGCGCTAGAGATAGAGCCCTACAAACCGGGCAGGTTGAGGCCGCCGGTGAGCAACTCCATGCGATCGCGCATGGTGGCCGTCGATTTTTCGTAGGCGTCTTTCATGGCGGTGGCCACCAGGTCAGAGAGCACCTCGGCCCCTTCGTTGAGGGCCTCGGGGGCAATGGTCACATTCTTGGGCTCCTGGTTGCCGCTCATGGTGACCTTGACCAGGCCACCGCCCGACTCGCCTTCGATCTCCATTTGCTCCAGCTCTTCTTGCAGCTGCTTGGCCCCCTCTTGAATCTGCTGGGCTTTTTTGAAGGCCTCGGTCAGCTCCTTCATCTTGCCTAACCCAAACCCAAATCCTTGACCTTGTGACATGGAGTTTCTCTCGAACGTACAGCGCGCTGGCGGCGTGAATTCTGTGGTGCCAATCAGCTATTAGATTCTAGCGCCCAGCGGCAAAATCTAAGACTTTAAGAGCATTCCATCTCAAAAAGCCTCCCACTGAAGGGCACAGGCTCCACCGTTGGGCTAGCTATTGCCTTGGGCTGTCAGCCCAGATCCTAAGCCTTGGGCCAGCGCGATAGTTAGCTAGGACAATCTGAGTAGGGTTATCTACCCTTGGCCGAGGGTCGCGCTAAACCTTAGGCTTTATAAGTAGAGAGGCATTCGGTTGCCCACCGAGGTGTCGCCAAGTTGCTCACGTGAGGGCTAAGTGTAGAACTATGGGATTTTTTGACTCAGAGATTGTTCAGCAAGAGGCTATGCAGCTGTTTCAGGATTATCAATCGCTGGTGCAGCTAGGGGGCAACTACGGCAAGTTCGACCGCGAGGGCAAAAAAATGTACATTGCCCAGATGGAAGGCATGATGGAGCGCTACCACATTTTCATGAAGCGCTTTGAGCTCTCTGAAGACTTTCAGGCCCAAATGACCGTTGAACAACTCAAGACCCAGCTGGGCCAGTTTGGCATGACCCCCGACATGATGTTTCAGCAGATGCAGCAGACCCTAGAGCGCATGAAAGCCGAGTTGGAGGCCCAGCCCTAGCCCGGCTGGAGTGCAGCTAGAGCATCGAGACGTTGTTCACACAAAGCATGGGTCAGAATGCGCGATCGCCCCGCAGACGAAGAGTTAGCCGCTGTCCAGAGTCAGGTGCAGCACTATAGCCAGCGCATCCATGGGCTGCTGCTCTATCGATCGGTGTTTGCGCCCCCGGTGGGGGAGACATTTCTGGCGCTGCTAACGGCTCTAGAATCGGGAAACGCCGCCCTCAGCCTTCGCGCCTACGGCGATTGGTTTCAGGCGCTAGCCGCCAGCGCAGCCAGCTGGAGTAGCTACCTGCTGCGGCAAATCGCCTATGCCGAAAACCCGTTTTCGCTGCAAGCCCAGCGCGCCGACTTGGCCGAATTGCCCACCGCCCTGGTAGAGGCTGCCCGCCAAGATTTGAGCACCCTTCAGGCGCTCTGCCAGCTCAGCGGTGACACCCTTGCCGGGTGGGTGCAGGCGATCGCTCGACTTCCCCAGGCCCCGGTAGTCTGGGCCACCGACGAGACCAGTCCACCCCCGCTGACGCTGCCCGACGACGCGCCCTGGGCCGATGCGGTGGAATACTTAGCGCACCACTACCGCCGCCACGGCGCAGGCTTGCTGGCCCAGTACCGCGCCTTTACCTGGCACCAGGGTCAGCTCTCTGGCATTGCCGACCCCGACCCCATTCGCCTGGGAAACCTCACCGCCTACGACCACCCCCGACGGCAGCTGGTGCAAAACACCCTGGCGCTGATCAAGGGCTACCCGGCGCTCAACGTGCTGCTCTACGGCAGTCGCGGCGTGGGCAAGTCATCCCTGGTGAAAGCTTTGGTGAATGAGTACGCTGACCAGGGGCTGCGGCTGGTGGAGGTGGCCAAGGCCGACCTGCAAGCCCTGCCGCAGATTGTGGGGGAGGTGCGTTCTCGCCCTCAAAAATTCATTATTTTTGTCGATGACCTTTCCTTTGAGGACGACGACGACACCTTTAAAGCGCTCAAAGTTGTGCTGGAGGGCAGCACCACCGCCCGCCCCGCCAACGTGGTGGTCTACGCCACCTCCAATCGCCGCCACCTGGTGCGCGAATTCTTTAGCGATCGCCCCCGCCCCAAGGATCAAGACGAAGTGCAGTCGTGGGACACAATGCAGGAAAAGCTATCGTTCAGCGATCGCTTCGGACTCACCCTCACCTTTGAGTCCGCCGACCAGCCCACCTATCTCGCGATCGTCCACCACCTGGCCCAGCAAGCCAACATTTCTCTCCCTGAGGCAGACCTCACCGCCCGTGCCCTACAATGGGCCACCCGCCACAACGGGCGATCGGGCCGCACGGCGCGGCAGTTTATCGACTGGCTGACGGCAGAGCTAAGTTTGGGGGAGCGATCGCCCTAGCTCCTAGCCGGGAACAGCCACCCCATGGAGTTCTTCAATCAGCGCTAGATCCCAGTAGGAGGCTTCAATTTTGTGGCCGTCAAGGTCGCGCACAAAGCAGCCGTAGTAGGGCTCGCCGTAGTCGGGCCGGGGGCCAGGGGGGCCGTCGTCCTGGGCTCCAGCGGCGATCGCCGCTTCGTAGAAGGCATGCACCGATTCTTTAGTAGGGGCGACGAACCCAATATGGGTGCCATTGCCCACGGTGGCGGTCTGGTTATCGTGGGGCAGCCCAATCCAAAACTCGGGGTAGACCTTGCCGTAGGCCACCACCCCAGGGTGCTCTGTAATGCGCTTGCAGCCCAGGGTGGGCAGGACGCGATCGTAAAAGGCCACGGCCCTGTCAAAATCGTTGGTGACCAGGGAAATGTGGGACAGAATACTCGGGTTATCAGTTGCCATGGGAAAACCTTAGAGCTCTGCGGAAGCAAGTCACTATAATAGTTCAAACATACCGATCTCTTGCCAGAGTTAATTAAGGTTGAAAGTTGCGATCGGGCCTTGCTTGAGCAGGGTTAGCGATCGCCGCAGGTTCTGCTGGGCCTGGTGTTCCAATCTTTCTCGAAAGCAATCAACGGTAAAAATTGTCGGTCGATTTAGCCAGCCCTGGAGCATCTCGGCCCGCCTTTGACAAAATACAGGCCCAGGCACCCAGAGGTACTCCTGGCGAATTTGGGCTTCGTACTGGGCAAAACGATCCCCTGCCGCCCCCAGAATGGCCAGATCAATATCCACGACGAGGCGCATATCTAGGGTGGTTGGCGCAGCCGCGTGCTGCGTAGCCAAAATCATGGCGTGCACAGACTGTTGTAGCGAATTTTCACCGCCCGCGCCCTCAAGGGTCTGCACTGCTAGGTCGGCGCTGCGCGCTTCGTTGTCGGCCCTGCGAGGATCATAAACAGCATCGTGAAACCAAAGCGCCAGCTCTACCGCTGTGGGATTTTCAGCCAGATCGACGGCCCAATCAGCCCACGATAGGCATTCACCTAGGTGTTGCAGGGTATGGTAGGCCCGGTGGGGTTCGCTGTAGCGATCGCATAAATCCCAAAACACCTGCGGGGCCAGGGCAGGCAAATTTAGCTTATGCCAGAGGGCAGACCAACGGGGCAATAGATTCACAGGGTTCAGGGCAGCTCAGCTCAGGGGTCTACCCTATACCTAAACGCAAAAGGGGGCGATCGCGCTAGCTGCGATCGCCCCCGGCGCCTTAGCCAGGATCAAGCCTCAGAGGCTCAGCTTTAGCGCTTCTCAGTACCCTGGTTGGGTGCGCCCTCTGGGCCAGTGGCGCTGCTGCCGCTTTCGGGCTTGGCGTTTTCTTTAGCGTTGCTGGCCTCGTACATGCCGGTGTGACGCTGGGTTTCATCAATGGGGGTGTTATACCCATCGCTGGACTCAGGAGCTTGAGTCTTCTGGTCGCTTTCGGTGTTAGCCATAGTGGCGGTCTCCCAATAAAGTTATGTTTGCATAGTAGTGAGCTCCGCCCCTCAAACTGCTCTCCCCAGAGATAGGGGTCAGCCAACTCGTTGGAGAGAGATCGGCAGAGGATAGCCATGTTTTGCCCTGGTTTACTCCATAGTCCCTGGCCCTGTAGCGGCATCGGTACGCTGCTACGAGGGCATCACTGTCCGAGTTGGCACAAATTCTCCCCTGTCGATCGCACCCAGCAGCGCCAGGGACAATCTAAGGGCTTCGGTGCGATTGTCGACTCGGTGGGCAGTGGGCACAGACTGGAGTGCCCCGAGTTTTTGCAGTCGGCTTAGAGTTTTGTCCCGTGCCCCCACCAAAAATACGGATCGTCCAGCATATAGAGCATTCTGAATAGCACTTTCCAGGGCCAAAGCCGCCGTCACCCCCAGGTGAGGCACATCCTGCAAATCGAGAATCAGCACATCGTGATTGGCCATAGTCATTTGCTCTTGGGAAATAGCCCGCGCCACGCCAAAGATCATCGGGCCGCTGAGGTGAAAGACTAAAATTCTCCCCTTGGCCTGATCCATCAGCGCTTGCTCTTCGGGGGTCAGGGCCAGGTCGTCGTCAAAGTCGGTGATAGTCTTCACCTCAGACTGAAGCTTGCTGAGGCGATCGATAGTGAGAAGATTAGCGATAAACACACCGACCCCCACCGCCACGATTAAATCCACAAATACCGTGAGAAACATCACGCCGTACATAATGGCCGTCCCCTTCCACGAGACCCGGTGGGCTCGCTTCAAAAAGCTCCAGTCCAAAATGTCGAAGCCGACTTTAACCGCGATCGCCGCCAGCACCACCAGGGGAATCACTTTGGTCAAGGGCGCAGCCCACAGCACCACCACCAGCAAAATGCCCGCGCGCACTATACCCGACAGCGCCGTTTTGCCTCCAGCCTGAATATTCACCACCGTGCCCATGGTGGCCCCTGCCCCAGGCATGCCACCCAACAAACCCGACACCATGTTGCCAATGCCCTGACCGATCAGCTCTTGGTTGGAGTCGTGCTGGGTACGGGTAATGCTGTCGGCAATCATGGCGGTTAGCAGCGTGTCGATACAGCCCAGCATGCCGAGTACCAGACCGTTCACCAAAATGGTTTGCACCTGACTGGGCTGAAACGCAGGCCACCGCAGACTCGGCAACCCGGTCGGAATTTCGCCAATCAGCCGCAGCCCGGCGTTGGGAAACAGCACCAGCGCTAGCAGCGTACCGCCGACTAAAACCAACAGTTGAGGCGGCACCCAGCGCTTAGACCGCTTGGGCATTAGAAATAGCACCGCCAGGGCAACCACCCCCAGCACCGCCTCCGGCGGGTTAAGGGTACGCACCATCTCGGGCAGGCTAGCTAAGGTACTAACCACGCCGCCCGTGGGAGTGCCATGGCCCAGCAGCGGCCCCAGTTGCAGAATGATTAGAAGAATGCCAATCCCCGACATAAAGCCAGAGATGACGGTATAGGGCATGATCGTGATGTAGCGGCCCAGCTTGAGAAAACCAAACAGAATTTGGAATGCTCCGGCCAGGATCACTACGGTAAAAGCGATGGCCATACCGTTTTCGGGGTCAGCGGCGATGAGCTGGGCAATGACAGCGGTAAACACTACGGTCACTGGCCCGGTGGGCTCTGAGATCAGCGTCGGCGTGCCCCCAAACAGCGCCGCAAAGAATCCCACAATCACAGCTCCGTAGAGCCCCGCAGCCGCCCCTGCGCCCGAGGCTACCCCAAAGGTTAGGGCCAAGGGCAGGGCGATCACCGCCGCGGTGACGCCGCCAAAAATATCTCCTCGCACATTGCGAAGGTGAATGCGATTGGTGATGCCCATGGCCAGCGCCTGTTCCTCACTGAATTTAATAAATAATTTTTTATCATCGATAAAAGTCTATAGAAAAAACTGCATCATCTCTATTTCAAAACGTTTCATTCCGCCCACCCTGTTTCTCATTTGCCCAACAAAGCATGGTTGGAGTTTCCCTATACCGCGAGAGCCAGGGCGACGAGGCGATTACCCGTCAATTCCCTGGCTCTCACCATTGCGTTTCGATCTGGCTGTAACCTAGGCCTCAGCAACCACCACTTTTTTGCGGGGGAACCAGTGCTTGAGCTGCACGGTCACCAGGGCCGTGACCAGGGTGCCAGCGGCGATCGCCACAATATACAGCCCCACATTCTCAACCGCGTTCGGGATCGCCAGCACAAAAATGCCGCCGTGGGGGGCTCGCAGGGTGCAGCCGAAAGCCATCGACAACGCCCCGGTCACCGCCGACCCGGCAATGCAGGCGGGCAAAATCCGCAGTGGGTCGTTGGCCGCAAAGGGAATCGCCCCTTCGGTAATGAAGGAAATGCCCAGTACCGAGGCCACTTTCCCAGCTTCCTGCTCCGCCTGGTTGAAGTGCTTTTTAGAGACAAAGGTGGCTAGGGCCAGGCCCAGGGGCGGGGTCATCCCTGCCGCCATCACCGCCGCCATCGGTGCGTAGAGGTTGGTGGCCAGCAATCCCACCGCAAAGGTGTAGGCGGCTTTATTCACCGGGCCGCCCATATCTACCGCCATCATCGCCCCCAAAATCAGGCCCAGCAGCACGGCGTTGGTGCCGCTCAGCCCTTCTAGGTAGGTGGTCATGCCATCCATAATGAACCGCACCGGTGCGCCAAAGACGTAGACCAGCAGCAGCCCCACCACCAGCGTCGCCAGTAGCGGAATCACCAACACCGGCTTCAGCCCCTCAAAGTTGGTGGGCAGGTTGACCTTATCACGCACAAACTTGGCTACATAGCCAGCGAGAAAGCCCGAGAGAATGCCGCCGAGGAAGCCCATCCCCAGGTTGGCGGCCAGCATACCGCCGATCAGGCCAGGGGCAATACCGGGGCGATCGGCAATGGAAAAGGCAATAAAGCCCGACAGCACCGGCACAATCAGCGCAAAGGCTGCGCCGCCGCCAATCTGCATCAGCGCAGCGCCAAAGGTGCCCTCTTCCGGGTTAATGCCAAAGACAAAGGAAAGCGCAATGATCAAGCCGCCCGCCACAATCACCGGCAGCATGTAGCTCACCCCGGTCAGCAGGTGCTTGTAGGGGCCAGAGCGACTTTCAGAGCGCTCGGCCTTAGCCCGGTTCACCTCATCGACGTAGCTGCCCGAGCCGCCCTTACCACCGCCCCCGGCAACCGGTGCATCCATCGCCGCCGTCACCACGTTTGCCCCGTTGTGGATGGCAGCCTTGGTAGAGGTTTCGTAAAGCCGTTTGCCGCCAAAGCGGGATAGATCAACGTGGGTGTCGGCGGCAATAATCACCGCATCAGCACGGGCAATTTCGTCATCGGTAAGGGCATTTTGCGACCCAACCGAACCCTGGGTTTCGACCTTGATGTCGTGGCCCAGCTTGAGGGCTCCCTGTTTGAGGGCTTCGGCGGCCATAAAGGTGTGGGCAATGCCCGTGGGGCAGGAGGTAATACCGACGAAGAATTTGCTGGCCGGGGCGGCTACGGCTCCAGGATCAGCGCTGGGCAAATCTCCTGGCAGCGGGTCGTGGGGGTGGGGCGTGGTCTTGATGGCCCCCAGGCGGGGACTGTGCCCCACCAGGGCCACAGCGCTCTCAACCACCATTTCGGTATTGCGAATGGCCTCGCTGGTGGAGACGGCGTAGACGGGTTTGCCTGAGAAGCGATCGCGCTCCACCGCCCCATCGGCCCCCACAATCACCACATCGGCCTGCTGAATATCGTCGGGGCTGAGGGCCGTGGCCACAGCGCCCCCCTGGGCCTCGGTGACAATCTCGTGGCCCAGGGCCTGGGCCGTGCGCTTGAGGGCCTCTGCCGCCATCTGAGTATGGGCCTCGCCAGCGGCACTGGCGGTAACGGCAACAATTTTGGTCATAGGTTTCCTACTGGTCTGTGAATACCTGATTCAAAAGCTTTTTTCAGGAGGCGTAGGGTGGGCAATGCCCACCTTTTAGCTTCGGCAATAGTTCCTAACTCACGTGGGTGGGACCGTGCTCCTAGGTAAGTTGTAGTGTAGGCACTGCCCACCTTATGCCTTCAGCGACAGCACCTAATTCAAGGGGAGGAGGCTGTCTTGCTCTTAAGTGGATGGTGGGCACTGCCCACCCTACTTGGAGGAATAGAACTAGGTGAATGGTGGGCAATGCCCACCCTACGAGATGGGGGGATCAGCTCACCTCCTGCACGGTGACTAGGTGCCGCATGGATTGAATCTGTTCCATCGGCGGCAGTCGCGGGCCGATCTGGCCCAGCGCCCCCATGGAGAAGGCCGTGGCCAGGGTCGCACAGGCGCGCAGCGATTCGCCGCCCAGCAATCCCGCCACCGTGCCCGCCACCATCGCATCGCCCGCTCCGACGGTGCTTTTGATCTCAACCGCCGGGGGCTGGGCGTGGAAGGCCTGGGTGCGATCGATAAACAATGCCCCCTCGCCCCCCATTGACACCACCACATAGCGAATGCCCGATTCAATCAACTCGCGGGCGGCGGCCACGATCGCACCGTGGCTCTCCAGGTGGGTGTTGAGCACCTCCTCCAGTTCCACTCGGTTGGGCTTGATCAAATCGGGTTTGGCGGGCAGGCCAAAACGCAGGGCGTCGCCGCTGGTGTCGAGAATCACGGTTTTGCCCTGGGCCTTGAGGGGGCCGATCAGCTCGTCGTAGATGTCGGTAGACAGCCCCGCTGGCACGCTGCCCGAGAAGACAAACCAGTCGCAGCTTCCGGTCAGGGCATGCACCACATTCCGCAAGCCATCGACATCCTGATGGGTGGGCGATTGGCCGGGGTAGTTGATGTCGGTGACTTGCCCCTGGGCCTCATCCACAATTTTGATGTTGACGCGGGTTTCGCCGGGCAGATTGACGAAGTGGTCGTCAATGCCCTTTTGGTGAAACAGCGTCTTGAATAGAGCGTTGTTCTCTCGCCCTAAAAAGCCCGTGACGCTGACCTTATGACCCGCTTCAGCTAAGAAAGAGGCCACATTCACGCCTTTGCCACCTGCGTCATCTTGCTTCCAATCGACCCGGTTCACCGCATCGGCCCGAAAGTTAGGAATCGAGACGGTCTGGTCGATCGCCGGATTCAGCGTCACCGTAGCAATCCGTTGCGCTTTGGGGGGGTGGGTCATAGCGCCCTCACCTCCTCGGCGGTGCGACAGGCGATCGCCCGCTGCGCCAGCCGCTTCATCTGCTTCATCGACGCCCCCCGCAGCCGCGCCTTGACCTTGGGAATGCTGGGGATATCCATGCTCAGCTCTTTCACCCCTAGCCCGGCAAGAATCATCGCCCCCTGGGCATCGCCCGCTAAACCACCACAGACACCAACCCACTTGCCCGCCAGCTTGGCCCCCTGCACGGTTTGGTAGATCGCCCGCAGCACGGCGGGGTGCAGAGCATCGGCCTGCTTCGCCAGGGTGGGATGCCCCCGATCCATCGCCAAGAGGTACTGGGTCAGGTCATTGGTGCCCACCGAGAAAAAGTCCACCTCCTGGGCAAATTCCGCCGCCATCAGCACGGCGCTGGGCACCTCAACCATCATGCCGATTTCCACCGGGGGGCCGTCGATCGCCGCCCGCACCGACTCCAGCACCGTCTTCGCCGCGCGAATATCCTCCAGCGTGGCAATCATCGGGAACATGATGCGAATGTAGCCAACCCGAGCCGCCCGCAAAATCGCCCGCAGCTGCGTCTCAAACAGATCGGTGCGATCCAGACAGAGGCGAATGCCGCGAATGCCAAGGAAAGGATTTTCTTCGGCGGGCTGGTTCAGGTAGGGCACATGCTTGTCGCCGCCAATATCCAGCGTGCGCACGATCAGCGGCAGGCCGTTGAGAGCCTGGGTCATCTGGCGCAGCGCGTCGTACTGTTCCTCTTCACTGGGGGGCGCGGTGCGGTTGAGGAAGAGAAATTCTGTCCGCAGTAGCCCCACGCCCTCGGCCCCAGCATTCATAGCGGGTGCGGCTTCCGCTGGCCCGCCGATGTTGGCGACCACCTCAATCCGGTGTCCATCGGTGGTGATGGCAGGCTGGAAGCGGGTTTGCTGCTCTACATCGCGGAGCTGGGCGCGATCGCCCATCGCCTGCTTGGCCTTCTCCAAATCTGAATCCGTTGGGCTGGTGTAGAGCTGGCCCTTATCACCGTCGAGAATCGCGATCGCCCCTTCCCGCAGCTCCATTACCCCATTACCCGCCCCCGCCACAGCGGGGATATTGAGCGATCGCGCAATAATCGCCGTGTGGCTGGTCGCCCCACCCGCCGCCGTGCAGAATCCCTGAATCTTCTCCGGATCCAGCCCGGCAGTATCTGAAGGCGTCAGGTCATCGGCAATCAAAATCACGGGGTGATCCGGTAGTCCTTGCCCCGCGTCACTCCCACCTACCAACCGCGCCAGCACCCGCTGGCCCACGTCGCGCACGTCCGCCGCCCGACCCGACAGCACCGGATCAGCTAGCGCTTCTAATTCCTTCGCCTTGGTTTCGATCACCTGCTGCCAGGCCCAGGGGGCGCTGTGGTTGGGGGGAATGCGGTTCAGAGCCTCCTGTTGCAGTTCTGGATCAGCAAGGAACTCCCGGTGGGCCTGGAAGATTGCGGCTTTAGCCTTACCCGATCGCTCTTTGATGGTGGTGTAGAGGTCGGTTAAATCTATGTCGGCGAGGGCGATCGCATCCCTCAACCGATCCTGCTCTGCGGTGGGGTCGCTGGCGGTTTCGGCAAACTCTAGCTGGGTACGGTGGAACCGATGCAGAGGCGCGATCGCCAGCCCTGGAGACGCCGCCACGCCAGATAGCGCAGAACTTTCTAAATCCAGCGCCGGCAGCTGCAAAGCCGGGCTTACCGCCATTTCCTCCTCTTCCTCCAGCCCGTCTTCGACCGCCTGTTGCAGCGCGGTCAGCGCCTGGGTGGCATCACTTCCTTTAGCCAGCACCCGCACCACGCCATCGCGCTCAACGCCCAGCTTCAGCAGCGACATCAGGCTTTTGCCGTTTGCCACTTGGTCGCCGTAGCGCACCCGCACCTCAGCACTAAAGGATTTCGCCAAATCGGCAAACACCGTCGCGGGTCGAGCGTGCAGCCCCGTCGGCGCGTCAATGGTGACATCGACAAACTGGTCAAAGCCTTCGGTATCGAGACCTTTGCCGCTGGGGGATGATTTGCCGGTGAGGCGATCGCAGATCACCTGGGCATCCGCCGTCTCCACCAGCGCCTGCACCGCCGCCGGATCATCCAGCACATGGGTCAGGTTGGTGAGAATCTGCAAGTGCTCATCCGACTTAGCCGCAATGCCCACCACCAGCCGCACCACCTCGCCGGGGTTCCACTCCACCCCGTCGGGGATTTGCAGCACCGCAATGCCCGTGGTCACAATCAGGTCGCGCTGGGCGGGCTGGCCGTGGGGAATGGCGATACTGTTGCCCAGGTAGGTGTTGGCCTGGGTCTCCCGCATCTGCATGCTGTTGACGTAGCCCGGCTGAATGCGATCGCGGGCAACCAGCAGTTCTCCCACCTGCCGAATCGCGTCTGCTTTGCTGTGGGCAGTGGCCTTTAGCCGCACATCCTCCGGCGTTAAGTTAATCATTCAAACATCTCTCTATGGGGTATCGACAAGGGGATATTGACAAGGGAAATATCTGTGAAGAAACTTATCGAACTAGCGGATTATTAAGCAACCTTAAACGCACAAAACCCACCCAGAATCTCAACATTCCGGACTAGGGATCAATACCAGCGAGGGCGTTTTCCAATGTCTTAATTGTTCAAGACCAGAGGCCAACTGGGAGAGCTTTGTTATATTTCCTTAGACATTGCTTAAAGATTTGTATTGCCCTAAAGTCAGCTCAACAGACTTCACAAAAATCTGGCTTCACTAGCCCTATAATTTGGCCACAAACCTTCCCTAAGGAACATGACATCGGCTCCAGATAGTAGTGAGTCCCACTGTTCTCCCCACGAAAATGTATCCCTGCATACAGTACACACGCGGAGAGAATTTTATAAGTGGGTCTGACCGACTGATGAGGTGAAATTGGCTTTTGTCGAGCTGTTTTTCCGCTCCATACCGCTCTAAATTACGGTTCCACCATGCAAGATATCCAGATCGAACCTGTGCTTACCGTTGAGGCGGTGCCTGAGGAGCTTCAGGCAGATGCCAAGGGTGTTTCCCTGCGGGATGTGACCAAAAAATACGGCTCGTTTGCAGCGGTGCAAAACATCACGCTCGATATTCCAGCCGGTTCATACACCTGTTTGCTCGGCCCTAGCGGCTGTGGCAAAACCACCACCATGCGCATGATTGCGGGTCACGAAGACATTTCCGAGGGCGACATCTACATCGGCGACACGCGCATCAACGGCATTCCCGCCACCCAGCGCAACACCGCCATGATGTTTCAAAACTACGCGCTGTTTCCCCACAAAACCGTGTGGGATAACGTCGACTTTGGCCTCAAAATGCGCGGCATGACCAAGGCCGAGCGGCAGCACCGCGTCGGCGAGATGCTAGAGGTAGTGGGGTTGAGTGGGTTTAGCGATCGCAAACCCGCCCAGCTCAGCGGTGGTCAGCAGCAGCGGGTTGCCCTCGCCCGCGCCCTCGTCACCCGCCCCCAGGTGCTCATGCTCGACGAGCCCCTCAGCGCCCTCGACGAATCGCTGCGGGTCAAAACCCGCGGCGAGCTGCGCAAGCTCCAGCGCCAGTTTGGCATGACCTTCATTCAGGTCACCCACAACCAAGACGAGGCCTACTCCCTCTCCGACCAAATTGTGGTGATGGATCACGGCCGCGTCGATCAAGTCGGCACCCCCGCCGAAATCTTCTCTAAGCCCCTGTCCAAGTTTGTGGCCCGCTTTACCGGTGACAACAACATCTTCCCCGGCACTGTCACCAGCGCCGTGCAAGACACCAACGGCCAGCTGATTCAGCTCGATGTCCCCGCCCTGGGCACCCTGCTGTGCCTCGGCGACTACGCCCAGGTAGGAACCGAAGCCGCCTGCTGCATCCGCGCCGATCTCATGCAGATCAAATCCCTCGCCGACGCCGAAACGTCAGTTTGCGGCCCGGCCACCAACCGCCTCACGGCCCGCATTACCGCCGTCGAGTTCACCGGCTACGTCACCCGCGTGTCGCTAGTGCTCGAACGCAGCGGTGTAGAAGTGCTGTACAAAGCTCGCACCCCCGACTGGCTCACCACCGCCTTTGCCGAAGGCCAGGTAGTGGTGCTCGACTGGGCCGCCGCCGACTGCGTTTTTCTGCCCCACTAGCTCTGGGCCAGACCTCTCCAGCGTTCTCCTCCCACGCTTTCTCAACCATTCGTTGTTACTGAATTGCTAACCATGGGTAAGTTTTCTCGCCGCCAAGTGATTCGCACCGGCCTCGCCGCTGGCGCTTTTCTGACCGCCACCCGCTGCGCCGCGCCCTCTGGCACCCCCAATAACCC
>QBLT01000047.1 GCA_003249105.1 Leptolyngbya sp. | reverse complement strand
TGTTATCGACTCAATCAGGGACTGAATCCACCGCCCCACCCAGTTTCTCGATTGCCTCCTTCAAACGGCAGGCCTTCAATGAGCATTTTCTAGACCTATTTACCGCCATGTTCGACCTGGAGCCAACTTTGATTAAATCCCACCCCAACTACCAGACCCTCCTAAATTACGGGGCTATAGCCGCCTAAGCTGGAGCCATAGCCGCCTAAATCTGTCCGGAGTGTTGGTTTAATTTGGTGGGTTAGAACAGCGTGGATCGTGCGCCCAGGGGAGACCGTTGCTCTGTTTGTTATCGCTATTCCAGAACGGAGGGGGAGAACTGATGGAGCAATTTGAGCTATTCGATCAGGTGTAGCTCACCGACGCGATTTCTCTCAGTGGGGAGATGAGTAATGCGCTGGAGTCGCTGGAAATAGTCCCGATAGGCACTGCGGGGACAATTATGGACGATACACAACTGCACCTGGGTGTCGGGATAGACCGCCTCAATGGCCTGAGGAAAGCCCGTGAGCCCATCAACACAGGCAATGAGGATGTCCTTAAGGCCTCGATTTTTGAGGTCGGTGAGCACCTTGAGCCAGAACTTATACTAAATCCGGATAGCATACCCCTGAAATGATGAGGCTTGTCATGCGGGCCACCAATGATAGTTGGTCAAGGCTTTAAGCTCAGATTGCATCGACAGCAAGGTGCGGCAGCGGGCCTCAAGGACATCTTCGAGATCACTGAGGGTATCAAAGCAGCGGTTGACTAGGGGTTCATCGGTGAGCCGCCAGAGTCGTTCTGCCGGTTGTAATTCTGGTGAGTAAGGCGGCAATACCTCCAGGTGAATGCCGTCGGGTATCACTAGGTCTTTACCGGTGTGCCATCGAGCCCCATCGATGACCAACAAAATCCGCTTATGCGGACCCGCCCCGACTTGCGCGGCAAAGGTGGCTAGGGCTTGGTTAAACCAATCGCTATTCACTCGAGGCAGAATGAGCCATTCGGTATCGCCCGTGGTGGGATGAACAAACCCATAGAGGTACGTCCACTCATAGCGTGGGTCAACCAGCGCCAACGGTCGCTGTCCGACCTTGGCCCACACTTTGCGAATAATCGGTTTTAAGCCCAGGCGATGCTCATCAAATGACCAGGCTTCAACCAGCGCTTCAGGATACTGCTGTTCCAGTTCAGCCTTACGCTCAGGGAGTTTTTTTAAACGTCTCCTGGGCCTCAGGGTCGCCTTTGCGATGCCGGGGGCGAGGCACTTGCAGGGATTGCTCCAAGCGCTTGAGATAGTCCCACCCCCGCTGAGGCCAGACCTTCGCTACCCCGGTGACCTCAGCGATCACCTGAGCCACCTTTGGCCCACTCCAGACCCCGTCATTGTCTGGGGGAAATTGCAATCGAGCCGCTAAGTTGTCAAGTTGCTCGGGGTTGAGCAGGCTACGAGACTGTTGGGGGCGCTGATCTTTGCGTCGATTCCGCAGACCATCAGCGCCATCCCGGTTATACGCTTTTACGACCTCTCGGGCGTAATCGTAGTTCATGCCTACAGCTTTAGCGGCATCTGTTAGGGACGTTTGCGTGTGAACCAGCCACAGCAGATGCCAGCGTCGAGACTCGACAGGGTCACCACTAGCGCGATAGCGGGCTTTAAGCTCGTCGGCTGAAAAATGAGGTTCGAGATACAGAGGTCTAGGCATGCCCCAATGCTACTCTATTTCAGGGCTATATAAGTCGGATTTGGTATTACTTCTTGCAAGCTGGCATTGAACCAAAGTGCTTACGCAGGAAGACTGAGGTGTCAGTGTTGGGTTCACGGGCCAGGGTACGCCTGCCCGACCTGATGGTGCTGCCAGTGGAACTGGCGATTCCGGGACGGATCGCTTCGCGAATCGCCCTAGAAAACGCCCCCCGCTCCACCGTCACCATCGATATGCCGCCGCCTCGGCTAGTGGTAGAGGTAGTATCGCCTGGGAAGAAAAAGATTGACCGCGACTATCGCTATAATCGATCGCAGTACGAAGCCCGTGGCATTGCCGAGTACTGGATTGTAGACCCCCTTGCCCAGCGGGTAACGGTGCTAACGCTGGTAGAAGGCCTGTACGAAGCAGAGACCTTTGAGGGAGCGGCGGAAATCGTCTCAACCCTATTGACCGAGTTGGCCCCAGCCAAGGCGCTGACAGCAGCACAGGTGTTGAATCCTTGACTAGGCAGACCCTAGGGTTCTGCGGCAGATCTGGCCTGCCAACCCGCCAACCCTGGCTAGAACCCTGGGGTCTCTACGCTGGGGCTTCTCGCTCCAGCAGCAGCGTCACTGGGCCGTCGTTGTTAATCTCGACCTGCATCATTGCGCCGAATTTGCCAGTTCCTACTCGCAACCCGCTTTCCCGCAGCAGAATCACAAAGTCGTTGTACAGCGCTTCTGCCTGGGCCGGTGCAGCAGCCCCATCAAAGGAAGGTCGCCGTCCCTTGCGGCAGTCGCCGTAGAGGGTGAACTGACTCACCACCAAAATCTCGCCCTGAATCTCTTGAACGGAGAGATCCCATCGGTCGCTGTCCGGCGACGGAAACAGCCGTAAATCGAGACACTTACGCGCCATCCAGCCCAATTCGGCGGCGGTGTCGGTAGGCGCAATGCCCACCAGTAGGTTCAGCCCCCGCCCGATTTTGCCAATAATTTCGCCATCTACAGTGACGCTGGAGGCGCTCACCCGCTGCACTACGACTCGCATTCGATCGCAGCCTGGGGTGCAAATTTTTGCTGCCACACGGTGCGAATGCGATCGGCGGCCTCGGCCATCTCGGCCTCACTGGGGGGCTTACCCAGGGTGCGAAATACCTGTAATTCCAGGCCCTTAAGCCCCAGTTCTTCGGGGTGGTGACCGTCGGGGTAGCGGGGTTGCAGCACAAAGTGAACGTGGTACGGCGGTTGGTCAACCCAGAGGCTAACGTAGACTCGCTCTGCGGCCATAGCTAGGGCGATCGCCTCTGACATCTGCTGCAAAAACGGCCCCATCGAGGCCGACTCGGCCATGGACAGATCCCACAGGTTTTCGCGGTGGGTGCGGGTTTTAACCACCACCGACCCCAAGCCATAGGGGCCAACGCAGTGGTCAGCAACCCACCAGGGGTTCTCGGCAATGGTGCCACCGGGCACCGGCTGAGCGCCCGCCAAGATCTGGCAGGCGAGACAGTCGGTATGCAGTTGCGCTCCTTTGTCGGTCATGGCCTAAGCCTCCTACTGAAGTGGAACGAGGCGACATAGAACAGAGAGTTAAGCGGATATTTGAAAAGTCCTATTGCTCGTAGCAAAAGTGGAGATTCCCTCAATCCCCCTACCCTGCGGGAAGCCACAAGCGTCTATAAAAAAAGGAGACTTTTATCCCCCTTTTTAAGGGGGGCAGGGAGGATCAGCAGGTGACTAAAGCTACAGTACATCACTTTTCAAACGCCCTTTAAGGCGGAAAACTCGGGCTAGCCCTTAACACCCAAATCAGACACCTAGACCTTTACCAGCACCTGATCGCCCTCAATCTTGGCCTCAAAGGTCGGTAAAGGCTCCCGCGCGGGGCCAGAGTCAACGGTGCCGTCTGGGTTGAAGTTGCTGTTGTGGCAGGGGCAGGCAAACAGGCTTTGTTCGCCATTCCAGGCCACGGTGCAGCCCGCGTGGGTGCAGAGCGCACTCACGGCGATCAGAGTATCGGGAGCGTTGGGGTCACGGATGACCGCAACATTTTTGCCCTGCAAATTCTCGTTGGACAGGCTGCCCTGGGCATCGAGGTCAGCGACCGTGCCCAGGGGAACAAACTCACCAGCGGCTACCGCCCCGGCTTCAGAGGGAGAGTCAGACTGGCAGGCGGCGATCGCCACCGGCAGCGAGCTAGCCAGCAGCCCCAGCGCCAGCAGATTGTTAAACTCTCGACGCTTCATAGGCTCTGTTTTCCTCTATTTACCAAACCCCTGGCCCCGCTTTGGCGAGGGAATCCCCAGGCAAGCGTTGAGCTGTTCGCGCAGGGTGTCGTGGTCTAGCCCCTGGCCAATCAGCACCAGCTGATTTTTGGGTTCGCCCTTCCACTGGTCATCGTCGAGCGAAAAGCGCTTGCCGCTGAGGTGAAAGATGTGGCGCTTGGGGCTTTCGTCAAACCAGAGAATGCCCTTGGCCCGAAACACCGACTCGGGCAGCAGATTGTCGAGAAAGTGCTGAAACTTGCGAATGGCAAAGGGGCGATCGCTGGCAAACGACAGCGACGTAAACCCATCGATGGCCAGGTGGTCAGAGTGGTGATGAGCGTGATCGTGGGCATGGCCGTGCTCGTCGTGGTCGTGCTCACAGTGGCCATGATCGTGGTCACAGTTTGCGTGATCGTGGGCCTCATGGTCGTGGTGATCGTGCCCATGATGGTCGTGGTCGTGGTCGGCCTCGGCGCTGTCGCTACCAAAGTATTTATCTGACTCAAACAGCCCCACGCTGAGAATCAGCGGCAGGGGCACCTGCGATTTAGTAGTGCGGAGAATTCTAGCCCCCTCTTTGACATCGCGAATTTTGACCTCCAGCAGATCGAGGTCGGCATCATCGACCAGGTCGGCCTTGTTGAGCAAGATAATGTCGCCGTAGGCAATCTGGTTGTGGGCCGCCTGGCTGTTGAAGAGATCCAGACTGTAGTTTTCGGCATCCACCACGGTGACGATCGAGTCAAGCCGGGTCATATCGCGCAGCTCTGTGCCCAAAAAGGTCAGGGCAATGGGCAGGGGGTCGGCCAGCCCCGTGGTTTCCACTACTAAGTAATCAATTTTGTCCTGGCGCTCCAGCACTTTGTACACCGCTTCCATCAGGTCGTTGTTGATGGTGCAGCAGATGCAGCCGTTGCTGAGTTCGACCATGGTGTCGTCGCTGTTTTCGGTGGCGATCAGCAGATCGTTGTCGATGCCGATTTCGCCAAACTCGTTCACCAGCACGGCGGTTTTGAGCCCTTCCTGGTTGGCCAAAATGTGGTTGAGCAGGGTAGTTTTGCCGCTGCCCAAAAAGCCGGTAATGATGGTGACGGGCAGACCGTGTTTAATGTCATCGATGGCCTGGGGCTGGATGGGGGGCGCAGCGGTAGACATGGGTGCTCTCTAAACGCAAGGACATTTTCCATACTAGCGATGAATCTGGAGTCGTGGCGCTCAGGGTTGGGATTGTTTAGGGAAGGGAGCGATTGGCCCATCCAGATAGCACAAAAGAACTACTAGAGCCTGAGGATGTTCTACGGCCTCCACCCCGACCCACTGCTCCACCATGCTATGGCATTCTGGAAAATAAAATTGAAGCGGCGCACAATTGATGCAGAGATTAGCCCTGCAATCACCCCGTCAAAAGGTCGCAATCTCTGAATTGACGTCATGATGTTCTTCAAGAGATTGAGGAATAGTTGGTTCGCTATGCTCAGCAATTGTACAAACTAAGTCTAAGTGCAACTCCTCAGCACGTTGTAGCAACTCTTCTTCTCGACGACGCAGTTCTTCTAATTGGATTTGCATAGATTCTTTCCACGCCTCAATGTCATGGGTCAAGTCCTTGTAGCGACGGCTGATGGCTGAGAACCCCTGTAGGGTGAGAACAATCTGCTGAGTAGCTTCTTCAAGGCGCTGAAGATGGTTACTCGCGACTGTAATGTGCGCGATGACTAGGGTGCCAGGGGAGAACTTGTGCTCAAACTCTATTGAACTTTCTCCGTTTACGGGCACCCAGGTAAACTTATCGACTTCTTTGCAAAATAGCTTTAGGGTTTGTTTTCCCCACATCTGCTTTGGCCCAATCATTGCAAGATAGCGCATGACTTCAATCCAGGATTTCGGCTAAAACTAACTTGATAGGTAGAAAGCCCTAGAAAAGACGAAGAGTGTAACAAAGCATGAAAACTTAAACCCACCTCTTCTCGAGAGTTTAGTTTTCAGGATCCATACTGCCTTATTCAGACCGATCCACTTATCGGGTGTGCAGTATCAATTATTCCCATTCCAAATTGATAAAATCATTTGAAGCTAATCATGCCCATGTCCCCTATCAACATTCCGCTGCTCCGCTGCGACTGGGTTCACAATGACCCGATTGAAATGGCCTACCACGACAGCGAGTGGGGGGTGCCGCTACACGACGACACGAAACACTTCGAGTTCATTATTCTCGATGGCTTTCAGGCCGGGCTGAGCTGGATCACCATTCTGCGCAAGCGCGAAAACTTCCGCGCCGCCTTCGATGGCTTTGACCCTCAGGTCGTCGCTGGCTACGACGAGACCAAGCATCAAGAACTTTTGCAAAACGCAGGCATTGTGCGAAATCGGCTCAAAATTGCCGCCGCCACCCTCAACGCCCAGGCGTTTCTCAAGGTGCAAGAGACCTTCGGCAGCTTCGATCGCTACATCTGGCAATTTGTCGATGGCAAACCTGTGCAGAATGCTTGGCCGACCCTAGCTGATGCTCCCACCCGCACCATTGCCTCGGATGCGATGAGCAAAGATCTTAAGCGGCGCGGCTTTAAGTTTGTCGGCACCACGATTTGCTATGCCTACATGCAGGCGGCGGGCATGGTCAACGACCACACCACAGACTGCTTTCGCCATCAAGAACTAGCCCAACAGTCTAAATAGTCGGCAGCTGCCGACCTGAGCATCGACGCAAAGAGGTTCAACTATCGCTCCATTGAGTCGTTGCCAAGCAGCCCCACCCCTCGGCCTGCTTTGCTCAATCTGCTGCTCTAATAAGTCGGGTGTTGCTAAATGAGGAGATGAATCAGGCTGACATGGACATATCTCCCAGTTTAAGGGCTGTAGTAATAGCCGGATTGAATGCCTCAGCATCTCGATTAACATCAAGTAGCACGGTGCTATTACAGGGCAATTAAGCAAGGGATGACTCAATCTCTTAAAAGAGACAAGATCTCGTTGATCAAGTTATCCGGATCAACTGGTTTTGACAAGTGTTTCTGAAACCCAGCCGCTAAAATCTGTCGATGATTTACCTCTCCTGCATAAGCCGTCAGCGCAATTGCCTTTGGCAGCAGTGAAGTTTCCGCAGGAGTTGTTCTCTGTTGGCGAACTCGCTTAATGAATTCATATCCGTCGAGATCCGGCATGGCAATATCACTTATCAACAGATCAGGCGCAAAAGGATCCAATTTTTCAAGGGCTAATGTTGCTGAGTTTACGCCTTGAACGATCGCGCCCGCTGCTTCCAGCAAAAATACTAAAAAATCGAGATTATCTTGCTCGTCATCGACTACCAAAATTTTTACGTTGAATAAATCAGGCTTCGATTCAGGCGAGCCTGAGCCTGAACAAGATTGCGATTGAGCAAGTGTAATCGGCAATTTCACCGTGAACGTTGCGCCTTGATTCTCGCCCAAACTTTCAGCCGTGATTGTGCCGCCGTGTAGCTCGATAAAATGACGGGAGATCGCCAGCCCTAGCCCCAATCCGCCAAACTGTCGAGTGGTGGAAGAATCGGCTTGACGAAAGCGATCAAAGATATACGGCAGCACCTCTGCTCGAATGCCCTTACCCGTATCGCAAATCTGAATCTGGACATTGGTTCCGACTTGCGAGACTGTGACTTCAACTCGTCCCGCGATCGGCGTAAATTTCACCGAATTCGAGAGCAAATTCCAAAAAACTTGCTGTAATCGGTTTCTGTCGCCGCGCACTGATCCAGAAAATTCGAGATTGAGTTTGATATCGATCGATTTCGCTTCTGCTGCCAGTTGAACCGTTTCTAATGACGCTTTAACGATATCAGCTAAACTGACTAAATCTGTATCTAGCACAATTTTGCCTTGCAAAATCCGAGAAACATCGAGCAAATCTTCGATTAGCTGCGCTTGGAGTTGAGCATTTCGCTCGATCGTGTCGAGTACCTGCGGGATTTTGGGCGGCGGACATTTCTGCGCTTTTAGCATCTTTACCCAACCCAAAATTGGGTTAAGCGGTGTTCTCAACTCGTGGGACAACACGGCAAGAAATTCATCTTTGATGCGATTGGCTTGTTCGGCTTGTTCGCGCAATTGTTTTTCTTGATTGAGTAACTCTTGTCGTTCTGCTTCGCGCTCTTTCGCTTCAGTGATGTCTAAGACCGTACCAATTAAACGAATTGCCTTGCCAGAAGCATCGAACAACGCTTTTCCACTTGCGTCGATCCAGCGCTCAACGCTATCCGTGATGCCGATCGCACGGTACTCTGATTTAAATTCGCCTGAACCTCCCGGCGCGATCGCCACTGTGACGAGCTGGTCAACGCGATCGCGATCGTCTTGATGAAGCGCGGTCAGAAAGGTCTCATAGGTTACCTCTGCATCGCTTGGCACCCCGAACATAGTTCTACAGCCTTCGTCCCATTCAATCTGTTGGGTCACCAAGTTAAAATCCCACGTGCCGAGGCGGGTAGATTCGATCGCTAGTCGCAATCGTTCTTCGGCTTCTTGGAGTGCCGCTTCGGTTTGTTTGCGCTCGGTAATGTCGGCAAAGAAAATTGAGACTCCAGTTTCAGACGGATAAAGCCGATTGTGATACCACCGATTCCAACCGGCGTAAAAATTCTCAAATTCGACCGTACATTGCTCTGAAACCGCCCGACGGTATTCGGCCTCAAGCCTTGTTCCAATCACATCAGGAAAGATATCCCAAAAACTTTGCCCAATCAGTTCTGATTCCGTTTTTCCCAACGTGGCGATCGCGGCCTGATTCACATAGACATAGCGCCACTCTCGATCAAGCACCGCAAACGAATCGGTGATACTTTGTAGAGTAATGTCCAATCGCGCTTTTGCTTGTTCGGCCTCCTGGCGGAGTTGGCGTTCTAGGTTGAGTGCGTCTTGCCGCGCCTGAGCATCTAGCTTTTCTTGCGTGATGTCTCGTACTTCAATTACAGTTCCAATTGGCTGTCCCCCTTCCCGAATCGGACTCGCCGTATAAGCCACCGGATAAAAATGTCCATCTCGATGGACAAACACTTCTTCGCCTTGCTCTTGATTGTTTTGCGGAAACGCCTGGTCGATTGGGCATTCACACAGCGGATAGGGAGAGCCATCCGGACGAGTATGGTGAATGATGTCGTGTAAAGCGCGGCCCTGAACCTCATCAAGCATGAATCCTGTGAGCTGTTCAGCCGCAGGATTCATATACACGCAATGCTGAAATTCATCCATGACAAAGAGCGCTAGCGTTGCATTATCGCAAACCGTCTCCAGATACCGCTTATAGTACTGGGAGCTAGTCGAATTCTGCGGCAAGAACTGAGAGTCGCTGAGAGAAAAAGGCTGCAAGGTAATAAAGACCAAGAAGGGATCAAATCTAACGGTCAATACATCTATCCTGAGATAGGTATTGCACTCGGAAATCTATCCGGCGAGAGAGCTAGGAGCGCTTATGTGATTAAGCATAACTAACTATAAAGCGGCTTGATCCAATAATCTCTAGCTTTACTGTACGCCTTCACATCTTGATCATAGCTGTGGCGAGTTCATATTTATGCATGCTCAATGATCCCGTCCTGCTCATCAGCAAAATCAGATCAGCTTACTATCTTAGAGCCAACGCAATTGCTGTGGCTTCGCCACCGTGCAGGGTTTGTCGCATTAGTTAAAAAGAGATCAATTGCCAAAGGTCTGAACTTGAATTCAACCAGCGGTAATAGCGGCTTGAAGCCGAGTCCCTGCTGCTGTCTCCCAACGCCGGGCGATCGGCAGAGATCGGTTCCTCTGCGTTTGGCTTCAGGCCAAGAGGCGAGTTACCGCCGCGGTATATTCCTGGTAAGACTTGACGCCGGTTAGGGTTTCGGTCCGTTCGCCGTCTTTAAAGAACATCACTGCCGGGATGCCTTTTAGCTCAAATCGCTTGGTGATCTGCCGATTGGCATCAAAGTCGATCTTTCTCACCATGACAGAGTCGCCATAGGTCTCGGCCAGTTTATCGATCGCAGGCGTCACCTGCTTACAAGAGCCACACCAAGACGCCATGCAATCGACCACCAGCAGGGGTTCGCTGGCCAACAGCGCATCGAGTTCAGCCTCATCGCGAATTAGTTTAGCCGCACCCGTGTCTGCTTGACCGAGCTGGGCCAGGGCGCTAGCCACCTCCGCAAACGACAGGCTGGCATTGATGGTGGCGAGCTGAGACTGCTGCTGATAGTACTCAATCAGCGGCTCTAACGACTGCTGAAAATGCTCTAAACGCTCTCGGATGGCCGAGATTGGCGGCTTTTCGCTGGTTTCGTTTAGAATGCGGAGAATTAAAAACTCGGGCGGCGCTTTGAGATAGGCCACCGTCGCTGGCGGTTGCCCCACCGCTGCCCACCACTCGTCAAACCCCTGGGCCTGGGCCAGCGATCGCGGGAACCCATCCAAAACCCAGCCTTTGAGCATAGTATCGGGCTGCTCAAACCGCTTGCGGATCAGCTTCATCGCTAGCACGTCGGGAATCAGCTCGCCTGCCTCTACACAGGGTCGGGCCTCAACACCGATTGCAGTCTCTGTGGCAATCGCCCCACGCACCAGCTCGCCCATAGAGACATAGGGAACCTGCCAGCGTTCGGCTAACGCGATCGCCTGCGCCTCGACCCCCACCCCAGGAGGCCCCAAAAGGATAAATTGCTTAGGTTTCATAGAATGGCAATATCCTAATCCCGCTGTTCAACCCCAGATGCATCATCCAAGTGGAAGACCTGCGCCACAGCCCCAGAAGCTACTTGTGGGCAGCTCAAATGGCGCTTCGGTCTGCCCAGAGTTTCCCATTAAACAGTTAGCTCTGCCCCAGTTTGAAAAAATTCTATGGATAGCCACACAGAAGCTGACAAAGCCAGGGCTTTACTACCAGCAGGCAAGTGCTTGCCAAATTACTCAGACGCCTGACCGTCTCGTCGGCCTAGCTCGTACACGCCGCAGCCGATCGCAGAGAGTACCCCTAAACTAACCGCCCAACTGCTGCCCAGCGATAGCGTAAGACCGTAGTGGGCTAAACCACCCACCGCCAAAAACGGCAAAACGCTCAGCAGCGATGCAGCCGGAGAGTCTTCGCCCAGCCAGCTTTCAAAGGCTGAAATCACCCGATCGGCCAGGGGCGAAAAGCCCCAGTACAGCGCGATCGCCCATAGGGCAGTCCCCGCGATGGTAGCGGTATCGAAATCTACGGGCAAAGACGACAAAGCAATCACCGAGACGAGGCCAGAGCATGAGCCGAAGGGTTAGAGGGGTTTACCCAGCTACCCAGCCTAGAGCTGGTCGCGATCAGGGCGATAGTCTGGCCGAGGCGGCTGCGGGCCGGGGTCAACGCGGTAGCGATCGTTGTACTCGCTGCGGTTCTTGGGCGGACGGCGACGGCGGACGCGATCGTCCCCAGGGCGGGGGGTACTGTCGTAGTAGGGCTGGCCGTCGGGGCTAGATGGGGGGCGATCGCCCATGGGTCGATCCATCGGCCGACCATCCGCTGGACGATCCATCGAGCGATCGCCAGGCCGATCCATCGGAATATCTTCGCGGCGCATCGGGCGACCATCGCCGTAAACGTCGGGGGTATAGGGAGGCCGTCCGGTCGGTTCACCGCGCCCCTCAAGCATAGGCCGAGGACGATTGTAGGGATCGGCGGGTCCGTAGTCGCGGCGGTCTAGCTCTGCGCGCAGATTGGTGCGGTTGTCGGGAGCGTAGGCCGGAGGGCGATTACCTCGGGGCGGGCGGTAGCCACCGCCGCCACCAAAATCTCCGCCATCGCCCTGAAAGCCGGTTCTGACCAGCGGCGTTCTGGAATTGATGTTCTGAATCATCAGCGACACCAGCATGCCCACCATCAGCATTTGCTGAAAGGAGGGAATGATATCCATCGTCAGGTTGCCCAGCAAAAACACCCCTGACAGCAAAAACAAAATGGCATAGACCTTGTCAGAGTCGCGCTCATAGCCTGGCTTAAGACGCTCTAAGAAAAACAGCGCCACGCCGCAGATCACCATAAAGATGCCCAGCAGCAGGGGGACGGGGGTACCAAAATTCACGGCAAATTCCTCTTAGGCGATCGCCTCTGCCAACCGAACACGTTAATTCTAGCCGACTTAACGAAAAAATCGGGAACACCCAAAGGGTTCCCGACCGCAAGACTACCAGGCTGTGCCCCCCGACCTAGGCCAGCGGGCACAGCCCTTTGAGACTACTGGCGCTGAATTTTGTCGCGCTGGCTAACAAACACGAGAAAAATCGTGGCGGGGACGACGATAATCACAGCACCAGCCAGCAGGCTCAGCAAGAAGTTGGCTAAAGACGATGTCATATCTTTTAATCCTGATTAACGATTGAAACCGAATTGTTACTGATCATTATTGATCATTATTGCCTAACCACGCTCGCCTCCACTAAAGCTCTGTCTAGTGCAATGCCTTTTCCAACGACGTCAGCCTCAGCCACCAGCAGGGCGTAGAGAATCAGCCGAGGAAGGCTTTAGAATGACATCTACGGCAACAGCGTATTTTGGAGAGAATCCCATGGCCGCCACACAGGTACTGAATATAGGCGTGGGCCTGCTACTGGGCCTCATGACCCTGCTGTTTATCTTTCGCATTGTGCTCACTTGGTACCCCCAGGCTGACCTCTCTAAGCTGCCCTTTTCGCTGATTGCATGGCCCACCGAGCCCCTGCTGGTGCCCATGCGCAAGCTGGTTCAACCCATCGGCGGCGTCGATATTGCCCCAGTCATTTGGGTGGGCATTGTCACCTTGCTGCGAGAAATTCTGGTGGGGCAGCAGGGATTGCTGCGGATGCTGAGCTAACGTTCTGCGTCACTCCAGGGTGAACAGATGTCGAGCAGGCAGCCGTTGGGGTCAACGGTCAGAAAACGCCTCTGACCGTAAAACTCGTTCTTGGGTTCTTGTACGATGCTCAAATGCATAGCCTTAGCCTGCTCATAAACAGCATCAACATCGTCTACGACAAAGGTGACGTACATGCCCGTGGGCGCAGAACGATACCGCTCCGGAACCAGTTCGTGATCGCGCTGGATAATGCCAAACTCGATCTCAGCATTGGTCGGGCACCGCAACTGCACGTACCAGTCGCTGTCGTAGTTGACCTCAAACCCCAACAGAGCGATATAGAACTCTCGGCTCTCGGCCAGATGGTCTGAGCAGATATTGGTCAAAATACGGCTTAAACTCATGGCGGTGCAACGATGCAATCGGGTCTAGTCGCCAGCTTAAACCAAGCTTAGAGTGTTCCAACTAAATACTTATCCGGGATCTCATCGCGACCAGCCCAACGGGCCGAGTTCGCGTTCTGGGAAAGGATGTTTTTTTAGTTGGGATATTCTTAGGGCGTTGCCATCATCTCCGCGACAAAGTTGGTGTAGACATCGCCGCTGAGGAAGTTGGCATTCTCTAGCACCTTTTGATGAAAGCCGATGGTGGTGGGCAGGCCGGTGATGGCGCACTCTCGCAGAGCGCGACGCATGCGGCGGATGGCGGTGGGGCGGTCTGGCCCCCAGACAATTAGTTTGCCCACCAGCGAATCGTAGTAGGGCGGAATTTCGTAGTCGGTGTAGACGTGGGAATCCATCCGCACGCCCATGCCGCCGGGGGCGAGGTAGCCGCTGATGCGACCGGGGTTAGGGCGAAAGTTATGGTCGGGGTCTTCGGCATTGATGCGGCACTCGATCGCATGGCCGCGAATCTGAATATCTGACTGGGTAAAGGGCAGCTTTTCGCCCTGGGCAATGGTGAGCTGGGCGGCAATCAGGTCAATGCCGGTGATCATCTCGGTGACCGGGTGCTCGACCTGAATGCGGGTATTCATCTCCATGAAGTAGAAATTGCCCTGGCTATCGACCAGAAACTCGACGGTACCCGCCCCCACGTAGTTGATCGACTGGGCCGCTAGCACCGCCGCCGCCCCCATTTTTTCGCGCTGATCGGCAGTGAGGCGAGGGCTGGGGGCCTCTTCGAGCAGCTTTTGGTGTCGGCGCTGAATTGAGCAGTCGCGCTCACCCAGGTGCACCACGTTGCCGTAGCTGTCAGCCAAAATTTGAAACTCGATGTGGCGGGGGCGATCGATAAACTTTTCCATATAGACGCCAGAGTTGCCGAAGGCGGCCTGGGCCTCCCCCTGGGCGGCCATAAAGGCTTTGACCAGCTCGGACTCGTTGTTGACTAGGCGCATGCCGCGCCCGCCGCCCCCAGCAGTGGCCTTGATCATCACTGGGTAACCAATTTCGCTGGCGACAGCATAGGCCTCGGCTTCGTCGGTGAGCAGGCCGCCGCTGCCGGGCACCGTGGGCACCCCCACCTTTTGCATGGTATCTTTTGCCGTCGATTTGTCACCCATCCGGCGAATCGAGTCCGGGGAGGGGCCGACAAAGACAATTTGGTGGTCGGCGCAGATTTCGGCAAAGCGGGCGTTTTCGGCTAAAAAGCCATAGCCGGGGTGAATGGCGCTGGCGTTGCGGGTGAGGGCGGCGGCAATGATGTTGGGAATGTTGAGGTAGCTTTTTTGGCTGGGGGCCTCGCCAATACACACCGCTTCGTCGGCCAGCTGCACGTGGAGGGCGTGGCGATCGACGGTGGAGTGAACCGCAACGGTGGCTATGCCCATTTCTTCGCAGGTGCGGAGGATGCGCAGCGCGATTTCTCCTCGGTTAGCAATCAGAATCTTGGAAAAGCGCATGTACGTAGGGCAAATAGCAACAGACCATGGAGTTGTGGGGTAGCAGCCCAGCTAAGCAACCCCAGCCCACTGCCGCAACCGACCATCCTCAGCATCATACGATGACGACGGTCGCTGATTCTATCACGCAGCTAGCGCAACAAATATTGCTGAAAATGTGCCCTTACAAGGGGGCCATTATGGTTTACTCTTATATATCTGAGCTGGTGCTGGGGCGACATTCCCTCAGGTTTGCCCGATTGGCACCGTTCACACACCAGCGGATGTGGTGGAATCGGTAGACACGCACGCTTGAGGGGCGTGTGGCTTACGCTGTGCGAGTTCGAGTCTCGCCATCCGCATTAAACTTCTATGGCTAACTGACAATGCCGGGCTGTGCCTGTACAACCCGGCATTGTTATTGGAACCAATTTATTTGACGGACAGACTATAGACGCTGGGCGATCGCGATCGCCACGGGGCACAGCAGCAGCGCTGGCAAAAACGAGGCCACTCTCACCTGGCCGATTTCAAGCAGGTTGAAGCCAATGCCCAAAATCATCAGCCCGCCGGTGCCGGTGAGCAGCAAAACTTGAGGACTCGTGGTTGGGTCGGCAAGCACAGTCCCCAACAGGCTGGCCAGCACCGACAACGCCCCCTGCACCCCCAGCACGCTGAGGGCCGAAAAGCCAACGCCGACGCCGTAGGTACCGGTCAGGGCGATCGCCGCCAGCCCGTCCATTGTGGACTTCAGCGTGAGCAGAGCATTGTCGCCCGACAGGCCGTTGTTGAGACTGCCGACAATGGCCATGGGGCCAATGCAAAACAGCAGGCTAGCTGCCACAAACCCCTCGGTAAAGCGACCGCCGCCCCGTACCCTGGCCTTGAGCCAGTCGCCCAGCACCGAGAGGCGTTTCTCAATCTGCCACCATTCGCCCAGCATGCCCCCCACCGCCATCACCAGCAGCGCCAGAATGATGCCGTCAATGGGGCCAGCGTCGATATCAGACAGGTGACTGGCCATGGAGACCCCAATCACCAGGGTCATCAGCCCCACCGCCTGGGTGATAATTTGCTGCATCGACTTGGGCAAGCGGCTGCGCAGCATGAGGCCCAACGTTGTACCCAGCAGAATGGTGGCGACGTTGATCCAGGTGCCGCTGGTTTTGGCCCACAGGCTGAGCATAGTTAAAGTCCTCACGGGGAATGTTGGGCAGACAGTGAATGCGCGGCTTTTGGGTTCCGCGTTATTCTCCAATCAGACCATTTATTCCGGGAGAGTGCCATGGTGGTGCCAGTCAGTTTGATCCGTGCCCAGTCTTACGACAGGGCCGAACTGGAGCGATCGCTTACCCACCTCCTCGCCCCCCTGGGGGGCATGGCGGCCTTTGTGAAGCGGGGCGATCGCGTGCTGCTCAAGCCCAACCTGCTGACTGGCGCACGCCCCACTAAAGAATGCACTACCCGACCTGAGCTGGTCTACGCCGTGGCCCAGCAGGTGATGGCCGCTGGCGGTCAGCCCTTTTTGGGCGACAGCCCAGCCTTTGGCAGCGCCCGAGGGGTGGCCAAGGCCAACGGGTTGCTACCCCTGGCCCAGGAACTGGGCCTGCCGATTGTGGAGCTGCACGGCGATCGCTACCCCACCGACAACCCTGAGTTCGACCATCTGCGTCTCTCTAGGGAGGTGATGGAGGCCGACGTGGTGATCAACCTGCCCAAGGTCAAGTCCCACGTGCAGCTCACCCTGACATTGGGGGTCAAAAACCTGTTTGGCTGCGTCCCCGGCAAAATGAAGGCCTGGTGG
Source organism: Leptolyngbya sp. (assembly GCA_003249105.1). Lineage (GTDB taxonomy): Bacteria > Cyanobacteriota > Cyanobacteriia > Phormidesmidales > Phormidesmidaceae > Nodosilinea. Next base: position 7,119 of record QBLT01000047.1, on the reverse strand, counting down.
CACATGGAGGCAGGCAAAGACGTACAGCGCTTTGGCACCATGCTGGTGGAAACGGCGCGGCTGATCGCGCCTGAGCTGACAATTGTGGATGGCATCGTGGGCCATGAGGGCAACGGCCCGAGCGGCGGAGAACCCAGAGAGTTAGGCGTCCTCGGGGCGTCAGCTAATGTCTTCGCCCTCGATCGCGCCATGGTTGCCGTGCTGGGGGCCGATCCGCTAGCGGTGCCCACGGTGGCGCAGTCGATGCGGCTGGGAGTCTGCCCTGGGTGGGAAGAAATGGTCTTTCCGCTACTTACCCCCACTGACTTGGAGATAGCCGACTGGCAGCTGCCCGCCGAACTCGTCCCCATCGACTTTGGCATGCCTCGGGTGGTGAAGTCCACCTTCAAACACCTCTATATTCGCTTTATTAAAGAGCCGGTGGCCGCCTACGCCGGGCGTCTCTAAGCTGGATGGCCATAAAACAAGAACGGGAGGGCGCACCCGCACCCTTCCGCCCCAAACCGTTGGTGTAGCCGTTACTCAGCTGGGTTGATGAGGCCCAAACGGCTAGCGCCAGTGCTTGGTCGCGTCTGGCTGGCAAGAATGGTCTGCTCCAGCACCTCGGCGGCGCGCAGGTATTGAGTGTCGGCATCGGTGCCGAGCAGAGCAGGGTTGCTAAATAGCTCACGGCGCTGGCGATCGCTTAGGCTCACCTCCACATCAGGGATAATGCCCCGGCGGCTAATGTCAGTGCCATCGGGGGTGTAGTAGTGGGCCACGGTCACGGTCAGGCCAGAGCCGTCGGTGAGGCCATGGAGCGACTGCACCAGGGCTTTGCCGTAGGTGGTGTTGCCGACCACCGTGGCGCGATCGTTGTCGCGCAGGGCCCCGGTCAAGATTTCGCTGGAGCTGGCCGAGCGGCTGTCAACCAGAACCGTCAGCGGCAGGTCGGTGAGAGCGGTGCGGTTGGCTGCGATCGCTTCGTCATTGCCGTCGCGATCGAGGGTGCGCACGATTTGGCCGTGCTGAAGCCACATGCGGCTGATGTCAACGCTGGCCATCAGCAGGCCCCCCGGGTTGCCGCGCAGGTCGAGCACAAACCCTTCAACTCCAGCGTCGCTCAGGCTGCGAATGGCGTTGGCCATCTGCGGGGCGGCGTTGGCGTTGAACTCAATCAGCCGAATGTAGCCAATGGGGCGACCGCCCACCGTTTTTTGGGAGTATTCCACGGTGGGTAAGTCCATGCGGGCGCGGGTGAGAATCACCGTGCGGGAAGCACCGCCGTCGCGAGAAACGGTGAGGGTTACCTGAGATCCCTCGCTGCCCCGCAGCTGTTGCAGCACGCCTTCGGGGGTGAGTCGCTCGGTGCTTTGGCCATCGACCAGCAGAATGCGATCGCCCACCACAATTCCTGACAGCTCTGCCGGGGAGCCCGAGGCAACCCCCGTCACCAGCATCACGCCAGTCTGGTTGTTGCGCTCTAGCCGCACGCCAATCCCCGAGATTTCACCCGAGGTCTGATCGGTGAGGTCAGCATATTCCGTTGGCGAGAGAAACCGGGTATAGGGATCATCAAGCTGCCGCAGAGCGGCCCGCAGGGCTCCGTAGGCCGCCTCTTGAGAGGTGTATTCTCGCCCGAGCAGATCTTGGCGCAGGGCTTGCCAATCGACCTGATTAAAGCTGTCGTCTACGTACTCGCGGTTAATGATTTGCCAGGCTTCGTCGATGACAACCTTGGGGCTGTCTTCAAACTCAGTGAGCGGGGTAGCGGCCAAGGTCGCCTCAGCGGCCACAGCGCCCAAAATGAGGGGAACAAAGGCTAGAAGAGAAGGTTGCGCCAAAGACAGTAGCCGGGGGAAGGAGGAAATTGACATCGTGTAAATACCAGCCTGGACACGGAGGGAAGACGAGTCGGGGCCACAAACATCCGGCCAATCTTGAGCTTATTGTGACTGATGATTTATCTCTTTGGCCAGATGCAGAGACTACTTTGTGGAGATTTTAGGCTTTTCTTCCGTTCAGATAGGTAAATGGGGCCGCTTTTCAAATTGGCCCTCTGGACACCCTGAGCTGGCATCAGCCCAATAGAAACTGGCCTACCCACTCGTTAAGGGGGTAGGCCAAGGCAGTTAGGTTTTGGCTCGAGGAGGTGATCGCCGCTTCCCTAGGAGCGGTTGGTGGCGTTGATTTCATCCAAAATGGCCTGAGCCCCCTCAGCGCGCAGATGCTGGGCCAGCTGTTCACCGAGGGCTTCGGCCTCAGCCGCTGGCCCCTGAACCACGTTCTTAATCACCCGCTGGCCGTCGAGGCTGGCCACCAGGCCGGTGAGGGTAAGGGTATCGCCCTCAAGCTCAGTATTGACGCCGATGGGCACCTGACACCCCCCTTCTAGCTCGCGCAGAAAGGCGCGTTCAGCCAGGCAGCGGGCGGTGGTGGGGCCGTGGGAGAGCACGCTCAGCAGCTGAAGAATTTCTTCATCCCCGGTGCGGCACTCGATACCTAGGGCACCCTGGCCAACGGCGTGGAGCGAGATCTCGGCGGGCAGAATTTCGTGGATGCGATCGCCCATATCCATGCGCTGTAGCCCGGCCACCGCCAAAATAATGCCGTCGTAGCCGCCTTCATCGAGCTTGCGCAGGCGAGTGTTGAGGTTGCCGCGAATGTCTTTGAAGGTGAGGTGGGGATAGTGGTGGCGCAGCTGGGCCAGCCGCCGCAGGGAGGAGGTGCCAATCACCGCGCCCTCGGGCAGGGTCGCCAGGGTCTTGTCCTTATTTTTCTCATGGACGACCAGGGCATCGGCGGGGTCTTCGCGCTGGGTGACGCATCCCAGCATCAACCCCTCGGGCAGGCGGGTGGGCAGGTCTTTGAGGGAGTGGACGGCAAAGTCGCTGTCGCCCCGCAGCATGGTGTCTTCCAGCTCTTGGGTAAACAGGCCCTTGTCACCAATTTTGGAGAGCGACACGTCGAGCACTTTGTCGCCCTGGGTTTCCATGGTGACAATTTCAAAGGCGAGATCGGGGAAGTGTCGCTGCAACTCATCCCGCACCCAGTGGGTTTGAATCAGCGCCAGCTGGCTCTTGCGAGACACGATGCGAACGGTGCGCCGGGAAGTTGAGACAGTGGGGGATGCGGTGGATTGCATAGTCTGAAACAAGCTTGCAAAGGGTGAGTAACGGCACTACGACAACCGCCATTTACGTCAGGGCAGTCCTGGAAGATCGGCCTAGGCAGTTGTGAGCCAAACAGCCATACCGATCAACAGACCGAGGCAACCGGTCTTGAGCCGTTTGGGCAACGCTATGGGTAGGGCGGTTAGATCGCTACCGAATCTTCAGATTACAGGATGGCGGCTCCCTCTATGGTGAGCCTCCCAGAGATGTTACGGGGTTGTCACATTAGAGGGTTGACGGCGTTTATGATGGGTGAGCAGCTTGGGAAAAACCGTTGCCCCGCCAGTTTTTTGCCACCAGTTTTTTGCCGATCAGCAGGCCGCTCGGTCGCCTATTGGGCGGCTTCTCGATGGCGATCGCCCTCACCCTCAGCACCACCCCGCTGGCGCTGGCCCAGGCCCTGCGTCCAGAAATTCGGTTTCCGTTTTTGGCCGACCCGCTGCAAGACAACCCCCTCGACCCGCTGCTGCCGCCGAGGCCGACGGTGCCTCGCCCTCTCAGCCCGCTAGAACTCTATGCCCTAGAGCAAGAGCTTGATCAGCTGGCCCTGGAGGCCGTGGCCCTAGACGCCGCGGGGGAGCTAGAGGCGGCCCGCCTGCTCTGGCGACGGGAGATTCGCCTGCGCCGCCTGCTGGGCATTGAGGCCGAGCTGGCCGCCATTGGGCGGGTGGGCCAGGTGCTGCGCGATCGCAACGCCACCCCCGACTTGCAGCTCTACGCCGTGCGCCTCGACGAAATTCGCGCCGACCTGGCGCTGCCCGAGGACAGCGATCGCCTAGAGGGCATGGCCGCCACCTACGAGGTGCTGGGGGCTGTCGATGCCGCCGCCGAAATTCGCCGTGACCTGGCCGATGCTGCTCTGGTTGGGGGCAATGGCGCTGAGCAGAGCCGCCAGCTTGAGGCTCTGGCGACGCTGCGGGCCGACTGGTTTTACTTTCCTGAGGCAGCCCAGGTCTACGGTGAGCTGGGGTTGCTGGCCCAAACGGCGGGCAACCGCGACGACGAGATTCGCTACCTGGGGCTCCAGGCCGAGAATCTGGAGCAGGCCCAGGAGTTTTCGGAGGCGATCGCTCTCCAGCAGCGCCTGCTCACCCTTTACCAAAGCAACGAAACCCTCTGGCCGCAAATTGCCCCCCTCCAGCACCGGGTAGCCAACAACTACCGCACCCTGGGCGATCTCGACACCGCCTCCCGCCAGTACCAGATTGCCTACACCAATGCGATCGAGCAGCAGCAGCTCGAAGTTGCCGCGATCGCCATCAACGACCTGGCCGAGATCTACAAAACCCTGGGCCGCTGGGCCGACGTGGGCTACCTCTATGAGCAACTCCTGCTGGTAGAGCAGCAGGCCCACAGCGCCTACGGCATGATGGCGGCCTACGACCAGCTGGGCCAAGTGCACGAGCAGCTAGGGGCTACCCCATCGGCCCTGGCCGCCTACCGCGAGGGGCTGGTGTTAGCCCGGGTGCTCGGTACCCAGCAGGCTTACTTTGAAGCACAGATTGCCCGTCTTATGGAGGAAGCATCCTGATGGTGATTGAATGGCTCACCTTCGCGGTCGACCCTGAAAACCGTGAAACCTTTATTCGCCTCGACAACGAGATCTGGACGGCTGCCCTGAGTCAGTATCCCGGCTTTATCTCGAAGGAAGTGTGGATTTCGCCCGATTTGCTCGACCAGGTGGTGTATATCGTGCGCTGGCAAACTCGCGAACAGTGGAAGGCCATCCCTCCAGCCGATTTAGAGGCGATCGAAAAGCAGTTTGACGACGCCGTCAATTTCTCCTACCGAATGATTGATGCCCGTGAATACCAGGTGCGGCGTTACCCTTCCCCCTAAAAGGCGAATTCATTTCATCCCATGCTGGATCCGATTCAGACGCTAGTAAAACGCGTTCGCCAAGAGCTACTGCCAAACCTGCATTTAGAAAGTATCCACCCCTGCGATCCAGTCGTAGTGCATCGGCTGCCAGCGCCCTGGAGCTGCCTAGGGACTGGCAACTATGCCGCTGTGTTTGCGCACCCCGACTATCCCGAGCAGGTCATCAAAGTCTATGCTCCGGGCCGACCGGGCATTGAGGCCGAGGTGGAGGTCTATCGCCGCCTGGGCGAGCACCCTGCCTTTTCGCAGTGCTACTTCAGCGCAGCTCCCTTTTTAATCCTTAGGCGTCTGCCCGGAGTGAACCTATACGACTCGTTGCACCGGGGCATCGACATTCCGCCCCAGGTGATTCGAGATATTGATGCTGCCCTAGCCTACGCCCGCCAGCGGGGGCTGTTTCCCCACGATGTCCACGGGCGCAACGTGATGCAGCACGAGGGGCATGGGGTGGTGGTGGATGTGTCTGATTTCTTAAATGCAACACCCGATCGAGCTTGGCGCGATGTGAAGTGGGCCTACTGGTGGATATACCGTCCTTTTTTTCGCCCCCTGCGCCTGCGTATTCCCTACGTTTGGCTGGACTGGGTACGGGCGGGGTATCGCCTGTTTCGCCGTCTCTTAGGCGTTGGGCTGCGTTAGGATACGGGCAGTATTGCCGCCGCAATTATGCTGTGCCCCCGCTGCCAGGCCACCCTTGAGTCCACCGCTATTCAGTGCCCTCGCTGTCAGTTAATCCTTAAAGCCCACGGGCACCCCGGCATGCCGCTGTACCGCACCGACGGGGATGAAGCTCTCTGCGCCACCTGCCGCTACGACGCCGATGACACCTGCAACTTTCCCCAGCGCCCTGAGGCGACAACCTGCACCCTCTACCGCTCGGTCAAACCGGCGGAAGATCTGGCGAGGCCTAATCACTCCCTAGGAGAGCGCCTGGGCTTTTGGCTGCGGAACCATCGCGGCCTAGTGGGCCTCATGGGGCTGTTGCTCTTGAGCCTGGTGCTGGTGTTGGTGGGGTAGGCAAAGATTTCAGGGTGCTGGGGGCGGTTCGCGGAGATTATGGCTGACCCACAGTAGACCCCTGGGATCTCTGCGGCGTTAAGCCACTGGCTCTAGGGCAAAAAAGTCAGAGAATACTTTTGCGCCAACGGTGTTGAGCCGGGTTTGCAGATCGTCGAGAAATTGGTGTAAGCCCCGCTGGGTAATTTCGTCGATGGTGAGGTAATCGAGTTCGGAGCGCAGGCGACCGAGGGCGCGATCGCTATCGGTGCGCCAGGTGCCCATTGAGGTGCCGGAGATCTGATGGAGCGATCGCTCCGCCTCAATTAGACAAAACTGAATTGAGCGAGGAAATTCCCGGTTGAGAATCAAAAACTCCGTCACTCCGCGCGGGGTAATACGGTACTGGCACTTGCGGTACATCTCGTAGGCGCTGGCCGATTTCAGCAGGGCAATCCACTGCAAATCGTCGAGGGGCGAGCCCACGTCGGTCACCGAGGGCAGCAAAATATAGTACTTCACGTCGAGAATGCGGGCGGTTTTGTCGGCCCGCTCCAGCAGTCGCCCCAGTTGACCAAAATGCCAACCTTCGGTGTGGGCCATGGTCGCATCCATCACCCCGGCAAACAGGTGGCTGGCCATCTTCACTTCCGGAAAAAAGTTGTGCAGCTCTGACAGCAGCCCGCTATCGGCAGCCTCATTCACCATTAGGTAAAACGAATTCACCTGCTCCCACATTTCTGAGGAAATGATCTCCCGCACCGATCGCGCATTCTCCCGCGCCGACCTGAGGCAGGAGATGATCGAGTTGGGGTACTCGCGATCGAAGGTGAGAAATCTCAGAATGTTCTCTGCCGAAGCCTCGCCATAGCGGGCCTTAAACAGCCCCTGATCGCCGGTCGTTCGAACCAGGGGTTCCCACTGCTGCTCCATGCCGGGAGGGGCATCCAGCAGCAGATTGAGGTTGACATCCACAAAGCGGGCCACATTTTCGGCCCGCTCCACGTAGCGGTTTAACCAGTAGATCGAATCGGCGACGCGGCTCAGCATGGGAGTGAAGGGGTAGGGGAGTGAAGGGGTAGGGGAGTGA
>QBLT01000046.1:16182-23582 GCA_003249105.1 Leptolyngbya sp. | reverse complement strand
CCCCTCGCCCTTGCCCCCCACCGCTCCACGATTCCTACCCTCGCCCAGGCTCCCCTCACCGCCGACTACCGCGTCACCGCCCTCCAGCCCGACTTCACGGGCGACCTCTGGGTCGGCTCCTGGGCAGGGCTGTCGCGCATCAACCCTGAAACGGGGCAAGTACTGCAACGGGTTAGAATGCCCAGCCGCACCCTAGAATCTCTCGCCCAAGACCGGGTCGGTCGCATCTGGGTGGGCACCTATGACGGCCTGGTGCGGGTCGACCCACGCACTAATGTCATTACAGCCCAAAACTTTACCCTGCCCTCTAACCGGGTGCTGTCGCTGTTGGTAGACAGCCGCGGCTTTCTCTGGGCTGGCACCGATCGCGGCCTAGTGATGATCAGCCCCGATCGCGGCCTGCTGATGACCACTGTGCAGCGCCTGCCGGGGGTCAGCGCCAATGCCCTCGCGCTCGACGGCAACAACAACCTCTGGGTTGGCACCCTCAGCGGCCTGGTGCAGATCAACACGGCCAATGCCTTTCCCATTCGCGAAGTCGGCGACCTGCCCGGCGGCGCGGTGCAGTCCCTCACCCTCGGCCCCGAAGGCAATCTGTGGGTAGGCACCGCCAGCAGCCTGTTGGTCGTAGACCCAGTGCGCTCTGAACTGGTGCGATCGGTGGGGACAATGCGCGATAAGAACGTACAAACGACCGAGTTTGACCGAGCCGGAAATCTCTGGGTGGGCACCACCACAGGGCTGTTTAAGATCAAGCCCGACAGCGGTGAACTGCTGGGTCAGGTGCCCTCCCTGCCCTCCGGACGCATCCTCTCGCTCTCGCCCAATACGGGTAACAAGATCTGGGTTGGCACCAGCGAGGGGCTAGGCTGGGTCAGCCTCACCACCGGCGATGGTAACCCTCACTGGGGATTAGTTAGCCCCACCGTCGTCCAAACCCGCTAGAGATTCCGAAAGCTTGAATATTCGCAGGGTGGCGTTAGGTGTGCCTAACCAAATCAAATTGGAAAAATTTGGCCAAATTCGATTGAGGCTGGCGAAATCCTAGGGGAAGCCAACCAATTCATCGTCAAGTGACCGCATAAACACGCACCGGAAACGTGCCAAAGCTTTTAACCTTGACGGGCACAGCGTGGAGCTTAAAGCCCGATTCGGGAAGGCTCTCAAGGTTGCACATATGCTCAACGATGGGAATGTCTGCACCCAGCAAAATCGAATGTACAGGACGGTGACCATCGCTAGTGTCATCGATATTGAGCGAGTCGATGCCCACCAGTCGAGCACCAGCGGCCTGGAGCCACTCTGCCGCCGCCGCGGTTAAGAAGGGATGCCCCTTAAAGTACTGAGCTGTCCGCCAGTGCTGAGCCCACCCGGTATGTACGAGTATAGCTTTGCCTTGAGCTTCCGCCCCTGCAAACAGCTCTGGGCCGATTGCCCGCTGCCCTGGGTCAGCCCGGAACAATAGCCCCTCGACATCGGCGATGGATTCTAAAGGCAGTTCTGATAAATCCTTGCCCTCGGCGTAGCGATGAAAGGGCGAATCGATGTACGTGCCGGTGTTGGCCGCCATTTCGATTTTGCCAATGTGGAAAGTGGTGCCCTTGGCATAGTGGGCCTGCGAGGTCTCCCGGCTGAGAAAGTCGCAAATGATGGGGCCAGGAATACCTTCGTAGGTAATCATGCCGTGCTCTACGGTATGGCTCAGGTCGATCAGCATTCTCTTTTCTTAGGCAACGCAATACCCAGAATGCTACCGAGGCAAACCTGTCCTAGCAGCCTCTAAGCCCCAAATTTTAACCTCAAAGCCGAGTTTCCAGGTATTGCCCGATCATAATCTGCTCTCCAGCGCGGGAGATGACAGTTTGGCGGGTGCGATAGCGCTGGCCGATCAGCCGCAGTTCTTCCTCAAAAGAGGAGTCGTTGTACTGGGTTTTGAGCACCAGGGTGCGGCTGTCGGTGAAGTGGTACTGGGCAGTGACGGGCTTAGGGGTGGCAAAGCCGCGATCGCGATACAGGGTTGTTCCCCGCACCCCAAAGATCGTGCTGCCCGCTACGGGCTTCTTGCCGGTGCCCACGTACTCGCTTTCCCAGGTGACGGTGGTGCCGCAGACTAAAGGCTGTTTAGGATCGAGCTGGTGTAAATCGGCGAGTTCCAACAGCTGATCGGCACCTGCTTCTAAGAATTCAATCGTGATCTGGCTAACCACTTCCTGGGTTTCGCCGCTCTTGAGGGTGTAATAGCGACGCTCCGATCGCCAATTTCCGGCGGTATCTCGAAAAAAGGCCTGCACCAGAGGCTCAGCCAAAAGGCGGGCAACGTCAGTGGAGAGGGGCATAGTCAGCCATCCAGAAAGAGGACATGGAGCAGCAAAAGTCAATCCACAAAAGCAGGATTGTTAGACTTCTTAACTTCAGCTCCTATCATAGTAGGCGAGCAGGCGGTCGACAATGACCCAAGCGGGTGATTTAGCCCAGCTTGTCGCCTATCCTACGCAGTCTCACAGGAGATTCTGTAAGCATTAATACTTAACGCCAAGGTCGCCGAGAGTAGTGCTCCAGACGGCAGATAAGAGCATCCGCAAACCCTGGTACCGTAGGAGGTAACACACTCCTTTGGGGCTAACGCAATGGATTTAGCCGACATCATCTACTTTTTCGACTGCTGCATCGGCCAGTGGTCGATTGAGCGCACCTACCACTACATCGCCCAGCAGGACGTGGAGCGATCGCACACCGACTTTCGCGTCGATGCCATCACTCCCGAGCTGCGGCGCAAGGTGCTGGTCGACAACGGCTACGACCCAGTAGACAATATCGACCAGCTGCCCGGTTTTCAGCTCGCCTTCCGCACCGTCTCCGACAAAGGCGAAGAAGTTTCCCAAGAGCTGCGCGCCCTGTTTGTACCCAAACAGCAGGTAGGCAATGTGCTCGCGGGGGATTATCTACGCGATCGCGCCTACGAAGAAGACCGCCCGATCATCTCCACCTTCACCTACAACCAGAGCAACCACGAACTGCTCATGACCACCCCCTACACCCGCGTGGTCTCCGTCGACTCCATTCTGCTAGTCAACCCCAACACCCGCATTCGCCGCATCCTCAACTACCACCGCCCCGCGGAAGGAGAGCCTCTAGATAGCCTGGCGCTGGTGGGGTTTGGGGTGGAGCAGAAGGTGAATGAGTAATGGGTAGGAGGTAAGGAGTGAGTGAGGAAGGTGAGGTGGTGAGTGGATGGGTGAGTGAGGAAGGTGAGGGAGAGAACCTAGAGGGTGAATGTTGACGACAGGCCAATTTGCAGAACATAGGTTTAAACCGATGATCGGTTAGTCCTTTCCGTAAGGACAAGGACGACGGAACGTCCTTGTCGATGGAGGTCTGGGGCCAGCGAAATGGCCCCGGCAGCAGATCTGGTTTTCGACCCCAATTGTGCGCCGCAGGCCCCCTACATCTGGTCATACTGTCGAGTTTATTGGTGGGCAATGCCCACTCTACCTATGGTCACCACTTCCCCATCCCAAAATTGATGTTGGCGATCTTGTCGGGCTGTGAAATAATGAAAGACTGTGTATTATTTCTGCCCGCCCTATTTTCAGGTAAACAGTCATGGCTAAAGGCGTCCGCCTCGTCATAACCCTAGAGTGCACTGAATGCCGGACTAACCCGGATAAGCGCTCTAACGGTGTATCTCGCTACACCACCCAAAAAAACCGTCGTAACACGACCAACCGCATCGAACTCAAAAAGTTCTGCACCCACTGCAACAAGCACACCATCCACAAAGAAATCAAGTAATTAGCACCCATGGCCTATTTTCGTCGTCGAGTATCTCCAATCAAGCCCGAAGACCCGATCGACTACAAAGATGTCGATCTGCTTCGTAAGTTCATCACCGAGCGCGGCAAAATTTTGCCCCGCCGCATCACCGGCTTGACCGCTAAACAACAGCGGGCACTCACTACAGCCATTAAGCGGGCGCGGATTATCGCCCTGCTGCCCTATGTGAATGGGGAAGGCTAGGCTAGGCTAGGGATGGCGATCGCTAGGGTGTTGGCTTGGTTGACAAAGGAACGCTAGTCGAATTTAAGCACCAGGGGCAGCCCCGTCTTGGGGTTGTTGAACGCCCTGAGGGCAAAAAAAACTGGGTCGTGATCGACGAGCGTGGCCAAGCCCATACCCTCCACCCCCGCGACCTCACCTACGAAGTCAGCGGCGATACTTATAAACCCACCGATATTGCTCCCTTTGCGGCGGAGGCCGAGTCATATATTGACCCCTCTAGCCTAGAAATTGCCTGGGAGTTTTTAACCGAAGCTGGGCAGTCCGCTGACCCGGCTACTTTAGCAGAGCTGCTATTTTCTGACCAAAGCCCCACCTTTTGCTACGCAGCTCACCGGCTGTTGGTAGAGGACAAAATTTTCTTCAAGCAAAAGGGCGATCGCTACGAACCCCGCCCCGCTGCCCAAGTTGACGAACTGCGGCTGCAACTCGAGCGCGAGGCCCAGCGCCAGCACGAGTGGGAATCGTTTATCACCAAAGCCCGTCAGGCCATGGCGGGGGAACCGGTCGGGTGGGAAAAGAGCGATCGCCCTCGCCTCGAAATTCTGGAGCGCCTGGCGCTGTTTGGCGACGAGTCGAGCCAGCGGACCCAGGCCGTAGAAATTCTTAATGCTCTGGGTATTCACCCGACAGCAGCGGGTGCATTTGATACCCTAGTGGCACTGGGACTGTGGAGCATCCACGAAAATCTAGCCCTCAGGCGCAGCCAAATTCCCGGTCACTTTTCTGAGGAAACCCTTGCCATGGCGCAGCAGCGTCTCCAGTCTCCGCCGCCTGACCCCGATGCCCACCGCATAGACCTCACCCACCTCAAAGCCTACACCGTAGACGACGCCAGCACCCAAGAGATCGACGATGGCCTCAGCTTAGAGACCCTAGGCGACGGCACCCAGCGCCTGTGGATTCATATCGCCGACCCGACCCGCTGGCTCATGCCCGGCGATGATTTAGATCTTGAGGCCCGCCGCCGCTGCACCACCATTTATCTGCCCACCGGCATGATTCCCATGTTCCCCATGGAGCTTGCCACTGGAGCTATGAGCCTGATTCAGGGCCAAACCTGCTGTGCCCTTAGCTTTGGCATCACCCTCACCGCTGACGGCGATATTCAGGATTATCAAATCCACCCCACCCTGATTCGCCCCACCTACCGCCTCACCTACGACGATGTCGATGAAATGCTGGAGCTGGGCATTACCGCCGAGCCCGAGCTGCAAGGGCTGGCCCAGTGGGCCAAGGTGCGCGGTCAGTGGCGGCTCACCCAGGGGGCGATCAGCATCAACATGCCCGAATCAAGTATCAAGGTGTCGGAAGCTGAGGACGACATCGTTATTGAGGTTTTCAACGACTCTACAGCCCGGCAGATGGTAGCCGAAATGATGATTTTGGCTGGGGAAGTGGCCGCCCGCTACGGTCAAACCCATGCCCTGGCCATTCCCTTTCGCAGCCAGCCCCAGCCCGAGTTACCCTCCGACGAAGAACTCATTTCACTACCCACCGGCTGGGTGCGCGACTCAGCTATTCGCCGCTGCATGACCCGCAGCGAAGTCGGCATCACCCCCAGCCGCCACGCCACCCTGGGGCTCGACAGCTACAGCCAGGTCACCTCCCCTATTCGCCGCTACCTCGATTTGGTAACCCACTTTCAGCTCAAAGCCCATCTGCGGGGCGAACCGCTGCCCTTTTCCTCCACGGAAGTGACCGAATTGGCCATTGGCGCTAGCTCTGCCGCCTACGAGGCCACCCTGGTCGAGCGCCAGACCAAGCGCTACTGGGCTTTAGAATACCTGCGTCGCCACCAAGACCAACCGTGGGATGTGATGCTGCTGCGCTGGCTGCGCGAAGACGAAGGGCTAGGGTTGATTATGGTAGAAGATTTGGGCCTGGAGTTGGCCATGCGCTTTAACCGAGCCGTCGCCCTGGGGGAACAGTTTCAGGTGCGAGTGAGCCATGCTAGCCCCCGTCAAGACGTGATTCGCTTTGAAGAAGTCGCCCCCGAGAGTGAAGAAGCACCCGCCTCGGCGATGACAGCGAGCTGAGGGCTCTCTCACAGCAGCCCAGGATAAATTGTCTACGCACTCACTTCAGGGGAGTCGGCGATCGCCCCGTCATCCGACAGCCGCAGTTGTGATGCTTCCCGACGGTAGACAAAGGTCACCAGGGCAGCTCCCCCGCACAGCACTGCCAACAACCCCAGCGTTGGGGCCAACCCCAGAGCCTGCTGCAGAACCGGCAGCCCAAAGGTGCCTAGCACAGCCCCAGCTTTAGCGATGGCCGCCGCCAACCCAGCCCCGCTGGCTCGAATTGCAGCCGGAAACACCGCCCCCGACAGTAAAAAAGTAGTGGCATTGGGGCCTGCATTCATCAACAGGTTAAACAGGAAAAAGCCGCCAAAAATCAACCCCATCGCCGCGCGGCTCTCGGCTGGCAGCCCTGCCGAAGCCGCCAGCAGCCCTAGCCCTAGGGCCATACCTAAAAACCCAACGATTTGTAGTGCGATCGGCCCTAGCCGCTTCACCAGCAGCACCGCTAACAGAAATCCCACAATCAAGAAGATGTCAACCAGCGCCGAGCCCTTGGCCGAGGTCAGAGTTTGCGCTACCAGATCAGACGATCCGCTAAACACTAAAACACCTAAAATAACCGGGGTAAAAATGCCCACGCCGTAGGTGGAAATATCCTGCAAGCACCAGGGCACCGCAGCCAACAGCATTTTGCGACGATAGATCGGCGCAAATAGGTCTCGATAACGAGGCTTAGGCTGGTTGTCAGATGACGTGGGATCGGGCCCCAGGACGATAGGCTCCCCCAGCAGCTCAGAGGCCATAGTGGAAGCTCCCTCATAGTCGCCCTGGGCCAGCAGGTAAGCGGGGCTTTCTAAGGAAACGGCTATGCGGGCCAGAGCGACCCCCAGGGCTAGAACAACCCCCACCCCCAACATCCAGCGCCAGGCATAGTCAATCGCTATCTGCTCATCACCTGGATAGCCCACCGAAAATCCGTACAAAATAGCGACGCCCACCAGCGCCCCCAGCAGTGCCCCCACGGCCTGAAAGGAGAATGCGCCAATGACCAGCTGATCGCGGTGGCGCGTGGGCACATTTTCGACGATGTAAGCCACGCTGATGGGATAGTCGGCCCCGATCGCCACCCCAACCAACACCCGAAAGACTAGTAGCGACGCCAGATTCCAGGCCAGGGCTGTGCCAGCGGTAGCCACCACAAACAGAATAACGTCGGCAATCAGCATGGGTTGGCGGCCCAGCTTATCGGTGAGCGGGCCGAGGAATAGGGAGCCCAGCAGGGAACCGGCCAGTGCCGCCGCCGCCACAGCCCCAACCGCC
>QBLT01000046.1:0-16172 GCA_003249105.1 Leptolyngbya sp. | reverse complement strand
AGGTCTAAGTCGCGCTGCAAAAACGGTAGGGCAACTCCAATGATAAAAAAGTCAAACCCGTCTAGGGCAATTAAGCTAGCGGCCAACAGCCAAAGTCGCACCATTGGGCGCGTGATCGCAGCGCGGTCAAGACGCTGCTGAAAGGCCGTGGGTAGAGCAGTTGTGGTCATAGCAGAGGATGCATTTGTCTGGGTTTACCATACCAACCTGGGGGAGAAGCCGGGGCATACTGCGCTGTATTGCCAGCATCAGACTGAGACCGCTGGAGTTTGCTATGCCTAACAGGACATTTTTAAAAGCATTGCTATGGCCCATCAACAGACCTATCCAAGGGGATGCACCTTTACCGAATCAGACTGGGATGCGCTTTACCCGTTCTGGTATCCCATTGCCTTTAGCCGCGATGTGGCCGATCGCCCTGTGACCGCTACCCTGCTTGACCAGCGGCTAGTTATTTGGCGCACGGCAGGGGGCCTTTCGGTGGCCAACGATATTTGCCTGCACCGAGGCATTCCCCTGAGCATGGGCTGGGTAGCAGGCGATCATCTGGTTTGCAAGTACCATGGCTTTCACTATGCTGCCGATGGTCAGTGCGTCAAGGTGCCCGCGAACCCAGAGGCCAGCATTCCCAAAAAGCTGTGCCTCAAAACCTACCCGGCAAAAGAAGCCTATGGCCTGATCTGGACGACCCTCGGCGGCAGTGATCAATCCCCGCTGCCCGCATTGCCCGAGTGGGATGACCCCAACTATCAGCAAATTTTGCCCGATGCGGTAGATCTAAACGCGGCGGCAGGCCGACAGATCGAAGGCTTTTTGGATGTGGCCCATTTCGCCTGGGTGCATACCGACACCTTTGGCGATATCAACAATCCTGTGGTGCCGCGCTATGAGGTTAGCCCGACTGAGCACGGCCTTCGGGCAGAGTATCTCAGCAGCGTGAGCAATTTTCCCAAGGCCATGCAAGACCGCGCGCCGTCTGACTTTCAATGGCTGCGGGTGTTTGATGTGTTCCTGCCGTTTACGGCCCGGCTGACGGTGCACTTTCCGGGCGAGGGGCGGCTGTGCATTCTCAATGCAGCTAGCCCAATTTCGGCCCGCAAGACTCGGGTGTTTGTGCCTATCTGCCGCAATTTCGACAAAGATATGCCCCTGGAGCCCGTGTACGAATTTAACTATCAGGTGTTTGAGGAAGACAAGCAGGTGGTAGAAGCCCAATACCCGGAGGATTTGCCGCTCGATATGTCGGCGGAGTCGCACATTGGGGCCGATAAAACCTCAATTACCTATCGCCGAGGGCTGCGATCGCTCGGCCTAGGCGCTACCTATACCGCCTAAAGATCACTGGGCTGCTCTCATGATATGCGAACCCAGCTCAGCCCTCTGACAATAAGGGCTGAGCTGGGTTCAAACGTGCTGTAGGGAGAATTCGGCTGGTCAGGCTAGCCCAAATCCCTAGGAAGCCATGGCAATTTCCACCATCTCCTGGAGCTTGCCATTCTGATACAGTTCGATGAGGATGTCAGACCCGCCCACAAACTCCCCATTGATGTACACCTGGGGAATGGTAGGCCAGTTGGAGTACTCTTTGATGCCCTGGCGAATGTCGGGGTCGGCCAGCACATCAACGGTCTCAAAGGGGACTCCCAGCACGTTGAGAATTTGCACAACGTTGTTGGAGAAGCCGCACTGGGGCATGAGCTTGTTGCCCTTCATAAACACCATGATGGTGTTGTTGCTAACTAGCTGATCGAGTCTTTCTTTAGTTGCCGCATCCATAGCGTCGATACCCTTGCAGAACGAAGTAAACGGTTAAAGCAAAGCGATGCCCAGGCTAGGCGCTTTGAGCAGCCCAATCTTCTGGGGTATAGGTCTTCAAGGCTAGCGCATGGATAGCCTCGGAGGACATAGCCTCACGCACCGCCCCGTACACCAGCTGATGCTGCTGCACCAGGCTGCGCCCCGCAAACTGCGACGAAACCACAACCACCTGGTAGTGATCGCCGCCGCCGGTCAAATCTTGCACCTGCACATCGGCGTCGGGAAGGCCAGACTTGATCATGGCGCTAACCTGGTCGGGAGTAATCATGAACAGTTTCCTTGTGGGATGGGTAGCTGGGGTACTCAAATCCCCTAAGACCATATTGCCAGGAGGAACCCCCAGTCGCTAACCCAGGGGCATTGAATCTAGCTATAGCTAATTGAGAAAGATAGAGGGGCGATCGCTTATTGAAGCGGCTCCGCTGGTTCAGCCGGTTCAGCCGACTCGGTTGGCGTGGTGGCTGCCCGCCCGTTGTAGGGTTCATCGACAAAGCCCAGCTCAAACAACTGCTGATAGGCTCGCTGGCCCAGATCGCGGGTGGGCTGCTGGCTGCGCAGAATTTCCATCAGCAGGGGCACGGCCTCGTTAGCCTGATCTTGCGAACGGTAGACCAGCGCCAGCTGGTAGGTAGCCTGATCGCGCAGCTGAGCGGTTTCCAGTGCTTTTTCTCGGTTGCTGCGGTTGATCTGGGTGTCAACGCCGACAAACATCTGCGACAGCTCTTGGTAGTAGGTCGAGATCTGGTTGAAACTATCTCTCGCCGCCTTGAGCTTTTCTTCGGCTAGGGGATAGTTTTGGTCGGCGATCGCGGCACTGGCCTCGGTCATCAGCTGCTGCCCTGAAGCGATGCTGAGGGAGCTGCTGGCCTGGTTGAGGGGTCGCGCTGGGTCAGAGCCACTAGCCTCCTGGGCCAGGGCCACCCCAGATCCCCCTGCAACCAGGGCAAGAGACAGGGCGGCGGCGGCACAACCGCCCCAAGACTGACGCAGAAAACGGGTGAAAACGACCATAGAGTAAAACGCAGTGAGGGACAACGAGCAGGACGAGACAACTAAACAGAAAATCACTGGGGTATCTTATCATCTCGGTATGGCGCAATACCGACTTTTAGCTCAGCCAGGCAACTGCCCCAGGGCTAGAAATGAGCGCCACAGCCATGTCACAGACTGCTCCAGCGACCAAAAGTTCCCGTCTGAGCCGATAATCAATGACTGGATTTTCCTCTGATGCTCGTTTGCCCCAGGGTGGCCCCCGCAGCAGTGGCCCCCGCAGCAATTTTCGAGGGGAAATCTTGCAGCGCGGCGGCGAAGAGCTGCTGCTCGAAAAAGTGCCCAGCCGTTTCACCACGCGTCTAACAACAGCCTCGGCCTTGGAACCGCTGCAACAGCGCCTAAATCCCTTAGCTGTGCGGGCGGTGGCTGGAGGGCAGCTGGTGGAGTGGCAGATGGCCAAAAACAGTTTGGAAGCAGCGCTAACCACGGCCCGCCAAGACCCGACGGTGCGTTTTGCTAGCCACGTCTACCGCTTGGTCGATAGCCCTCAAACCTGGGTTTATCTCACTGACCAGCTCACAGTGCAGTTTGCCCCCAACACTACCGCCAACACGATTGATGCCACCCTGGGTGGGCTGGGCCTCACCATTGAAAAACCGCTAGAGGGCGTGCCCAACACCTTTGTGGTGCGGGTTACTCCAGCGGCGATCGAAAATCCGATCAAAATTGCCAACCGGCTGATGGCCCTGGAGATAGTGCTGGCAGCGGAGCCCAACTTGTCTATCGAAACCGGCAGCCTGTACCGACCCACGGACGATCGCTATCCCCAGCAGTGGCACCTGTTTCACAACGGTGGCGCTAGCTTAGCCCCAGGGTCGCACATCTCAGCGGAAGCGGCTTGGGACATCACTCGAGGGGCCAGGTCGGTGGTGATTGCCGTCAGCGACGACGGGTTTGACCTCAACCATCCCGATCTCCAGGGAGTAGGCAAGCTGGTCGCGCCGTTAGACTTGAGAGATAAAGACGCTCTGCCCTTGCCCGCCAAACAGGACGAAAACCACGGCACTGCCGTCGCTGGGCTGGCCATTGGCGAAGAAAATACCACCGGCATTGTCGGGGTGGCCCCTGGCTGCGCCTTTTTGCCCATTCGCACCACTGGCTTTATCGACGATGGCGCGATCGAGCAGCTGTTTGATGAGGCGGTGCGCCGGGGGGCTGCCGTAATTGTCTGTAGCTGGTCACCGGCGTCGAACTATTTTCCCCTCACCCTGCGCCAGACCCATGCGCTAACTCGGGCTGCCACCGCCGGGCGCAACGGCAAGGGCTGCGTGATTGTCTTTTCGGCGGGCAATGCGAACCGCCCCGTCAGCGGCACCATTAACGAAACCCACTGGCCTAAAAATGCTCTCAGCGGCCCGACGCGGTGGCTGAGCGGGTTTGCCATTCACCCGGACGTAATTGCGGTGTCGGCCTCGACTAGTCTGGGCACCAAGGCTGCCTATAGCAACTGGGGCGAGCATATCGCCGTGGCAGCCCCCAGCAATAACGCGCCGCCCAATATGGCCCTGCCCCAGGTGGGCAATGTGCCTACCGGGCCGCCGCTGACCCAGTACCAGCCGGGACGGGGCATGGTGACGAGCGATCGCACCCAGGCCGCTGGCTACTCCAGCGACAACTACACCAACACCTTTGGCGGCACCTCTAGCTCCTGCCCAGTGGTGGCGGGGGTGGCGGGGCTGATGCTCTCGGTCAACCCCAGCCTGACGGCGCGGCAGGTGCGCGAAATTTTGCAAGCCACCGCCGACAAGATTGTCGATCGCACCCCCGACCCCCAGCTCGGCCTTCAGTACGGCACCTACAACGCCAGTGGCCACTCCCAGTGGTTTGGCTACGGCAAGGTCAATGCGGCGGCGGCGGTGCGCGAAGCCCAGCGACGCGCTTTCAGTGGGCGGCAGGTGGGCCGAGTCGTGCAGCAGCAAAACCAGACTGCGCGGGGCATACCTGACAATCAGCCCGGTGGAGTAGAGAGCAGCGTGGCCGTAGCCGCCACCGGCACCGTTACGGACGTGCAGGTCGAGGTCAGCCTTGACCACCCATTTTTGGGAGACGTTAGTTTAACCCTAGTCGCCCCCAGCGGCGCTACGGTGCTTATCCAAGGTCGCACGTTGGGCTGCCAAACGGAGCTGCGCACCACCTACACGCTGCAAACCACGCTGGTGCTCATGCGGCTCCTGGGTCAGCCAGCTCAGGGTACCTGGCGGCTACGAGCGGTAGATCATGTCCCCGGTGCTACGGGCCAGCTTTTGGGCTGGGGGCTGACGCTGGGAGTGAGTGGATAAGAGAGGGTGGATGGGTTGGGATCGCCGCTTCAAGTGAAGTTCAGGCAGACTTTGAGGGAGTCTCAGGCAAAGGTTGAGTCATTGGAGAAGAATCGCGATCGCCTTACCCCCTTCTATCAATGCTTAACCAATACATAATCCTGCAAGAACTGACGCAGCCGTTGCTCAAACTCATCGCCCGCCCAGTCAGGCAGATCGTTGTGGTCGGCATTGGGCACCAGCCAAAGGGATTTTGGCCCACCTGTGGCCTGGTATAGCACTTCACTCATCACCGCCGGCACTGAGGCATCCGCTAAGCCATGGAGATAGAGGGTGGGCACCTTGAGACGGTTAACTTTAGCGATCGACTCAAACCGCTGGGTGAGCAGCTGGCGAACCGGAAACCAGCGATTGTAATGGGAAAGGGTTGCCATATCGGCCATGGAGGTGAATGATGCCTCGACCACTAGACCCGCCAGATGGGGCACATGGCTGGCCAACTCAATGCCGATCGCCCCGCCCAGGGAATGTCCATAGACCACCAGGTGTTGGGGCATAACGCCTTGATCAACCTGCAAAAACCGCCAGGCTGCCAGTGCGTCTTCATACAGCCGCTGCTCAGTGGGAAAGGGGCCAGAGCTCTGACCATAGCCCCGGTAGTCGATAGTTAGGACAGAGGCACCTAGCGATCGCAGCTGCAGCGCCTTACCCAAATTGCTGGAGACGGTACCGGCATTGCCGTGGAGATACAAAATGGTGAGGTCATTGCCTGCGTTCGCCGGTAGCCACCAGCCATGCAGACGCCCCGCCCCATTCGTCGGAATCCAAACATCTTCGTAGACTACGCCAAACGCATCCGGAGTCACGCCCAGGGCCGGGCAGGGCAAATACATCAGCCGCCGTTGGGCAAACCACAGCCAGCTGCACAGCGAAAGATAGATGACCCCTGCAATGCCCAGAACACCGAAGAGAAACTTGACAATGGGCATGGAAAAAGAAGGGAAGTAGGTGAGTAAGCGGGTGGGTGTTGAGAACCAGTGACGGTTGACAGAACGTTGCCCCTTGCTTGCTGCCTATTATGGGGTATTTGCCCCGCTTCCCCCTACTCCCCTGTGACGATTTTTCGGCAGCTGACAGAACTAGACCAGGCTTGCTGAGGACACAGCTGCCAAAAGCCCTCAGCTAGGAAACCGCTCCTTCAGCCTAACGCCGCCGCGCTCAGCCCATTCGACCCAAGGTTCATCTGCACCCAGTCAGGCTACGGCACCCGATTGTGCCACTCTGTAGCCTGCTCGTAGGCATAGCCCACCTCAAACAGCAGGTCTTCGCGCAGGGCATTGCCAATCAGTTGCAGCCCAATGGGCAGGCCCTGGTCGTCAAAGCCGCAGGGCAGGCTCAGCCCCGGCAGCCCCGCCAGGTTCACCGGAATCGTCATCAGGTCAGACAGATACATGCTGAGGGGGTCGTCCACCTTTTCACCCGCTTTGAAAGCCGTAGTGGGGGCCGTCGGGCACACCAGCACATCTACCCGACCAAAGGCGGCCTCAAAGTCTTGCTTGATCAGGGTGCGCACCTTTTGGGCCTTGAGATAATAGGCATCGTAGTAGCCCGCCGACAGGGCGTAGGTACCGATCATGATCCGCCGCTTCACCTCGGGGCCAAAGCCCTCGGCACGGGTTTTGGTGTACATCGACATCAGGCTGTCGTTGTTGTTGCGAGCGCCATACTTAACCCCGTCGTAGCGAGCCAAGTTTGAGGATGCTTCCGACGGCGCGATGATGTAGTAGGTCGGCAGTCCGTAGGGGAAGCGGGGGCAGGAGATCTCTTGAATCTCAGCGCCCAGCTCCTTGAGCTGCTGAATTGCCTTCTCGGTAGCCGTTCTAACGGCGGGGTCAATGCCCTCGGCAGCAAAGGTTTCAGTGATGATGCCGACCTTCCGACCCTTGAGGTCGGTCTTGAGGCACTGGGTGTAGTCGGGCACCTGCACATCCAGACTGGTAGAGTCTTTGGGATCGTGACCCGCAATGCCCTGGAGCAGCAGCGCCGCATCTTCCACCGTGCGGGCCAAGGGGCCAATCTGATCGAGGGAAGAGGCGTAAGCTACCAGGCCAAACCGCGAGACCAACCCATAGGTGGGTTTCAGCCCCACCACGCCGCAAAACGAGGCGGGC
This sequence comes from Leptolyngbya sp., assembly GCA_003249105.1. Lineage (GTDB taxonomy): Bacteria > Cyanobacteriota > Cyanobacteriia > Phormidesmidales > Phormidesmidaceae > Nodosilinea. Next base: position 8,872 of record QBLT01000046.1, on the reverse strand, counting down.
TGACGGATGGACCCCCCGGTATCGGAGCCCAGGGCCACGGCGCATTCCCCAGCGGCCACGGCGGCGGCAGAGCCACCGGAGGAACCGCCCGGTACCCGAGTCACATCCCAGGGATTGCCGGTGATCTGGTAGGCCGAGTTCTCGGTGGAGCTGCCCATGGCAAACTCGTCGAGGTTGGTTTTGCCCAGGGCGATCGCCCCAGCATCCCGCAGTTTTCCCGTCACCGTTGACTCGTAGGGCGGCACAAAGTTTTCGAGAATCTTCGACCCGCAGGTGGTGCGTACCCCCTGGGTGCAGAGGTTGTCCTTCAGGGCGATGGGAATGCCGGTCAGCGGGCCAATGTCTTCCCCAGCGGCAATGCGGGCATCAACCTGGGCCGCCTGGGCCAGGGCTTGGTCAGCCGTCACGGTCAGGTAGCTGCGGATGGTGGGTTCCAGGGCTGCAATTTGGTCGAGGTAGCCCTGGGTAATCTCCACCGCAGAGCGTTCTTTGCTGACCAACTGTTGATGCAGAGCGCGGATGACAGACATGGGACTCCTTAAAACTGATCCGGGGCGACTAAGGGTAACAGGCACCAAGGTATCAGTATAGGAAGGATGGGGCGCGAAACGCCGTTTTTAGTTGAACGGGTTGGGGAAGGTGCGATCGACCCAAGCTAAGCAGCTTCCTGAGAGCAGACAGACAAAAGTCCCGGAAACCATCGGCTCCGGGACTTCGGTTCAATAGAGGTGGTCAAACCCCGTGGCGTGCTAATCGCGGTTGATGGCGATCAGCAGACGCAGAATGAACACAAACAGGTTGATGTAGGTGAGGTACATCGACAGCGCCGCCGATAGGTACTGCTCATCTTTGTAGGTGCGGGGCAGAATGAAGAAATCGACCACCGAAGCGCCGCAGAACACCAGCACGCCAAAGGCAGAGATGGCGATGTCGAGGAACTGGGGAATGGGGCCACCAAACATGGCAAAAATAAACTGCCCCACCACCGCAATCAGGATGGCGACCACGCCGATGCCGATGGTTTTAGTGAGGGCGAAGCCGTCTTCTTCAGATAGGTTAGAGCCAATTTGGCGAGCCGCAATGAAGACAACGCCGCAGGACAGCGCCGCAAAGCCAATGCCGGTGACACCGACCCCAGACGTACCCAGGGCAACGGCCAGCAGACCGCTAAGGGTGTAGCCCGTCAGCAGGCTATAGGTAGCGAGCAGGGGCAGGGCCGTGCTGTTGTTGCCCTTAGAGGCCACATTCATCGCCACAAAGAAAAGCACGATCTGGGCGACAAATGCCACCCAGAAGGTGGGCATAAAGATAGCCGGGTTGCTGGCCATCACGCTCAGGCCGCCAAAGGAGCCCAGAGCGGTTAGAATCAGGCCGCCGCCGACATAGGGTAAGGCATTTTTGATAACGTTGGGGCCAACCAGGGTTTGCCCTTTGGCCTTGCTAATCGCTTCACGAAAGTTGCTGGTATTACTCAAAGCCCTATCCTCTACGACGAAATAGATTTGGCAAAATAAATTTAGGTGCCCCAGTCAGGGCGGTGGCCCTCCATGGGCCGGTCTTTGACCATCGCACAAGCTGAATCAGACTTCAAAGCTAGCTTAGCCGCTAAACCTGGGTGAACCGTTTTTCCTTATGTAGATTTTAGTCAACTTTACTGAACTGAGGGAATGGCCTGGGGGTGTGGATATCTACCCGCCAATTGGCCGCTAGCTGGCCGCCGGTTGGCTAAGAGTCACAGACTTCTCTAGATTGAAAACGGGGGCCAACTACCATCGGACTGGAGGTCGCGAGGCAAGGAGTGTTGAGATGGTAGCTGAGGCGGATACAAATCAATCTCTTAGAAAGCCGGAGGCAAAGACTGCAACTCTAGGCTGGAGTTGGCTTTTCTGGGGTGTAGCGGTGGCGATCGCCCTACCCTGGGCACCGATCGCCCAGGCTCAGGAGGGCACCACCGCCGAGCCAGACCGCATCATTCGCTCGAACCGACGGGTGATCATTCGGCAGTCGCCCAACATTTTTCGCCAGCCGTCAATCATTATTCTGCCCTACCCCCGCCCCGAGCCCGAGAGCGAGCAGGTAAGGATCGAGTTCGATGCCCGAGGTGACGAGTGGGGTGCCGTTTATTTGAATAACCGCCTGGTGTATCGCCCCCACAACTTCGATCGCCAGGAAACTCTCTACTTGCCCCCCGGCGGCTATCGGCTCGAAATTACCGGCGTGGTGCGCTCCGATGTCTGGGCCAGCGGCTACCTCGACCTGGGCCGCGACAGCTCTCGGCTGGTGGTAATCCGCTTTTCTAAGACCGATGGCATTGCGGTATCGGGCAGCCCCTACGTGTGGATTCCAGACTGAAGTTTGAGGGATGACAAGTTTAAACTTGCCATCCCTCAAACCGCTATTTCAACGCTGCGATCTTAATCGCGTCGGGATGGCCGGGGTTGCCCTGGATGACCAAGCCGCGCTGGTTGGCATGGAGATGACGGGCGATTGCATAGATCGTCTCCGCCTGATCGGGGGCTCCAGCCTGGGCCGCCAGTTCACTGAGGGTCAACGGCTGTGGACTCTGGGCCAGGGCGTTGACTATGGCATGTTGCAGATCCAGCACTCCGGCGGCGGCCAGTTTGCCCGCCTCAACCCCCGGCTGGTGGTAGGCGTTGATATTCACCAGCGAGGCGTAGAAGCCCACCGCCCGCTCGTATAGCGCAATCATAGCCCCCACGGTGTGGGCATTGACCTCAGGAATGGTCAGGGTGATCGACTGGCGCTGGTTTTCGTAGAGAGCCTTGCGGGTGCCCTGCAAAAAGCCAAACAGAAAGTCACCGCTGGTGGCACCGGGCTCCATCTCCACCGAGTCACCGGCCCGGTCTTTCAGCACCTCGATAAAGGTGACAAAGAAGCTGGCCACGCCTTCGCGCAGCTGTTGCACGTAGGCGTGCTGGTCGGTAGAGCCCTTGTTGCCGTACACCGCAATGCCCTGGTAGACCAGGTTGCCGTCGAGGTCTTTCTCCTTGCCGAGGGATTCCATCACCAGCTGTTGCAGGTAGCGGCTAAACAGCAGCAGGCTGTCTTTGTAGGGCAGCACCACCATGTCTTTTTCGCCCTTGCCATTGCCCGCGTAGTACCAAGCCAGGGCAATCAGGGCGGCGGGGTTGCGGCGCAGATCGGGCACCCGGGTAGCCGCGTCCATCTCCCGCGCACCGCCAAGGATGGAGCGAATGCTGATGTTCTGCAGAGCAGCGGGCAGCAGCCCCACCGCCGATAGTTCAGAGGTGCGCCCCCCCACCCAGTCGCGCATTGGGAACGTGGCCAGCCAGCCCTCGCTGAGGGCCTGGTTTTCGAGCTTGCTGCCCCGGCCAGTAATGGCAACGGCCTGCTTGGGAAAGTTCAGCCCCCGCTGCTCAAATCGGGTGCGCACTTCGACCATGCCGTTGCGGGTTTCGGCGGTGCCCCCCGACTTAGAAGTAACGATCACCAGGGTGGTGGACAATTTGTCTTCCAGCCGGGCAAGAATGCGATCGATGCCCTCGGGATCAGTATTGTCAATAAAGTGAATTGCCAGGGGTGGAAAATCTGGCCCCAGGGCCTGGGCTACAAACTGCGGCCCCAAAGCCGAGCCGCCAATACCAATGGAGAGGACCTCGGTGAAACGTTCCTGACCAGGGGGGTAAATGCCGCCCGTGCGCACCTGGCTGGCGAACTGCTCAATGCTGGTCAACGTATCGAGAATATCTTGTTTGAGCTCGGGGGTAGGGGCCAGGTCGGCATCGCGCAGCCAGTAGTGACCCACCATGCGCTCTTCGTCGGGGTTGGCGATCGCCCCCGCTTCCAGCGCGGCCATATCGGCAAAGGCTTTCGCAAAGCGGGGTTGCATCTCGGCGACAAAGGCATCGTCAAACCCCATACGGCTGACATCTAGGTAAAAGCCCAGACCTTCGTGGTAGTAGAGCCAGTCTTTATAGCGTTGCCAAAGGGCGGCTGCGTCCATCCTGTCACTCCTCGGTCTAAACCGGATTCACTAACGTCCTGAGGTGCAGTTTAGGATAGGACGGCCACCGCCACAAAAAGGGTGGCTAAACATACAGCCCGATCTCGGCAAGGCCACGTGAAGGCGATCGCCCTATCCACCAGTACTTAGGCCGCCGCTTTGGCCGCCCGCAGCCGAGTCGACAGGCTGCGAATCACCTCTAGGGCAAACAGCGGCGTCTCCTGCACCAAAAACTTAAAGTGAGCCTCATCGACTAGAGCCAGGCGGCAGTCGGTCTTGGCCACCGCCGTAGAGGCCCGCACGTGGGGAATTTGCACCAGCGCCCCTTCCCCAAACACATCGCCAGCAGAAATCGTTTCAAACACGCGGCCATTGACCCACAAATCGACCTCTCCCTGAATGACGCCGTACATACAATCTCCCAGAGCACCCATTTCAAAGATCGTATCCCCAGCCCTAAAGTCTTGATGGCTCGGGGTCGTCATCAGTAGCTCAACAACTTGAATCGGTTTCAGCATGGGTTCGCTTCGCTCCCAGAGGTTGTCCTCAAATCAGTGCCCCTGCTCTCGCTCTGGATGGATTCTACCAGGGCACAGCGGTTCCCCCATGGCTGCCGCAATTCTATAGCCCAGTTGTCTTGGGGAGGTTAACCGCACTTTAAGTCTCTGTTTTTGCCGTCTCAGCAGTCCGAACATGAATCAAGCCTTTAAAGCGCTGATATTGTTTTAGTCGTATACCATATGGTCTTAATTAAAAATAAGGATTGAGGAGACATGGCTAACAGACAAACTCGAGATCGGGCGGTGAATTCCGCAGGTGGCTTCGCGAGAGACTTTAAGGAGTTTCTCATGCGCGGCAATGTCATTGACCTAGCTGTCGCCGTGATCATCGGCACAGCTTTCAATGCTGTGGTCACCTCGTTTATCGGAGATATCATCACTCCTGTTCTGCTAAAACCGGCGCTACAGGCAGCAGGGGTAGAGGATATTGCCAATCTTTCTGCCAACGGCATCAAGTACGGCCTGTTTCTCTCTGCTCTCATCAACTTTGTGGTGATTTCGTTTGTGATCTTCTTGATGATCCGCGCCTTTGAAAAGTTAAAGAGGAAAGACGACCTTGAGGTAGCAGCAGAGCCTACCATCGAAGAAAAACTGAACGATACGCTGATCCAGCTGACCGCAGTAATAGATAGAAAGCTCTAGCGGAATCTAAGTGTTAAACCTGCTCTCCGTCGGCTAATCCCCCCGACTTAGGGCAGAGGCAGTATTTAATTAAAGTCGCTATAGTAAGGGCTAACTACTGCCTCTGCCTTTCTATGCCTTCTCAACGCCAAAAGCAGCTCATCGAATTTCTGCAAACCGAACTGGCGGTGTCCTCTGAGGCGATCGCCATGGGCTTGCGCAAGGCAGGGCAAACCACCAACCTATTACCCATGGCGCTGTGGCAATACGGCTTAGTCAGCACCGAGCAGCTCAGCCAAATCTTTGACTGGCTTGAGGAATTCGGCCCTGCTGCCCCATAATCCCTGGGTATCTGCCTCAATCTTGAAGACCCTGTGAGCTTGGCCAATAGCCCCTAGAACTCGTCGTCGCTATAGTTCATCGCCGACTCGTTATCCCGACGAGAGCCCAGCAAGTCTAATCGATCTACTCGCACCACCGGCTTCGAACGCGCCGCACCGCTAGAGCGATCCTGCCAATGGTCTAGCTTCAGCGCACCGCTAATACCGATCAAACTGCCCTTGCGCACGTAGTTAGCTGCCACCTCGGCGTTTTTGCCCCACAGCTCGAGGTTAAACCAGTCAGGCTTGTCGTCCCGGCTCGATCGCCGCCGCACCGCCAGGGTCAAGTTGCACACCACCGTACCCGACTCAAAATATTTCACCTCTGGGTCAGTGCCCACGCGGCCCACCAGAGTTACTACGTTGATCGTCATTGCTGCTTGCCCAACACTTGTCCCAGCATTGTAGGCCAAACCTCAATCATCCGTCAGGAACACTGCACCGATCAAACCCGTCCTGGAGAAGGCTATACACCTTTGTATAGTGATAAAGCCGCCCTTGAAGCTTAAAGCCAGCTGCTACAGTCAGTTTGCAGCTTTCGGCAATGTCCCTGGGCTTTTCCCCTTACCGATAAATATTTGATTACTGGACGCACTGATACGAAACGTAATAGAATCCACTTCGATGTAAACGTCAGCCCCTAGGGGCGTGCCTTAGCATTGGTTCACTGTCTTTTCTTGATGTAGGGGCGTTATTGCCTGTGGCTTTCTTCGATAGATTTTCTCGCGATATGGGTATTGACCTCGGTACGGCCAATACTCTGGTGTACGTCTCCGGCAAAGGGGTTGTACTGCAAGAGCCTTCCGTAGTGGCCATCGACCAGGTCGAAAAGAAACCCCTGGCAGTCGGTGAAGAAGCTAAGCGCATGCTGGGTCGTACCCCTGGCAACGTGGTGGCCCTGCGTCCGCTGCGCGACGGCGTGATCGCCGACTTCGACACCGCCGAGTTGATGCTCAAACACTTCATTCGCCAGGTGCACGAAGGCCGCACCCTGGTATCGCCCCGCATCGTGATCGGTATTCCCAGCGGCGTTACGGGCGTTGAGCGCCGCGCGGTGATGGATGCCGCCCAGCAGGCGGGTGCCCGCACTGTATACCTGATCGACGAACCGGTGGCGGCGGCGATCGGAGCTGGCCTGCCTGTGGCCGAACCCACCGGCAACATGATCGTCGACATTGGCGGCGGCACTACCGAGGTCGCCGTACTGAGCTTGCAGGGCACCGTGCTGAGCGAGTCGGTGCGCGTAGCCGGAGACGAACTCAGCGAAGCCATCTCAAGCTACATGAAAAAGGTACACAACCTCGTCGTGGGTGAACGCACCGCCGAAGAAATCAAAATCACCATCGGCTCAGCCTACCCCAACCCCGACGACCACGAAATCGCCATGGATGTGCGGGGTCTGCACCTGCTGTCTGGTCTGCCGCGCACCGTAACCGTCAAGAGTGCCGAAATCCGCGAGAGCATGGCCGAGCCGCTTTCGGTTATTGTCGAGGCCGTCAAGCGCACCCTAGAGCGCACTCCGCCGGAACTGGCCGCTGACATCATCGATCGCGGCATTATGCTGGCCGGCGGTGGCGCATTGCTCAAGGGGTTAGACACCCTAATCAGCCATGAAACCGGCATTTTAGTGCATGTGGCGGCGGATCCGCTGAGCTGCGTAGTGCTGGGTACCGGACGAGTGTTAGAGAACTTTAGCCAAATGGGCCGAGTTTTCAGCGGGCGATCGAGCCTGTAGGGCATCCCCAGAGTCGTCATCTACCCAGAACCTATGTTTGCCCTACGCCGCTGGTGGACTCGTCATGCCCTCAAAGCGGGAATGGTTACCCTGGCCATTTCCTCAGCTTGGCTTATGCGGGTCAATGATGGTGCCGTTATCTACGAAACCTATCACTGGTTAACCCGGCCTCTACAGCCGGGCATGAGCCGCGAGCAGCAGTTTGAAAATAGCTATATTCTTGAGCTTCAGCAGCGCATCGTGGAGCTAGAGAACCAAAACCGATCGCTGCAAACCCTGAGCGACTACGAAGCCGCTACTCCCCTAAAGGGGGTGCGGGCGACGGTAATCGGGCGCGGAGCCGACCACTGGTGGCAGCATATTGTTCTCAATCGGGGCAGCCGCGACGATGTGGCAATTGGGCATGTGGTTACCGGTCCTGGCGGGTTAATCGGTCGGGTGGTGGCGGTTTCTCCCAGCACCTCACGAGTGTTGTTGATTAGTGACCCTACCAGTCGAGTGGGAGCTAAGGTCAGCCGCAGCCGGGCCATGGGGGTAGTGAGAGGGCAATCGAACAACCGAGTGGTCATGGAGTTTTTTGAAAAACTCCCCGACGTCAAGGCTGGTGACGTAATTGTTACATCCTCCTACAGCCGCCTGTTTCCCCAAGACATTCCTATTGGCCGCATCGAGTCCATTGACCTGACCAAGAGTCCGGCTCCAGAAGCGGTGATTCAGCTCTCTTCGCCCCTACCGATATTGGAGTGGGCCATTATTCACCCCTTTGAACCACAGGAAACGGTAGATTTACCCGTGCTGCCAGGGGCCACGCTTGAAAATGGCTTGACGCCCCCAGGCGGCAGCGGAGATCAGCTATGACCATAGGGGTAAGAGCATCGTCATTGCCTGTATGGCGTCAACCTTGGGTAATCAATAGCCTGGTCACAGTGGCGTCGGTACTGGTCTGCCTGTTGCTGCTGCCTAGCCGCATACCGGGTATGGAGTTACTGGGGGTAGCGCCCCACTGGCTGCTGATTTGGGTCGTGGCCTGGAGTATTAAGCGTACCCAGTGGGAGGCAGCCCTAGCTGGGCTGGTACTAGGGCTGCTGCAGGATGCGATGACATCCCCCAATCCAACCCATACCCTCAGCCTAATTGTGGTTGGGGTGCTGACGGCAAGGCTGCAAAAACAGCGCTACCTCCAGGAAGACATTGTCTCGGTGGCGCTGATTGTATTTGCAATGGCGGTTATTGCAGAAACAGTGCTGGCGCTGCAAATTAGCTTTGACCAGCTTTTGTCGGCCAACTCACTGTACCCATCCCTAGGCAGAATTTGGATGTATCACCAGCGGGTGGCGCTGAGTTCGGCTATTTTGAGCAGTCTGTGGGCTCCGGCGCTGTACTATCCGCTCAACCGCTGGTGGGATCGCTACCCTGCCGAGCCCTAAGGGGTAATGGACGAGCCGTGGTCGATTCCAACGCTGAATCACCTTTTCACACAACTTCCTAAACAACTCCAAATCTTCCCGGTAGGCTCACCTACTGGGAAGATTTGTCGTAATTAGTCACAGCGATAAGGGAGGCTTAATGAGAAAGCCTCCAGAGCTCCAGG
>QBLT01000045.1 GCA_003249105.1 Leptolyngbya sp. | reverse complement strand
GCTGGGGGGCGGGAAGGGTGCCGATGCTGAGCAGATCGACAAACTCGTCTTCGTCGATCGCCTCTTCAGCCTCGGGTAGCGGCTGCGGAGCGGGGGCCGGAGCCAGCAGCAACAGCCCGTGGAGCACCAGCGATAGGCCCAGCAGCGGTGCTAGCAGCCGCTGGATTCGTTGCTGCCGTGGCGCTGGTGATCGCGGCGGCGATACCGGCTGAGGCGACGTTACAGATTCCCCAATGCTCATAGGTGTTAAGAATAATGGCAGCGTTAACCCGCTGACATAAGGGAGCTGGTTGCAGTGGATAGTGGCATCTAGCCCTTGGGAATAAACGGTCTTGGCAGCGTTAACTCGCTGACATAAGGGAGCTGGTTGCAGTGGATAGTGGCATCTAGCCCTTGGGAATAAACGGTCTTGGCAGCGTTAACTCGCTGACATAAGGGAGCTGGTTGCAGTGGATAGTGGCATCTAGCCCTTGGGAATAAACGGTCTTGGCAGCGTTAACTCGCTGACATAAGGGAGCTGGTTGCAGTGGATAGTGGCATCTAGCCCTTGGGAATAAACGGTCTTGGCAGCGTTAACTCGCTGACATAAGGGAGCTGGTTGCAGTGGATAGTGGCATCTAGCCCTTGGGAATAAACGGTCTTCCCAAGGGCTAGATGGTCGGGAGATGAGGCTCTGCCCAAGCGGGCGATCGCGCTAGGTTGAGCGTCGCCTCAAGCCTCTACAGCTCAGCCAAAAGGTCAGCGTAGCGCTGCTCAGACAGCGGCACATAGCCCACCTCAGGCACCAGCTCAGGCCCATTCTCAAGCATGAACTCCACAAAGGCGCGCACCTCAGGGCGGTTCTCTAGGCTGCTCTTCTTGACATAGACAAAGATGGGCCGAGACAGGGGCGCGTAGGTGCCGTTCTCGACATTCTCAGGGGTGGGTTCAACACCGTTGACGGCCACAGCCTTGAGGGTGTCTTGGTTTTCGAGGTAGTAGGCCAGACCGAAGTAGCCAATGGCGTTGGGGTCGCGGCTGACGCCAATCACCAAAATGTTGTCGTCTTCGCTGGCGGTGTAGTCGGCGCGGCTAGAGCCCGCCTCCCCCACAACCGTTTCGGTGAAGTAGTCGAAGGTGCCGGAGTCGGTACCGGGGCCAAACAGTTCAATGGGCTGGTCAGGCCAGCTAGGGTCGATCTGGTTCCAGCGGGTAACCGTGTCTTGGGCCTCAGGGCTCCACAGCGTTTGCAGCTGCTCTACGGTCATTTCGTCGGCCCAATCATTTTCGGGGTGAATGACCACCGTCAAGGCGTCGGTGGCAACGGGCACCTCGATGTACTCAATGCCAGCGGCGGCACAGGCTTCGACCTCAGAGTCTTTGATCGGACGCGAAGCGCCGGTGATGTCGAGTTCCCCCGCGCAAAACTTGCTAAAGCCACCGCCGGTGCCCGACACGCCTACGGTTACCTGGGTGCCACTGTTGGCGGCCATAAATTCTTCGGCCATGGCCTCAGATATGGGGTAGACGGTGCTAGACCCGTCGATCTGAATGATGGAATTTTGAGAAACTGCACTGGGGATGCCAACGCCTAGCGCTACGGCGGTGGTTACCACCCCAGCTAAGACATAGCGATTAAATTTCTGTCTGCTCGTCATACAACACTCTCCATAGCGTCCTAAACAGAATCAAATCCGCCATGGTAAACGCTACAGACTCAACCCTAAGAGAGCCTGATGGCAACAATAAGCCCAGGGTGAAAATAAATTAAGAACCCTTTAAGCAGCCAGCAAAGCTCCTGTTCAAGACATATCCAAGCCCCTTAAACAGGAGGCAAACTTAAATGTTGCAGGGGCGATTCCCCGCAGGGGGGCGATGCCATCGCCCTCAGCCTAGGGCACCAAGGCTAGTTTTTGCCCGGGCTTGACCAACAGTTAACGCTAAACAAACACCAGCCATCAAAGGGGCCAAACTATCCCTGAGCTCTGAAACTTGTATCGGGTCAAAGTTCTAGTGAACCCTGCTAAACCGTGGCGATCAGCTGCTTTTTAATCCAAATGTCTTCCCTGGAATGGATGTAGATAGGGTCGGCCTGGAGGGCGATCGCGCGGTTATACGACTCCACCGCGTTGCCGTAGGCCCCCATTTCGGCCAGCAGCTTGCCCCGGTTAAACCAGGCCTGGTGATACTGGGGGGCGAGGGCGACGGCTCTGTCGTAGGCGGCCAGGGCCTCGGCCTGGCGATTGAGGCCGCAGAGGGCATTGGCGCGATTGTTCCAGCCGGTGCAGTCGGTGCTGTCTAGGGCTAACGCCTGATCAAAGGCGGCGAGGGCCTGGTCAAACTGGCTCTGGGCACAGAGGGCACAGCCTTGGGCATTGAGGGCGGCGGCACTGTGGTCGTGGGTGGAAATGGGGGGCATGGGGCGCTCTTCTGGGCGACAGTTCCCATTGTGAAGGTGGCAGAGACAGGGCGATCAGGGGGGGTGTCACCCGCTGGGGGTACGGGTTTACAATCCGTTGGAGACAAGATTAATCTATTTACAGTGCAGTCTATGCCGCAGGTATCTTTAGGGGAACTGGTTACAGCGGTGCAAACGGGGGAGCTGGCGAGCTTTCCCACCGATACGGTGCCAGCGCTGGCGGCGCGGCCCGAGGCGGGCGATCGCATCTACACCGCCAAAGAGCGCAGCCCCGACAAGCCGCTGATTCTCATGGGGGCCAGCTTTGACGAGCTGCGGCCCTACATTACCGGCACTGAGGCGGAGCTGGCCCAGTGGAGCGCGATCGCCGCTCAGTACTGGCCCGGCGCGCTGACCCTGGTGCTGCCCGCCAGCGATCGCCTGCCTCCAGCCATGAATCCGCAAAAAACGGGCACCGTAGGGCTGAGAATTCCCAACCATCCCCTGGCGCGGCACCTGCTGGGCCACACCGGGCCGCTGGCCACCACCAGCGCCAACCGTTCGGGGCAGCCGCCCCTAGAGACCATGGCGGCGATCGAGGCCAGCTTTCCCCAGGTGTTTACCCTCGATCCGGCGGCCCAGGCCGAGATCTCGGCCCTCCTCCAAACCGAGGTTCTCCCCGCCGATCGGCCCCAGGGGTCGGGGCTGCCCTCAACGGTGGTGCGCTGGCAGGATGGCGGCTGGGCGGTGCTGCGATCGGGCGCGGTGGCCCTGCCCAAGGTCGAACCCGTTTAGTTGAAACCGTTAAAGCGGTTTGGCCCCGCCTGGGGTTAGGCTAGCAGGGGCGAACTCATCTCTCGCAATGGACGGCTGGCGCAATGGACTATCCCCAGGGGCAAGACTTTACCGATCTCGCAACGCTACAGCTGGCCTACGATCGCCTGCGACACCAGGCCCAGCACCAGGCGGCCTTTTTGGGCACGGCCTCCCACGAGCTCAGGTCGCCCATCAACCAAATCATCAGCCTGCACCAGCTAATTCTCGAAGACCTGTGCGAAAGCCCTGCCGAAGAGCGGGAATTTATCGCCCAGGCCAACCAGGCCATTCAAACGGTGCTCAAGAACCTCGATCTGCTGATCACCCTTTCCAAGGTCGATATCGGTGCCCTTCACCCCCGGCTCGCCCCTACCCTGCTCCAGCCGCTGATTACCCGCGTCCAGCGCATGATTGAAATGCAGTGCATCAACCGCCACTGCCGCTTGATTGTGGGGCCGGTAGAGGCCAGTCTCCAGGTGCAAACTGACCCAGCCTGGCTAGAGCAAACCGTAGTGATGCTAATTGAAGCCGCTCTGGCCCAGGGCAGCCCTCAAATCAGCCTGACTGTGTCTGAAGACACCACCACCGGCAACATTGCTTTACATTTGGGGGCAAACCCTGGCGAGGTTCCATCGCCGACCATGGCTACCCTGTCGCCTGAGTTTCGCTACCAGCTTGCCGCCCGTCTAGCAACCCATCTAGGGGCGACCCTGGAGTTTTTAGGGAATGTAGAAAACCCTCAAAGTCTGCTGTGCTTGAAGCTACCACGCCCAACTAACTGACCCTTGATACCGCTATTTCATTGAACATTTGAATTAACCGTTCCATTTCGGGATCTTTCGATATAGTTTGGGCAAATCGCTTCCGGAATTAGTTGCTGCTTCCCTGTAGCTGACCTATAGCATTGTCCCTTGAACATCAAAACGCAGCCCAACCGGATCGGATCCCTGAAACCAAGTCACAGAAACAACTATGGAATTTGCCATCGTGCTCATTCTGGTCTTCATTGTGTGGACTAATGAGGCTCTATTGGGAAAACCGTTAGTCAAAGAGACTAAGCCCAAAACTGCAGAAGATGAATTTACCGCTGCCTTAAAAAAGTATTTGGATAACGGTATTCCCGTCCGAATTGTTGAGAAAAAAGATGGGGGAAAAAAGTAAGATATTTTTAATATAGACGTTACCTGCCCCAACGATGACCCAAGACTCGAATCCTGCTATCTCTGACCCTGAGGCATCTGCTGAACCCGTTCCTGCCTTTGGTTGGAACCGCTATGCCGAGCGCATTAACGGACGGTTTGCCATGGTGGGCTTTGTGGCTCTGCTGCTGCTAGAGCTGGTCACTGGCCAGACGTTTTTTAGCTGGCTGGGTCTGCGCTAAATGCGGGCCTAGCCTTGCTCTACCCTGCTGTCCAGCCCTGAGAAAATGGTAGGCTTAGGGGTGATTTTTGGCACGGTGTGACTGTGGTTAACCCCAATGCAGAGGTTGGTCGGCTGCGGGAGCTAATGCCCGCCACCGCCCGCATGAAAACTAAGCTGATGCTCAGCGATCGCCAGCTAAGCGTCATCAAAGCTGAATTTCCTCGCCCCTGGCAGTCGACTCATACGGTCTCGATCAACCTCGACCTGTGGCACCAGCTGGCCGTAGCCGAGCGCGATCTGCTGTTTTTGCGCACCGTGAGCTGGGTGACCCTGGCCAACGTGCTCAAACCCAACTGGTACCAGGCCATGGCCGGAGCTGGGCTAGCCGGGGGCGCAGTAGAGCTGCTCCAGGGCGACGCGGTGGGCGTGGTGGCTGCCGCTGGGGTGACGGCCCTAGCTGGGTGGCAAATCTGGCGCGGAGTCACCGGCCCTCAAATTGAGATGGCCGCCGACGACAAGGCCGTTCAGGTGTCGCTGCGGCGCGGCTATGACCAGGCCGACGCCGCTGCGGCCCTGATTCGCGCCATTGAGGCAGTACCCCCTCTAGAGGGTCGTCGGGTGCTCACCGTCAATGAGCTGCTGCGCTGCCAAAACCTGCGTCGACAGACCGGGTCTTCAGAATTTTCGGTGCCCGATCGCTACCTGCGCTAGAAATCTATGGTTCACTCATTGGCTCAGTCCTCTGAGACTCATCGGGGCTGGTGTGGGCTAGCTCGTCTCAGCTATGCCCTGGAGTCAGGGCGGTGCGTGCCGACTCAGACCTATACCCTGGCCCCTCTGCGAGTGCAGCGCCCCCTCTATCCCGAAGGGGAAGGGCTGTGCCATACCGTGCTGGTGCACACCGCTGGGGGCCTGGTGGGGGGCGACAGCCTGCTGGTGGAGCTGGCCGCTGCCCCCAGGGCCCAGGCGCTTGTCACCACCGCCGCCGCCAGTAAGGTCTATGGCAGCGCAGACACCGCCAGCAGCAGCCAGCAAGTAGACATTACCCTCGCCCCAGAGAGCTGTCTGGAATGGTTCCCCCAGGAAACCATTGTGTTCAACCAGGCCCACTACAATCAGGCGCTACGGATTGACCTGGCCCCAGGGGCCATTTGGGCAGGCTGGGAGATCACTCGCTTTGGCCGCAGCGCTCGAGGAGAAACCTTTGAGCAGGGCCAGTGGCGATCGCGCCTCGAAGTTTGGCAGGCCGACCAGCCCCTGTGGCTCGATCGCCAGCATTTGATCGGAGGCAGTACGGCCCTCCACAGCGCCAACGGTCTGGCGGGGCATCCCGTGGTGGGTAGCTTTGCCGTAGTGGGGCACTCGTTTGGCAGTGACACGGTGGCGGCTCTGCGCCAGCTATGGCCACCAGATCTTCCCGGTGATATCGGCGTCACCCGGCTGCAATCGGGGCTGCTGTGCCGCTATCGAGGTCCGTCCAGCCAGGCGGCGCGGCGATGGTTTGTGGCTGCCTGGCAGCACCTGCGCCCCCTCTACCTGGGGCGATCGGCCATGGTGTCGCGGCTGTGGCCCCGATAGAAACTGCTACTCACTAGGATGGTAGGTTCTAGGCGAAAGCCGATACAGCAGGTGAAGGTTGGGTTTGCGTCGGTCCAAAACGCCAGAATTCAAGCCTATCGAGCATTTTTTACATTTTTTACGCTTCCATCTTCGTTCTTTTGCTGTGCCCAAGTGGCTTGAGAGCACCGTTATTCGTCGTTGTGGGCAATAGCCGCGATCGCAGGACTTTGGCCGCTCCTTCCGGACGAGGGGCTAACAACAGCGAAAAGATAAAAAATATAAGACTCAAGGTGCTATGAAGACCCCTCACCTTTCTGGTTCTAAGCTACCCCCCGCCTCAGAATATGCGCTGATTATCGGCGCTGGGGCGACGGCGGCCATGTCGATGGCGGCACAACAGGTAGCAGTGGCTACGCTGCCCGTAACCACCCTAGTGGCCTTGGGCCTGCTCAATCGCTACCGGCTAGACCAGCGACTGCAAGACAGTGAACCTGGAGGGCCTACCCTAGAAGAAGCCACCCCTAGACAGGCTCCGGCCACCCCCCAGCGCGTTACCGCGCAACCTCGGCCTGACGTAATCTCAGCCCAGCCCCAGGCGGTGACCACGCCGACTACCTCAGCCCGCTTTTCTGACCAGCGCGCCTATATTCACGACACCTTGGCCAAGAAGCTTCAGGCCAAGGCCGACTTTGCGGCGGTGCAGCAAACCAGCTTGCAAAAGATGGGGGCCTATCTCCAGCAGGCTCGCCAAGCGCAGTCGCTGTCGCTGGAGGATGTTTACCAGCGGACGTTTATTCAGCCCTACACCTTGAAGGCGATCGAAACCGGCAATTTGCAGCAGCTGCCAGAACCGTTCTACATTCGCGCCTTTATTCAGAAATATGCCTCAGCCCTGGGGCTAGAGGGGGCTACTCTGGCGGCGGATTTTCCTATGCCCTAGTTCGGCGGTCTAGGTGAGAGCACCGCCACAGCTAGAGCCGCTGCCAGCGGTGCAGCCGTAGCAGTAAGGGCGGGTTTGCACGGTTTCGATCGCATCTAGCGCATTGGCCGCTAGCAGATCAGCCACCGTTAAGGGCTGGCCGCTGCGCCCCAGGCTGGGCAGACCTTCCATTTGGTTGAAGTCGCAGTCGTAGAGGTTGCCTTCGTAGTCTACGGAAAGCTCCTGGCGGCACATCAGATGGGGGACGGTGGCAGGGTTGTGGTGGGCAGACAAAAACTGTAGGTAGGGCGCGTAGAGATTTTTGCCCTCCAGGCACTGCTTGACCCGACCAATGGGCAGGTTGGTGATGGTGTAGAGCTGGTTAAAGGCGATGTCGAATTGCGATCGCAGATAGGCTTCATAGTCGCTCTGCAACACCGTCTGGCTGGGAGTAAGCGAAAACTCGGCGCTGCGGGGCACGGGCGGGTTATAGACCAGATCGAGGCGCAGGGTCGGGTCATGGCCGTAGCCCAGCTGGTTGAGCCGCTGTAGCGCCCGAATAGACTCGCTGTAAACCCCAGCCCCCCGCTGTTTGTCGACATTGTCTTCGAGGTAGCAGGGCAGCGAGGCCACCACATGCAGCCGCTGGCGCGCAAAATACTCTGGCAAGTCTTCAAAGCCAGGCACAAAGAAAATGGTCAGATTCGATCGCACCATCACCGTTCTGCCCAACTGCCGCGCCGCCTCCACCAGGGGGCGAAAGCCGTAGTTCATCTCCGGGGCACCGCCGGTCAGATCGACGGTGGCAATCTGCGGGAACCGCCGGATCAGCTCAATTAGCTGGTCGCAGACCGGGGCCGAAAGTTCTTCGGTGCGCTTGGGCCCAGCCTCCACGTGGCAGTGGGTACAGGCCAGGTTGCACTTGCGGCCCAGATTCACCTGCAATACGGTAATCGGCAGCTTGGTGAGGGGCTGCCCCAGCCGCTGGTCAAAGGGAGTAACTGCGATCGCCGGAGAGGGAGGAGACTGAACCATAGACCCTAGGTAGGTAAAACAGCATTCATCATACGGTTGCCGAGGCAATTTGGTGGCACCAACTAACGCTCAACAATGCCTTGCCATTACACCCTACGACCCTGAAAATCGCCTGAGAATGGGGAATTAAGGAAAGATAATAGGTGATGCGTGGGGTTTAGATGGGCCTGAACAGTTTGAGGGACAAGGTTTAAAGGATAAGGTGCTCAATCGCCTTAGGCGACTGCTGGAAAACTTTCTCCCTGACGGTGGGCAGTGCCTACCCTACAGTGGCTACAGTTGCCCGACAAAGCGGGGATCTTCTTTTCTAGAAATCTCCTTATACTTAAAACCTTTTCCGTAACTTGTTATCTTTCGTTGGCTAGAGCATTAGTGCAATCCCAGGGGAGCAGCTACCCTAACCTGGTCGCGGCCTTCATTTTTGGCCATGTAGAGAGCCTCATCAGCCTGTTTAATCAGGCCAGCTGAGCTGCCGCCGCTGGCCGGCAGGGCGCTCGCTACCCCTAAACTCAGGGTGACCACCTTAGCTACAACTGACTCCTCATGGGGAATCCGGTGGCTGCGGATCATCAGGCGCATGTCCTCAGCGACGCTTTCGGCTCCCTTGAGGTCGGTGTTGGGCAATACAATCACAAACTCTTCGCCCCCATAGCGGGCCACCAGGTCACCGGGGCGTTTGGCGGCGCGGGTGAGGGCGCGGGCCACTAGCCGCAGGCAGCTATCCCCAGCCTGATGACCGTAGCGATCGTTAAACCCCTTAAAGCAGTCAATATCGGCCATAACAATGGCTATAGATCCATTTTCTCGGCTCATGCGACGCCATTCTTGGTCTAGGTACTGCTCTAGGCGACGGCGATTGGCCACCTGGGTCAACCCGTCGAGGTAGGCCATGCGCCGCAGGCGCTGGTTGGCCAGGGTGAGTTCCCGGTGCATTTTGGCCTGCTGAATGGCGATTCCCACCTGGGTAGCCAGGTTTTGCAGCAGCCGCACGTCGGCCATGCGCCAGGTTCGGGGTGCCTGGCACTGGTGGGCGATGAGCAGTCCCCACAGGGCTTGCTCTTGCAGCAGGGGCACCACAATCTCAGCCTGAATCTGGAAGTACTCCAAAAATCCCAGCTGGGAGGCTGGCAAATTTTGGGTATAAATATTCTCCACCGCCAGCCCCCGCCCCGCCCTATAGTGAGCCAAAAACTTTTCGCCCACCGACCAGGGGTCGCGCATGGCCCAGCCCAGCATCGGTGGATAGGAGGACGAACAGGCTTCTTGAATCACTTGACCGCTCATATCGGCCTCGCACTGTACGACAATGACGCGATCGGCCTCAATAAACTCCCGAACTGAGGTAACGGTTTGCTCCAAAATGCTGTCTAGGTCAAGCAAACGCCGAATGCGCTGGGCAATCTCGGCCACCAGCCGCTCTCGCTGAGACTGAAGCTTGATTTCGGCCTCAATCCGCTTTTGCTCAGAGATATCGAGGGTGACCCCAGCCAGGCGGGGGGCATGCTCACCGTCTTTAAAGACTTGGCCGCGAGACGATAACCAACGCATATGCCCATCGCTGTGGAGCACTCGAAACTCAATTCCATAGCCCTGTCCTAGCCGAATTGCCTGCTGCAAAGCCTGCTGCACCGTCGTTTGATCATCTATGTGCACATGGGTGAATAGGGTCTCATAGGTGCCCCCAAACTCGCCGGGTGCCAGCCCTAGCAGACGCTCTTGCTCTTCGGAAATAACGATTGTCCCCTGGGATAAATCCCAGTCCCAGGTGCCCATTCGGGCGCCCTTGAGGGCTAGGGCCAGGCGCTCTTGCTGCTGCTGAAATAGGGCAACAGAGTAGTGGCAGGCGGTGAGCTCGGCTTGGTCAGTAATGACAGTCCCCGTAAAGCGGGGGAGCGTGTAAAACCCGTCGGGGGCCAGCAGTCCCAGCCAGTGATGCGCCTGATCAACCACCGACAGATAGAGCTGACCAGGATATAGCGCCCTCAGGGCTAGCGGCCAGGTCAGGGAGGGGCCTAAGGGTTGCAACTGACTGAGGGGGGTCATCCATTGCTTAACTGGTACCTGGCTCAGATCGGCCAACTCAGCCGTGGCCTGGGCAATGTTAGCGTAGCCAAAGACTCCCTCTAGGGTTTCGCCGCCATAGACCAGCGCGTAGGTTTTGACGGCCATGGCCATAGCCTCCACCGTCTGCTGCACCGTGTCGCTTGGGTTTGCCCGCAGGGGAGACGGATCGATGCTGGCCGTGGGGGCGGTAGCGTTAACCAGGTCGTTTTCAAGCACAGATTCAGGGGCGTGAATAGATAGGACTGGATCACATGGGTAAAGAACGAAGGCTATGCCCTGTATGGCCGTTCTGACAGTCGATTGCTCTCCTCTGTAGAGGCTAACGCAACCACCCTCGCCCCCAGTGTCGTAACAGTATGACAGCGGCAGCTGGTTTCGTAGGATCTAGCATGCCCGGGGGTGGCATCGAGGGGTCATATATTGAGGGGTCTTAACAACGGCCATGGCCCATGGGCCATGGCCGTTGTTAAGCCGATGCGGCAGCAGATTGCTTTAGGCAGACGGCTTGGAACTGAAGGGTGAACTATATCAGACTGGGGCTGGATCGACGGTCTAAGCCAGGTTGCGGCGAGAGTTCTCTATACTGAGAGCATGTCTTGAGCGAGCGTAATTCCCCTGTCTGAGCTGCCCTTAATTCACCATGAAACCCTGGAGTTGCTGGAGTGGCCTCGGCTCTGCCAGCACTTGTCTACCTTTGCCGCCACTAAGCGTGGCACCCTAGCGGCCCAGGCGCTAGTCATTCCTGAAACCGAAGCCGCCAGCGTCAACCTGCTGACCCAGACTCAGGAGGCCGACTGGCTAGAGCAACACAACAGCGGCCTCAACTTTGGCGGCATTCGCGATATTGGGACGGCGGTGGAGCGGGCCTATCGCCAGGGGCTGCTCAGCGGTGAGGAGCTGTTGGCGATCGCCACCACCCTCCATGGCGCACGTCAGCTGCGGCGCACCATTGATGCCCAGCCGCCAGAGGATATCCCGGTTTTGCAGGATTTGGTGGCTGACCTGAGCACTCACCCTGAGCTGGAGCAGCAGATCTATCACTGCATTGACGATCGCGGTGATGTCACCGACCGGGCCAGCCCTAAGCTGGGGGAGGTGCGCGATCGCCTCAAATCGACCCGCCAAGACATTCAGCAGCGGCTCCAGCGAATTTTGCAGCGCCAGGCTGGGGCCATGCAGGAGCTGTTGATTACCCAGCGGGGCGATCGCTTTGTGCTGCCGGTCAAAGCGCCCCAAAAAGACGCAGTGCCCGGCATTGTGCACGATGCCTCGGCCAGTGGTGCGACCCTCTACATTGAGCCCCAGGCGGTGGTCGAGCTGGGCAATCGCCTGCGCCAGCTGCTGCGCCAGGAAAAAACCGAGGAAGACATTGTTCTACGGCAGCTCAGCGACGCCGTGGCAGAAGTCTACGACGATCTGACCCACCTGCTGGCGGTAGTCACGGAGCTAGATCTGGCCCACGCCCGCGCCCGCTACTCGCTGTGGCTAGAGGCCAACCCGCCCCGATTTGTTGCCCCCCAGGAGCAAACCACCCTGCGCCAGCTGCGCCACCCATTGCTGGTGTGGCAGCAGCGCCACGAGCAGGGGCCAGAGGTAGTGCCCATCAACCTGCTGATTCGCCCAGAGCTGCGGGTGGTGGCGATCACCGGCCCCAACACCGGCGGCAAAACCGTTACCCTCAAAACCCTGGGCCTGGCAGCGCTGATGGCCCGCGCCGGCCTCTACGTACCGGCCCGCGAACCGGTGGAAATTCCCTGGTTTGGGCAGGTGTTGGCTGACATTGGCGATGAGCAGTCGATCGAACAGAGCTTGTCGACGTTTTCGGGTCATATTCGGCGGATCGGGCGGATTTTGGCGGCGTTAGGTGGTGGTGAAAGTGAGGTAGGTGCAGTAGGTGAGGTAGGTGGGGTAGGTGGGGTAGGTGGGGGAGCGATGGAGGAGGTGTCCGTATTCTCCCCTCACCCACACACCCACACATCCACACACCCACACACCTACACACCTACCAACGCCCTAGTTCTACTCGACGAAGTGGGCGCAGGTACCGACCCCACAGAAGGCACGGCCTTGGCCATTGCCCTGCTCAAGCACCTAGCCCAGCGGGCGCGACTGACCATGGCGACGACCCACTACGGCGAGCTGAAAGCGCTGAAGTATCAGGACGCGCGGTTTGAGAATGCGTCGGTGGAGTTTGATGAGGCCACGCTGTCGCCGACCTATCGGCTGCTGTGGGGTATTCCGGGGCGATCGAATGCGCTGGCCATTGCGCGTCGCCTGGGGCTGAATGCTGGGGTAATTGACGAAGCGGCAGCGCTGATGGCGATGGGGTCGCAGGATGATGTCAACCAGGTGATTGCGGGGCTAGAGGCCCAGCGACGCAATCAGGAGGCGCGATCGCAGGAGGCCGCAGACCTGCTGGCCGCCACCGAAAAACTCCACCAGGAGGTGCAGCACAAGGCGGATATGCTGCGCGATCGCGAGCAGGAACTCAAGCTCCAGCAGCAGGCGGCGGTGCAGCAGGCGATCGCCGAGGCCAAGCGCGACATTGCCAAGGTGATTCGCCGGTTGCAGCAGGGTGACGCTACGGCTCAAGATGCTCAGAGGGCTACGGAGGCGGTGGATGCGATCGCTCAATCCCGTCTGCCTGCGGCGGCGGCGACTCCAGCGAAACCGGGGTATCGTCCGGCGGTGGGCGATCGCGTGCGCATCCCCAGCCTGGGCCAAACCGCCGAGGTGCTGACCGCCCCCGACGACGACCACCGCATTACCGTGCGCTTTGGGCTGATGAAAACCACCGTCAGCCTGGCCGATATCGAGTCGCTGCGGGGCGAAAAGGCCGAAGTGCCGGTCAAGACTAAGCCCGTCGACACCGTGCCCGCCGCCCAGGCCGCGCCCCCGGCTCCCGCCATTCGCACCAGCCGCAACACCATCGATCTGCGCGGCATGCGGGTAGCTGAGTCGGAGGCGGTGCTGGAGGAGGCGATCGCCCAGGGCAGCGGTGCCCTGTGGATTATCCACGGCCACGGTACCGGCAAGCTCAAGGCGGGGGTGCACGAGTACCTCAAGCGCCATCCGCAGATTCAGCGGCTTGAGCCTGCCGCCCAGGCCGACGGTGGCACTGGGGTAACGGTGGCCTATTTGTAAAAGATAGGTTTAATCCGAAACTGCATCTAAATTTTAAGCCTGCGATTACGACTGAAAAATGTCGTAGCGCATTTTTTCGAGTTCCCACTTGAGAATGTCAATCTCAGTCGAACAAGTTTGGTAAACCTCCTCTGGGTCGATATCAAAATAATCGTGAGCCAGTACGTTTCGAATACCTTTAAAATCCGACCAGTTGATATCGGGATAGCGATCGAACCATTCATCGCCGACGATTTTGTGAATTCTTCTGATATTTTCGCTAATGGCAATCAGCATCATGCCGATTCTAAGCAGACGTGATGGTAGTGCAAAGGCGATTCCTGTAAAAAAATCATAACCCCTTGGCTCAGGATGCTCGATAGGCCTCGGCCCTCTGTATCGAAATTGGTAACAACGCGGCTGGCTTGGGATCACCGTGGCACAGTGAATGGACAAACTTCCATAAACGAGTGTGAGGCCCATGAAAATTAAGTCTTTTACCCCCAGACGGATGGCGGCGGCGGCGGTGATGTCGGCGACCCTGGTGTCGGGGCTCGGTTTTGTGCCCGTATTTACCCCCACCGCGATCGCCCAGGAGGCGGCTATGAGAACGCTAACCGTAACTGGCCAAGGCGAAGAGTCGGTGCAGACGACCAAGACCCAGGTTGATCTGGGGGTGGATGTGCAGGGCACCGAAGCCGAAGCGGTGCAGCGCGAGGTGGCCCAGCGCACGGCGGCGGTAGTCGAGCTGCTGCGATCGCGAGGGGTCGAAAAGCTCGAAACCACAGGCATTCAGCTCAGTCCTCGCTACAACTACGAGAACGGTCGCACCGATGTGATCGGCTACAGCGGCAGCAACACCGTCAGCTTTCGGGTGCCCACCGAGGGCGCTGGCACCTTGCTCGACGATGCCGTAAATGCCGGGGCTAACCAGATTCGCAGCGTTAGCTTTGTGGCCGAAGACGCAGCCCTAGAAGCAGCTCGCCAGCAGGCATTGCGCGAGGCGGTCGAAGATGCTCAATCCCAGGCGGGGGTAGTGCTGGGGAGCCTGAACCTGCGATCGCAGGAGATTGTCAGCATTCAAATTAACGGGGCGGCTCCTCCCGCGCCGGTACCGATGTTCCGCCAGGCTGAATACGCGGGCATGCAGGCTGACGCCTCGACTCCGGTGGTGGGGGGCGAACAAACCGTGCAGGCCCAAGTTACCCTTCAGATTCGCTACTAGTTAACCCGGTTGGGTTGCCTAGAGTAGAGATGGTTTTTGCTTGGGTTGGGCATTTGTGCTCAGGTCACAGGTGGCGGCCACTGCGGCAGCGCCCCAGCCTAAGCGGGATGTCCTGAATCAGTAAGCGTATTCTAGAGAAAGGGTGGTTTAGCTAAGCCACCCTCTTTTTTGTTGCTGATTAATTGACTACCATGCCTGAGCTTGTCTCGATTCAGGTGGGCCTGCCCCAAACCCTGGGCAGCGAAACCGCCGCCGACCCGATGGATCAGCGCTGGACTACTGGCTTCTTTAAGCATCCCATTGATGGTGAAGTGTGGCTGGGCTACAACAATCTGGCAGGGGACGGCCAGGCAGATTTGAAAAACCACGGCGGTGTGGATAAAGCGGTGCTGGCCTACAGCGCCGAGCACTACCCCGACTGGCGATCGCACCTGCACAACCCCGATCTGCCCTACGGCGGCTTTGGCGAAAATTTTACGGTGGCGGGGCAGACCGAGGCTGACGTTTGCATTGGCGACACCTATGCGATCGGCAGCGCCAGGGTGCAGGTGTCGCAGCCCCGGCAGCCCTGCTGGAAGCTGTCTCGCCGCTGGCGAGTGGACGATCTGACGCTCCAGGTGAAAGCCAATGGCCGCAGCGGCTGGTATTTTCGCGTACTGGAAGAGGGGGCGGTAAAGCCGGGCCTGGCAATGGTGCTGTGCGATCGCCCTTACCCCGAGTGGACTGTGGCCCGCGCCAACCGCATCATGCACCACGATCTGGGCGATCGCGCAGCGGCGATAGAGCTGGCAAACTGCCCTCTACTGTCGCGCAACTGGCAGGACAAATTGCTCAGACGGGGTGCATCGTCCTAGGCGGAGGCAAGGTTGGCTCTAGCGCACAGACTCGAGCAGGCTGTCGAGACACAATCCGCAATTCATGGGGATAGCGCGGGCGTGGGTCATTCACC
The DNA here is from genome assembly GCA_003249105.1 of Leptolyngbya sp. Lineage (GTDB taxonomy): Bacteria > Cyanobacteriota > Cyanobacteriia > Phormidesmidales > Phormidesmidaceae > Nodosilinea. Next base: position 8,162 of record QBLT01000045.1, on the reverse strand, counting down.
AGCCAGATCGGCGGCACCATGGTGGCTTCGTAGCCCTCAATTTCGTAGAGAATACCGGGCTGGTCAAGCTGCTCGACGAGGGTGCCGGGCAGGTAGTCAAACAGCTCATCCCAATCGATGGCTGACTCAGGAAGGGATTGGGGATGCATTAGGCGTAAAAGTGGCTTTTGTGCAGCACGGTTTCGCCGTGGTCGGGCACCCAGGCAACCCAGGTATCAGGCGACTCTTGGCACAGCAGCTTGGCCTCGTCAGCGGCAAAGGCGCTGGGCTGGCTGGTCAGCTTAACCCATGTGTCACGGGTGTAGGTAATATGACAAACAGGCTGCCAGCTGGCGGCGGGCTTGCGGTCGGTTTGAGAATGGACTTGCGGAATCATGAGGTCGCCTCTGAAGGGTTAATGCGGGCGATAGACCGATCTTGATGCGAAGGAAGCTTGTACGAACAAGAAGCTGGTCAGCCAGGCATTTCTGTATTCATTTTTACAAAATGCCCGAGAAAATGGAACGACCGTGCGAGATAAATTCACAAACCCTGACTTAACGGCCACCGATTCGCTTATTGCTAAACAAATTGGATCCACAACGCTGAGCGATCGGCTTAGGCGACTTCTGGAAAACTTTCTCCCTAATGGTGGGCAGTGCCCACCATTAGGGAGAAAGTTGCTCGACAAAGCGGGGATCTTCTTTTCTAGAAATCTCCTTACCCTTGGTAATTGGAGAACAGAGCAGTGTTTTTGCCGAACGGCTGCCAATCAGCGCCTAGACTCGATTCAAGGCGCTGATTGGCAGCGGTATGATTTGCCCCCCTAGCCCCCGCATTCTGGGGGGGGCGGGGGCCGATGTAGCAACTGTTGCTTTTGCAGATTCATTCCTCAATTCAGCAACGCCCGATTCAATATCTGCTCAAATACCCTGAAACTCCTGGAGCAGTAGCGCCAGACGAATCTGCACGGCCTCGTCAAACCGGCGGGGGTCAAGCCCCGTGAGGGAAGTGATCTTTTCTAGTCGATAGGTGAGGGTGTTGCGGTGGATGCAGAGCCGCTTGGCCGTCGTAATGGGGGCGCAGTTTTCAGAGAAAAAAACCTTCAGAGTGTTAATCAGCTCGGGTTCATTGTCTAAAGGACTGAGTAAATGGAGGGCCAAGTCTACCTTAGTGCGTTCGTCGGCAACGCAGGCAAAGGCAGCAATCCCTAAATCATCCAAACAGTAAACCCGGTTCTGGCCATCAAACTGTCGGCCTAACCGCAGGGCAACCTGGGCGTCTTGATAAGAGCGCGCCAGGCCCAGCAGCCCAGGATGATAGCGACCAATACCCACGCTGAGGGTGGTGCCGGTTTCTTCTCGCAGTCGCAGCAGCAGGGCATTGCCAGCCCGTTTGAGCGCGTCTAGGTTAGTCCAGGAACAGCCCAGGCTATCGGCATGGGGGGCCGTGCCATGGCCAGCCCAGGGGCTGAGGTTTTTGCTGTCGCTGGCCTTGAGAACGGCAAATTGACCGCCCCCTAAATCTGCACAAATGGTTTCATCGGGCAGGTTAAAGAACGTGACGATGCTGTTGATAATGGCCTGGGAGCACCGCTGCTGGTTGGGGTTAGCTTCGTCGATAGCTCGGCTCATAGACAGCATGGCCTCAGTAGCATCGACCAAAATCACGGCCCTGGGGGGAGCCAGATCAATACCCAACAGGCTGGCCTGTTGAAGGGCTACGCCTTCTTCGGTGATGCGGCCCTGGAGCAAGTTCGAAATGACCTGGTTTTTATAGATTTGCTGTTGGGGAAAAGTCGGGTCGGCCAGCTGGCTCACTAGCAGATCTAGAAAAGCGCGAGCGTGCTTAGGGGAGAGCGTTTCACCATCTATCCCCTGCTCGATTCTGACCTCCCCTACCTGGTCGTGCACGTAGAGTGGCAGACTCAAGTAGCGGTCAGGCAAGACCTGGTCGCCGTAGCTTTTGTCCTCAAGACGATGGTGCCGGTGGAACTGCCGACTGGCCACTACGTTCTGATTTGAGTCGCTAATAAAGACCGCTGTTTGAAGCAGGGACGACAGCTGCTTAGCAACTACATGGGCGACGTGTTCGAATGGTTTTGACACAGCTAACGCAATGCGTAGGGTTCCTTAGCGCTCGATAGATATTTATAGAATTCAGCACTATAAAGCCAATTTGACGGCCTAGGCAGTTAAAAGCTTCTATATTTTCGGAAGTGAGAATTCGGGCTTTGGGGCGAGCGATCGCTTACCCCATTTTGCCAATTGTTTTTCTTCAAATCCTAACGCTTTTCACCCTATGGGGCGGCTAAACGACGGTTTCTTTAGAGCAGATTATATCTTTAGGAGTAGTTAAATACTTGCTTGAGAGTATCAGCTGACGGTACTGGCCCAAACAAAGACTGTCGGCAGAACAATCCTTAGAGTCGTTTCAAAAGCCTATTTCAGCATCTATCTTGGGAGAGATTCAAAGAGGTTTGTAGCGTCATATACGCCACAAATCATAATTTCCTAAAACAAGCTAAACGGCTTCTGAGGCCAACTGTGCAAATGCACAAAATGACAAACCTAAATATCAGAATTGTTTTGTCAAATGTCCAATGCGGTGATATTTGAATGTCCCTAATATGACTTCCATAGTTATTAAGAGGTCGGGGCATGACCTATCGCCTGCCGATACCGCTGACTGCCCGCATTTTAGTCGTGCGTTCTCTGCCCGGCCTGGGAGATCTGCTCTGTGCTGTGCCGGCGCTGCGATCGCTGCGATCGGCCTACCCCTTTGCCCATGTCGCCTGGCTGGGTCTACCCGGCACGGAGTGGTTTAGTCAGCGATTCAGCCACCTGATCGATCAGTGGCTGCCGTTTCCGGGGTTCCCTGGCATCCCTGAGGGCTGGCAGAGCCCCCAAAACACGGTGGAATTTTTAGGGCAGATACAAGGCCACCGCTATGATCTGGCGCTGCAACTTCACGGTGACGGCAGCTCGATCAACCCGTTTCTCTCGCTGCTGGGGGCCAGACAGCAGGCTGGCTTTTATTTGCCGGGCCAGTTTTGCCCCGACCCCCGCTACTTTTTGCCCTATCCCCAGTGGGGATCGGAGGTTGAGCGATTGCTGCGGCTGACAGAGTTTTTAGGTCTGCCGCCACAGAGCCTGGAGCTGGAGTTTCCCCTGTCAGAGGATGAGGACCAGGCGGGGCTCCAGGTTCTCAAGGCCCATGACCTCTCCCCAGGCCGGTACCTCTGCCTGCATCCGGGGGCAAGCAGTGAAGACCGCCGCTGGTCAATCGCCGGGTTTGCTCAGGTGGCTGAATCGCTGGCGAACCAGGGCTACCGCATTGTGCTGACAGGCACCGCTGCTGAGCAGGAGTTGGCCGCCCAAATCTGTGCCGCTGTGGGTGGCGCGGCGCTCAATTTGGCTGGCTGCACCACCCTTGGCGAACTGGCGGTGGTGCTACAGCAAGCGGCACTGCTGGTCTGCAACGACACCGGTGTTTCGCACCTGGGGGCCGCGCTTAAGGTGCCGAGTGTGGTGGTGTTTAGCAACTCAGAGGTGGGGCGATGGGCTCCGATTAACAGCATTGCGGATCAAACGTTTGGCCGGGGTCGTCACCGTATTGTGGACAGCCGCCAGACTGGGGCGGCGACGCCCTGGGCGGTGCTGGCTGAGGCGCGATCGCTCCTCAACGCCCAATCTCAATCCGTACCAGAGGTGTGCTATGTCGGCTAAAACGACCTCTAAACGGCAAAAAATACTGGTTTTTAACCTCCGTGGGGGCAGTCCGCCGTTGGTACTGCGGGCCATGGTTCCCGAGGCCGAGCTGACGGTGGTTGAGTCTAGGCAAGTCGCGAGCTGGCTGAGCGCCGATGAGGCGACGCTGGTGGACTGGCCGCAGGCGATTAGCTGGCTACGCCAGGGCGGGTTTGACGCGGCGATCATGCTCACGGCACCGGGGCAGTCGCCCTACACCCTTGGCTATCTCTGCTACCTGGCGGGCATTCCCATCCGCGTCGGCCAGTCTGGGGAGTTTGGGGGGCAGGTGCTGAGCCACTGTGCGCCCCCAGACCAAGACGACGACGCTCTAGTAAATCTGCTGAGGGAAAGTGGGCGATCGCTCGCCCCAGCCTTTCGCTAATCCTTACCAACAAATTTTCACCCATGCGACGACTGCGAATTCTCACCTGGCACGTGCACGGTAGCTATCTGTACTACCTGACCCAGGCCCCCCACGACTTTTACCTGCCCACCAAGCCGGGCTTTCCTGAGGGCTATGGCGGACGGCTGCCGGGGTTTGACTGGGGCAGCAACGTCCACGACATTGCGGCAGAGGCGGTGCGGCACCAGGACTTTGACTGCATTTTGTTTCAGTCGGCCCGCAACTACCAGGAGGATCAGTACGAGATTCTCAGCCCAGAGCAACGGCAGCTGCCCCAGATATTTTTGGAGCACGACCCGCCCCGGCAGCAGCCCACCGACACTCGCCATGTGGTGGATGATCCTCACCTGCTGCTGGTGCATGTGACGGCTTTTAACCAGCTGATGTGGGACTGCGGCTCCACCCCGACGCGGGTGGTTGACCACGGCGTGATGGTGCCCGAGGGTGTGCGCTATTCGGGCGAGATTCCAAGGGGCATTGTGGTAGTCAACGGGCTGCGATCGCGCGGTCGCCGCCTGGGGGCCGATGTGTTTGAGCAGGTGCGTCAGCAGGTGCCCCTCGACCTGGTGGGCATGGATGCCGAGAGCCTAGGCGGCCTGGGCGAAGTGGACCATACCGCGCTGCCCGAGCTGGTGGCTCGCTATCGATTTTTCTTTCACCCGATTCGCTATACCAGTCTGGGGCTGGCGGTGTGCGAGGCGATGTGCCTGGGAGTGCCGGTGGTGGGGCTCGCCACCACCGAACTGGTTACGGTGGTTGAGAACGGCGTTTCGGGCTACATCGACACCAACCCGGCGGCCCTGGTGCCCCGCATGCAGCAGCTGATCGATGACCCAGCCCTGGCCCATCGCCTGAGCCAGGGATCTCAGCGGGCGGGCATGGCTCGGTTCAACATGCCGCGATTTGTGCAGGACTGGAATGCTGTCTTTGCCGAAGCGCTGGAACTGGGGCGCGATCGCCAAAGCCGCCGTGCCCCAGCCCTAATCTAGCCCCCGTAGGTTGGGTGAAACGGAGTGTAACCCGACGGCAGACAGCCTTGTACCTTCCCCCCCATTGCAGACGGTGGGCATTGCCCACCCTACGTCTTTCCTCACTCTCAGACCCTAAACCCTTCATCCCTCACGTTCAAACGCTATGACTAAGCGGATTGCCATTATCAGTGAACATGCCTCGCCCCTGGGCAACTTTGGCGGCACCGACAGCGGCGGGCAGAATGTCTACGTGGGCCAGACGGCCAAACAGCTGGCGGCCCTGGGCTACCAAGTGGATGTCTTTACTCGCCGCGATGACGCGGCCCTGCCGGAGCTGATGCTGTGGCACAACGGCATTCGCATTGTCCATGTGCCAGCGGGGCCGCCGGAGCCAGTGCCCAAGGAGGATTTGCTACCCCACATGGGGAGTTTTACCCGCTACGTACTGGCCTTTGCCCGGCGGCAGCAGCGGCAGAATGAGAGCTACCACCTGATCCACGCAAATTTTTGGATGTCGGCCCTGGCGGCAAGCCAGGTGAAGCAGCACCTGGGGATTCCCTTTGTGGTTACCTTCCACGCCCTGGGCAAGGTGCGGCGACGGCACCAGGGCCAGGCCGACCGGTTCCCTGACGAACGCTTTGCCGTTGAAGAACAGGTGGTGGAAACGGCGGACGGCATTGTGGCCGAATGCCCCCAGGATCGCGACGACCTAATTGAGCTCTACGGGGCCAAGGCCGACAAAATTCACATCGTACCCTGCGGCGTAGATTTAAGCGAATTCTGGCCCGTCCCTAAGGCTCAGGCGCGGGCGACCCTGGGGCTGCCGATGCGGGAGCGGGTGGTGCTTCAGCTAGGCCGCATGGTGCCTCGCAAGGGGGTGGATACGGTGATTGAGGCGATCGCCCTGCTGGCCCAGCAAGATCTACCCACCCGGCTGGTGGTGGTGGGCGGTGAATCGCCGCTGCCCGACCCCGAAAAAACGCCAGAAATTGGGCGGTTGCAGGCGCTGACGGCAAAGCTGGGCCTCCAGGATCAGGTCACCTTTGTGGGCCAGCGAGAGCGGGAGCTGCTGAAGTATTTCTACAGCGCCGCCGACCTGTTTGTGACCACCCCCTGGTACGAACCCTTTGGCATTACCCCGCTGGAGGCCATGGCCTGCGGCACCCCGGTAATTGGCTCCAACGTCGGCGGGATCAAGTTCACCGTGCGGGATGGGGAGACGGGCTACCTGGTGTCGCCTAAGTCGGCGGAGGAGCTGTGCGATCGCCTGGCCTTTCTCTACCGGCACCCCAACCTGCTCAACCTGTTTGGGCGGCAGGCCCTGCGCCACGTCACCCGCCAGTTTACCTGGCCCAAGGTGGCCAGCGCCCTGGCCTCGATCTATGAGTCGGTCTTAGCTCAAACCGCTGCCTCTGACCTGGTAGACACCACCGAGGCCGACCTGGCCCAGATGGAAGCCCGCTTTGACGCCGCTATTTTGGCCCTGCGCCAGTCGCGCCGCTTGCTCAGCGGCGACATTCTGGCGGTGTCACGGCGGCTGAGCCAGTGCTTTAGCCGGGGGGGCAAGGTGCTGGTGTGCGGCAACGGGGGCAGCGCCGCCGACGCCCAGCACTTTGCTGCCGAGCTGGTGGGCCGCTTTCAGTGTCAGCAGCGGGCCGGTCTGCCGGTCATGGCCCTGACCGCCGACACCGCCCTGCTCACTGCCTGGGCCAACGACGTGGGCTATGACGACATCTTTGCCCGCCAGGTGTCTACCTTTGCCCAGCCCGAAGATGTGCTGCTGGTGATCAGCACCAGCGGTCGCTCCCGCAACCTGATCGAGGCGGTGGCGGCGGCCAAAATCCGCAACGTCCACTGCATTGGGCTGCTGGGCGGCAGCGGCGGCGACCTGCTGCCCCTGGTAGATGAGGCGATCTGCGTCCCCAGCCCCGATCCCCAGCGCATTCAGGAGGTGCAGATTTTAACCCTGCACCTGATCTGCGAGTGGATTGAGGACGATTTGCAGCGATCGGACCGCCCTATGCAGCGATCGCTGGCGACCGTTCCCCCGGCCAAGGCGCTCGAGTCCCCTCGCCCTACCGCGTCGGTCTCGGCCAGCCAGAGTGGTTGAGATCCTAGGGGCTGAAGCCCACGGCGATTTCTGGAACTGTCTGAGCCGGAGTGGGCATTGCCCACCCTGCGTACAACTGATACCAATCCCTTTTTTCAAACAATCTCTCAATTAGGAATCAGCATGCAAACCCTGACTAAAACAGCCAATTCTATCCCCTCTCTAGACGGCAAAGTCGCGATCGTCACGGGCGGGGCGCGGGGCCTGGGAGCGGCCACCTGCCACTGCCTCGCCGCCGCCGGATTGAACGTGGTCGTCGCGGACCTGCGCCACGAACTGGCCACAGACCTTGCCCAGGAAATTGAGGCTTCCAACGGTAGCGCCATGGCCCTTGAGCTGGATGTCACCAGCCCCGCCAGCGCCGCCGCCCTGCTCGATCAGGTGCGCGATCGCTACGGTCGCATTGACGTGCTGATTAACAACGCCGGCATTGACGTCACCGAATCGGTGGAAGACCTGACCCACGACCAGTGGCAGCAGGTGATTAACGTCAACCTCAACGGCCCGTTCTATATGGCTAAAGCCGTCTTCCCTGAGATGCGCCAGAACGGCGGCGGCCACATTATCAACATCGTTTCTACCGCCGCCAAACGGGCCTGGGCCAACGCCTCCGCCTACCACGCCAGCAAATGGGGCCTGCTCGGCTTCTCCCAAGCGCTGCATGTGGAAGGACGGCCCCACAACATCAAAGTCACCTCTCTAATTGCGGGCGGTATGCGCACCCCGTTTTTGCTAGAGCGCTTCCCCGACATCGACCAGGCCACCCTGCAAGACCCCGCCAACGTCGCCGAGACCATTTGCTACCTGCTGACGCAGCCCCCCGGCACGGTGATCTCGGAGATGATGGTGCTGCCGATGAAGGAGACGTCTTGGCCATAATTTTGCATTTTGAACTTTGAATTCAAAGTTCAAAATGCAAAATGCAAAATTCGCCCACTCATCCACCC
>QBLT01000044.1 GCA_003249105.1 Leptolyngbya sp. | reverse complement strand
GGGGTGGGGCGAGGGGCGATCGCTTAACGTCTGATGGGGCGCAAGCTTTGCCTATGCTACAGGGATATTGTGCTGCTCAAAACCTGTTCTTTTCTTTGAGGCTACTGGGATAGGTCTTCGCCCGTGGTCAGAGGCTTTTGGCGGGAGGATGGCTTACGCTTTGAGCTTTTGGTATAGCCAATGGCCTGAATCTCGTCGCTGTTTGGCCCAAACTGAGCGAGTACTGACTGCTTCATCGCCAAGACGGCGTTGTGAAAGTCCCACTCGGCCTGGCGGGCATGGTCGCGGCTGGCCTTGAGGGCCGCTTCCCTCATTACTTCGTCTTGCTGGCTCTGCTGCATGGCCTGGTAGGCCTGCTGCAAGGTTTGATGCGACGCCTCTGGTCGCATAGGCGCATAGTTGGCGATCGCTTTCAGACTGTTGAGGGCTTGAATGTCTTGGGCAATGCGCTTGGGCGCGAGGCGACGGGTGGTATCGGTCATGGCGGCTGGGGTGGGTGGTGAGAATACGGCAAAACGCACCGCGTTAGCCTGGTGCTGTCTCGCCTAGATTCACAATGCCCAGTTGGTAAGGGCTTCGCTCAGGCGCAAACCAAGTTGTGGCGGCTGAAAATGGCCCTGGGGGCGATCGCAACGCTATTGCTGTGAGTGGCAACGGCATTGTGAGCGGTGACAACGGCGTTGCAGGGGATGACAATTCTTTTGTGATAGACGGCAACGGTATTGTGAGGCGATTGTGCTGGGTTTGCGATCGCTGCAACGCTATTGTGAAGCCAAGCAATGGCTCTAACCCTAAAGCCATGATTCTACAGACACCGCAGGCTGAGTAAAACAAAGCGGAACCCAACACCCGTGAGCCTGCTGGGTTCCACTGATGCGCTGACTAACCTACAGCGCGAGCACTAGGGCTTGTTGACCCCTCGCCTACGGCTCATGACGCTGACATATTCGCCGCTGCGACCGGTGGGGAGTTGACCAAGTTGCGATCTAGCTCAGCCTCGTTCAGAGTTAAAGCGGATGAAGCGGGGCAAGTAAGCATGAATATATGCGGAAGGTTTCTTGCGATCGCTATAAATTGGAATATTATGCAAAAAGTTTCTGGTGATCTACCCAACTGAGGTTGATATACGGAGAGTTTCGGCCTACCCACTTGAATAAGGGCAAATAAGCCGAAATCTTCTCTCTAATGAGATTATTAGCCTGCTAGCAGCTAGCAACTTTGCATGCAGGGGTGAACTATATACTGTTTCAACTTTCCATAGCCGCTGCGGGCATAGCCATTCACAGTTGAAAAGGAGGACAGACTTTTCTTACTAAAACCAATGATGAGAAGAATCAAGTAGTTCATTGAGGTTAGCTATACTCAGCATGGGAGCATCTCAACGAATAAACGTAATTTTGTAGGCTATAGCCTAGATGATGTATGGATATTGGCAACATATTTAGCAAAATTAGTGAAGAACTGGGCTCTGCAACCATAGGTGAGGTTACTTCAAAAGGCGATGGTTCGGGCGATGGAGTTGGGAATAACAAGGTTGGAGCTGTTTTAGGTAGCGTAGGGGCAGTAGCTGCACTCTCAGCTTTAGGAATTGCTGCGACTCCTGCTTTTGGAGCTGCCTTGTTCGTTGGTGCTATTGCTGGTGCAGCAGGTGAATCAAAAACCAAGAAAACCGCAAAGGCTGTTGGTTCAGCAGCGGCAGGCACTGCTAAAGTTACGGGTAATGTTCTAATAAATACCGCTGCACTTACAGGTGCTCTTGGATTAGGAGCAGCTAAGCTTACTGGAGGTGCCCTGAATGTTGCAGCATCCGGAGTCCTTGGAGGAGTATCGGGGTTTCTCGGCAAGTTTAAGGATGAGCAATCTCACGTAAAGGAAGGTTTAGCTTTTTTTCAAGCTCAAGAATACTCAAAAGCCTTAGCTTCTTTCAATGCCGCAGAATCTAAAAATAAGAGTAATCCACACATTTATTTGCTTAGAGGTACAACCCTAGCTTTTTTAGGAAAAGTATCTGAAGCTATCAAAGATTATTCAAACGCTGTCAATCTAGATCCCAATTTAGTGGCTGCATACAACAGCAGGGGCACCCTACATCTTAGCTTAGAAGATTTTAGTGAAGCGGTTGGTGATTTTAGTCAAGTCATCAGGCTTGATGAGAAAAATATCTCTGCTCATTTTAGTAGAGCAAAAGCCTATCTTGCTCTTGAAGAGTATGTAAGCGCGATAGCCGACTATGACAACGTTATCAACTTGGAGCCTAATCATGCAGAGACTCGCTTTTTAAGAGGGTGTCTCCTGACACAGATTGGAGATTATCAGAGTTCAGTTGAAGACCTCACTTGCTTTATTGGCTTGAACCCACAGGATTTCTCAGGATATTATCAGAGGGCAAATGCTTTTCTATGCCTCAAGAATTATAGGAATGCTGCAAAAGATCTCTCATTTCTTATCGAGCATCATTACAATGAAAGCTCAATTGTTGATTTCTATTTTCAAAGAGCACTATGTTTCCAGAATCTGAAAAATTATAAAGCAGCAATCTCAGACTTTAGCGAAGTTATACTTAGAGATCCTAGCCATGTACAAGCATACTTCAACAGGGGTTCCATTTATCCTCAAATTGGTGATCTCCGTCAAAGTGAAGTCGATTTACAAAGAGTTCTTGAACTAGATTCAAGCCATGTAGATGCCTACATTAGGCTTGCCTACTTAAACACCTCAAGAAATAAAACTCAAGAGGCAATCAACTATTTTCAAACTGCAATCAAGTTGCTTTATCAAGAGAATAGGCTATCTGCGATACCAGCTTTACAGACGAAAGTAAAAGAGCTAAAGAAGGAAGAAAGTCAGCAGTCTTGGTGGAATAAGAAGCTGTTCTAACGAAACGAAGGTGTGCTCTGTCCATTGATTTACAAGCTTTTGCTCCACTAAGCCCGTAGGTTGGGTTGATAAAGGAAACCCAACAACTCCTTAGCCATCTATCTCACTTGCTTCAGCGATCCCCATCTACCCCTCGCACTCACAAACTCCGGCTTCTAAGCTCTTTCAGCTAGTACCCCAAGCTACCAACGACGAGCCTACCGCTACATTGTCCGATTGCGTTCGTGCCGAAAAGTCGCCCAACCCAAAGTCGCCAAGTTGCCCAGACGAAAGCGACCCACCCGACCAGAGCAATAAACTAAAGCTAGATTACTCTACAACCCAATCCCTTATCCCCAGAGAGGTCTACCTATGGCCACCCTCGAACAAATTCAGCAAGACCTTCAAACCCTGCCCCAAGACGCGCTAGATCTGCTGGCTCAATTTATTCAACTTCTCAAAAAAAGCCAGGTGGCCACCCAAGAGCATTCCCAAGCTGAACAGCCAGAAAAAGGCAGCAGTACGTCTATTTTGCAGTTTTTACACAACTACCCCCTAGCGCCCGAACACCAGCGCACAGCTTTAGAGATCGATCAGCAAATCAACGAAGAGCGCGCCGCATAGGTTGAAATGAAATTTTCCTTTCGACAACTTGAGAAAGAACACGCACTATCAATTCTTCGTTGGCGTTACCCTTCACCGTACGACTACTACAACTTTAATGTCGACACTATCCAAGAAGACCTATGCTATCTTCTTGACCCCCTAAATGCCTTTTGTGCGATTCTAAATATGCACGAAGAACTTGAAGGTTATTGCTCTTTTGGAGTCGATGGTCAAGTGCTAGGCGGAGACTACCGGACTGAAGCTCTTGATATTGGCATGGGTATACGACCAGACTTAATTGGCCAAGGATATGGCAAGCATTATGCTCAAGCTGTGGTGAGATACGGGATAAATCAATATAGAGCGCAGCAGTGTCGAGTAACCATAGCGGAATTCAATAAACGAGCACAACGAGTGTGGCAGCAAGTAGGATTTGAGCAGATGGAAAGATTTGTCAAAATCGGTACTGAGGAAGAATTTGTGATTATGCTTTACAGAGTCTAGCGTTGCTTGCTAAACGTACGGCACATCGGAGCTTGGTACTATGACAATTTCTTTATAGCGGTTCCCGGTTCAGTGAAGTACAGCCTGATTTGTGAAAGCCTTATTTAGAAAGGGTTTTGTCCGGCACCACTGTACCTCACTCGTCAAAGAACCGCTATAGATTTACCATCAGAGCTAGAAAATGAGCTTTCTGCTGAGGCTTCCCAGCTTGAACTGCCTCTGTCAGAGTACATTCTTCGCGTTCTCTCCTTTCGCCCTTTTCTGCGAAATTCTCCTAAGACAGGGGTTGAACTCGTTGCCTACTGGGAAAGTGTCGGGGTAATCAACTCTCGGCCCGATATTGCTGACAGCCAGGAGCACGCCCGCAGATTGCGCGACCAAACTGAACATCGTAAGCAAGCTTAGATATCGAGTTATCTCAGACTTTTAGGTAGTGCGAGACATTTCTCTAAGCTGATTTACCAAAACCCATCTAGGCTGAGGATAAAACCAGGCAAGACAGGGCTGCCCAAAAGCTGACTCGGCTGCGGCAAAACTTCCATCGGTTGGGCAGGGCGATAGACCTCAACCTGCTTAGCAACCCGGTTAAACAACCATCCAAGCTGCACGCCATTCTCAACATATTCCTGCATCTTGGCCTGGGCCTCAGCCAGGTTATCGCTGGGCGACATCAGCTCCATCACAAAATCGGGCGCGAGGGGAGGAAACTTCTCCCGTTGTTGAGGCGTTAGAGCCTGCCACCGCTCTCGCCTCACCCAGGCCACATCCGGCGAGCGATCGGCCCCATTGGGCAAGTGAAACCCCGTGGATGAATCAAATACAATGCCTAGCTGAGACTGCTCATTCCAAACGCCAAGGCGAATCAGTAGATTGGCATTGCGTGCCCCAGTCTCGCCACCCGTTGGGGCTATCACCACCAAATCTCCGTAGGCCGTTCGCTCAAGCTTCCAATCTGGATTTGCCCGACACAGATCGTAGAACTGGTCAGACGTAAACCCCGCCGTCGCAGGCATTTTGAGAATAGATTGAGCCATGGCGATCGCCAGTTTGAACTAGCCCCATCTTAGCGCCCACCATACTGCTGAAACGCCAGGCGCGCCGCCCCAGCAATCCCCGCCTGGTTGCCCAACTCCGCCACCAGCACCTGCATCCCCTCGCGGGAACTGAGCAACACGCGAGTCTCTAGCTCCGCCAGGGTCGTCGGCAAAAACAGTTCCGCCGCCGCGCTAATGCCGCCACCCAGAATCACCGCTTCGGGGGTCAGCACATAGACCAGGCTGGCAATGCCCGCCCCCAGCCAGCGACCATAGGTTTGCCAAAAGGCGATCGCATCTTTATCCCCCGCCTTAGCCCGGTCATACAGCGCCGCCGGGGTCAGCCCCGTCTCTCGCACAATGGCCTGCACCGAGCAGTGCTGCTCCAGCGATCCTTGGTTGCCGCTGTTGCAGGGCGGCCCCTCGAGGTTGAGGGTAATCAGCCCCAGCTCCCCAGCGGTGCCGTTGCGGCCCACAAACAGCTTGCCGTCGAGAATGATCGCGCCGCCGACCCCCGTGCCCAGGGTGAGGGTCAGCACATCCTTAAAGTTGCGCCCGGCCCCCAGCCAGGCTTCCCCCAGACCGGCACAGTTAGCGTCGTTGGCCACGGTGACCGGGCGACCCGTCTTCGCTTCCAGCGCATCGGCGATCGGCACATCGTGCCATCCAGCTAAATTGATGGCGACGCGGGCAATGCGGCCAGCGGCATCGGCAGGGCCGGGGGGGCCCACGCCAATGGCGACTGCTTCGCGGTTGGGGTCAAGGGAGGCGATCGCATCGGCCATTGCCGCTATCACCGCCTCTGGTGTCGAAGGCTGGGGCGTGGGCACAGCAAATTCGGCCAGGCAATGCCCCGCCTGGGTAAAGCGACCCAGCTTGATTGCAGACCCGCCCAAATCAACGCCGATTATCTGCTGCTCTGTCGTGCCCATGGCTCACCCCAACCTTGCAAAATCATGCCAGGGCTATTGTCCCAGATTCAGTAGATCACAAAGCCCCTTTTCCAATTTTGGGAGAGGGGTTTGGGGTGAGGGCAATTCTGCGGCTAGGTACGTTGTTTTCGGTCTACTGAGGATGTCTGAGGCTGATGATTGCGCCTACAGCCAGCCTTTCAACCGATAGATGCCCATGCCGATATATTCCTTGAGGGCGCGGGTGAGGTAGTGCAGATTGTCGGTTTGGGGCACCAAGTTCAGGGTGCGGCCCTGCCAGGTAGTCAACCCTGGGTCAGCGGGGTCACGGGCGATGTGAAAGTCAGTCGGTGCCGGGATGGCCTCAAACCCCTGCTTGTTGAAAATCGCTAGGGAACGGGGCATGTGCATAGCTGAGGTGACCAGCAAAATGCGCTCAATGCCAAGGTTGGCCAGCAACACCTGGGTATAGGCGGCATTTTCAAAGGTGTTGAGCGAGTCGGGCTCAATCAGCATGGCGCTGGGGGGCACCCCCAAGGCCTCGGCCAGCTCAGCCATATCGGCGGCCTCAGAGCGGCTCTGCCCCTGGCCCCAGGTAATGCGCCCGCCGCTAAACACCAGCAGTGGTGCTTTGCCCTCCAAATAGAGGCGCGCCCCGTGCAGCACGCGATCGCCCTCTTCGGCCACATCAATCCACGGTCGGGGCGGAAACTGGGGCTTGATTGCACCCCCCAGCACCACGATCGCCTCCGCCTGCGGCAAATTCGTCGTGCCCTGGTAGCGCGACTCCAGCGAGCTAATTACTGCCGTGGACACCCAGCCGTTGCTGCTCACCAGCAGTAGGGCTAGAGCCAGGGCGATCGCTCCCGCCGCCCACCGGGGCCGCCACTTCAGGCAGATCAGCGCCACCAGCAGCAGCACACAGGCCAGCCCCAGCGGATAGATCAGCAGCGGCAGCAGCTTCGACAAAAATAAAAACATTAACCTCGATCTCCACCACCTAACCCATCAAACCTAGCCTTTGGGCAGTTCCGCCGAGTCTACATTTCCATGCGGCGGAACGTGCAAAGTTCAAAATTGAAAATTCAAAATTTTGAACTTTGAATTTTCAATTCATCCATTTCCTCTCTATGGGAAGCCACTGCGCGTCTACCTCCCCTCTTCCCCCTTTCCCAACAACCCCTTCATCTCTTCCAGCAAACTCTCCTGCTCCGTTTGCAGCATCTCCAAACGGCTCATGATCTCGCTCAGTCGATTGTCCCCAGCTTCTAATTTCGCAGGTTTGGCCCACTGCCGCACCAGCAGCCCCGACACCATCCCAAAAATCCAGCCGCTGAGTCGAAACGGCAGCCTGACTAGGGAGAGCCAAAAGCCTTCGGTGAGGCGAGCGATCGCACTCCACAGCCCCGCAAACAGCAGCAGAGCCAAAATTCCCAGCGCGATCGCCCACAGCGGATGCCCCACCAGCCAGCCCATCACCGGATGCTCTGATAGCCAGCCCTGCACCGGCCTCAGCAGCGCCGTCTGGGCTGCGTCCGCCCAGGAGTTAGCAAAGGTATCCGTCAAAATCCCTAGAGCCACGCCTAAACCCACTGAATCAGCCTTCCAGTAGGGTGGGCATTGCCCACCACTCACCCCCGCCCAAATAGCCAGTACAACCCAGCAAACACCTCGTTCAGTCCCGAAGGCCAATGGTGGGCAATGCCCACTACCCATCCACCCATCTACCCACCTACTTCCCCTAGGGCGCTGGAGCCACAGGCGGCGTCCTCGGCGGCTCCGGCGGCTGCGGCGATCGGCTGGCCAGCAGCCACCAGCCCAGTAGCCCCACCAACAGAGCAGACCCCGACACCGCCAGCAACCAGCGGGGCACGCCTCGCGGCGGTTTGCGCTCCGCCGGGGTGGGCACAAACTCGTCCTGGGGCAGATTTTCACCGTAGAGCTTGGCCCCAGCGGGGATGACTGACTCTTGCTGGGCACCAGCGCCAACCGGACTGTCTTGACCCACCGCAGTCGGCACCAGAAGCTTGTGCTGCATCAGCACCACGGCAGTATTGTCGTGGCCATTCTTTTGGTTGGCCAGCTCAATCCAAGAGGCCACCGCTGAGTCGAGGGTGACAATATCTTTAATAATCAGGCCGATGTAATTGGCCCAGGCATCTTCGATGCGATAGTTGTCGCTGAGACCATCGGAGCAGAGCAGCAAAATTCCCGTTTCGTCAAACACAAAGCGCTGAATGTGGGGCGTCAGATGGTCGCCGCTGCGGGTGCCCAAGGCCTGGGTCAGCGCTCCGGCATCGCTGCGCTCTTGGGCCTGGGGCCAGGTTTGGCGACAGGCGATCACCTCGCGGCCAGCAATGTCATCATCCACAGTTAAGGGGTGACAGTAGTCGGGGGTAATCCAGTAGGCGCGGCTGTCGCCGACATGGGCCAGGTACACCTCGTTGACTCTGCCCCAGCCATCGTCGGTCTGCACCCGCTGGGGAATCACCACCGCCATGACTAAGGTGGTGCCCATGCGTTGACGACCCGCCCAGCCATGGTTGTCGTTCTGAAAACTGATCAGCTCGTTGACGATGCGAATCACCGCCTCAAGCTGTTGCACCACCACCTGAGGCGGCAATCCGCGCAGCTCGTTCTGAGCTTCGGCCAGTAGCGCTTGCAGCTGAATTTGCAGCGCCTGCACCGCCAGCTGGCTAGCCACTTCGCCGCCGTCGTGGCCCCCCACCCCGTCGCACACCATCGCCACCTGCATGGGGGCAGATTCGCTCTGGGTACCCAGGGGCCAGCAGGCATCTTCGTTGCGGGGCTGGGTTGGGCCTTGGGCCGTGGCCCCGGACAGGGCAATGCGGGTCGTGGTTGTAGCCGCCTGGCGCAGCAAAATTTGGTTGAGTTCGAGCGCTACGGTGTCGAGGTCAACGGCATTGGCGTCGATCTGGTTGACCAGCGATCGCAGTGGTTCCGACACCGATAGATGCAGGGGCGACAGGAGCGATCGCCACAGCTCCACCAACTCCGCCAGGGTGGTCGGCTCTCCATCAGATTGCAGCTCCACCAGCCGCAGCCGCCAGCCGTCCACCCGCAAATTGCCGGGCAGAAATAAGCTCCTGGCCAGGCCCAGCTCGCCCAGCGTGCCCCACAGTTCCCACATCTGCCAGAGCCAGTTGGCCTGGCGCAGGGGCAGCGCGCTAAACAACCCCGCCGCCAGCTCTGGCAACAGTTCCCCTGCCTGATGATGAATCGGGGCATTCTCTAACAGCAAAATCGGCGGTGCCCCAGTGCGCTCTAGCACGCCGTACAGTCCTGACACATGCAGCCGATGGGGGTGCACCCTAAGGTAGGGCAGCGCCTCCCCAGGAAAGGTGTCGGGGGCACTGGGTCGCTGGTCGGGCTGGGTGTCGAGCCAAATGCGCGGGCCTACGATGCGATAGCGCTGCCCCACTAGCTCATCCACCGGTAGGGTCTCAATATCAGTGCCGATCACCCAGAGGTAAGGCTTATAGCGGGAGGGGCGGCGCTCAACACGGTTCATAGCGTTTACGGGCGGGTACAGGCACGCGGCAGAGATCTATTAAAACAACGTAATTAAGCCCCCAAAAGGCCTGAGGCTAAAGATAGATTAATCCTAGAGGATAGCGAGACTTTCAGAAGGGTAACCTGGGTTGGGTTTCATGGATCAGTGATCTCAACGGGAGCCTAAGCTGGGCTCATTTTCTTTTAGGCTGAACGTTTCTAGTGGGCTGCTATGAACTACCCTCTGTTTTGGGCCATCCTGGGGGCGATCTTTTGCCTCATGGAGTTGTTTTTGCCCACGGGCTTTGTGGAGTCTACCCTGGGTTTGAGCGCCTTTATGGTGGCCTTTATCGCCCTGGGTGTGCCCTCCTTCAGCTTTCAAATTGTGGCCTGGGTGGCGCTATCGCTCCTGTTTATCTTCTTGCTGCGGCGGTTTGTGCCCAAGCGCACCCCCTACAGCCTGCAAGAATCGACCGAAGCCCGCACGCTAACCGCGATCGCCCCCGGCCAAACCGGACGGGTAATCTACGAGGGCAACTCCTGGCAAGCTCGCTGCGATGACGAAACCATCACCATTGGGGCCGATCAGCCGGTGGTGGTCGTCCGGCGCAAAGGCAATACCCTTTATGTCATCCCCGAAAGCGCGCTGAGAGCTTAGGCCGATGAGCATCGCTCAGCTGCACGATGCATTGATCCAACTACCGCAAACCATTTGAGGAATCATGTCTATGGGCGGCTTTTTTAGTTTTCTGATTGTGCTGATCTTTGGCGGCTCGATCGCCGCTAGCTCGGTCAAAATTATCAACCAAAGCGACGAGGCCCTGGTCGAAACCCTGGGCAAATACAACGGCAAAAAGCTCACCCCCGGCCTCAATTTTCTAATTCCCTTTCTCGACAAGGTAGTGTTTAGGCAGACCATTCGCGAGCGTGTGCTCGATATTCCGCCTCAGCAGTGCATTACCCGCGACAACGTTTCGATCACGGTAGATGCGGTAGTGTACTGGCGAATTGTCGATATGGAGAAGGCTTACTACAAGGTCGAAAACCTGCAATCGGCGATGGTCAACCTGGTGCTCACCCAAATTCGCGCTGAAATGGGCCAGCTCGAACTCGATCAAACCTTTACCGCCCGCTCTGAAATCAACGAAATTCTGCTGCGCGAGCTGGATATTTCCACAGACCCCTGGGGCGTCAAGGTCACCCGAGTCGAGCTGCGCGACATTGTGCCCTCCAAGGCGGTGCAGGAATCGATGGAGCTACAGATGGCCGCCGAGCGCAAGAAGCGGGCCGCCGTGCTGACCTCCGAAGGGGAGCGTGAAGCAGCAGTAAACTCAGCCAAAGGCCGAGCCGAGTCATCGGTGTTGGATGCTGAAGCTCGCCAAAAAGCAGCCCTTTTAGATGCTGAAGCCGAGCAAAAATCTATTGTGCTGCGCGCCCAGGCCCTCCGCCAGGAGCAGCTGCTTCAAGCCCAGGGCACGGCTGAGGCCATGCAGGTGATCGCCAAAACCCTCGCCGCCGACCCAGGTACTCGCGAAGCGCTGCAATTTATTATCGCCCAGCACTACATGGAAATGGGGCTGAAGATTGGCAGCAGCAACAGCAGTAAGGTGATGTTCATGGATCCCAAAAGCATTCCAGCCACGCTGGAGGGTATGCGGGCGATCGTGGGCGATCAGTCCTGAGCGTAACAAGCTGGGGGTAAGCAAGTTATAGCGGTGGTTGTCTGAAGACAAAACCGACGCAAGGCGATCGCCTACCCGCCCGTAGACTCATCTAGGGCCGCAACCACCTGGTCGTAGATTTCGCGAGCGTGGTTGGGGCTGGTGCCAATGCAGGTGAGCCCCACTTTGCCGTACTCCGACAGGCAGCCCATCAGGTGGAAAGCCGCCCCCACACCGCTGATCGAGTTGAAGTGCAGCTGTTTAGTCACGATGATATCCATCAGGTCGCTGGGCAACAGCCCTCGGTAGTGGGGCTTTTGCAGATTGTCGGAGGCGCGGTAGTAGCGCACCTGCTCTTGCTTGGTATAAAACAGTCCGTCAGCCTGGTGAAAGCAGCCCTCGGTAAGCATTTTCATCGCCATTAGAGGGTGGGTGGTGCCGCCTTTGCGCAGGTTGATCTCAATGGCTTGCAGATCCCACTGGGGGGCTTTGGGGTCACCCTTGGCGACGGCAATAAAGTCGACGCCGTAGCGCTCGAGCGCCCCCTGGCGGGCCAGTTCTTCGCCGATGCGCTGCCCCATGGCTTGAATCTCAATGCGATAGTCAGGCCGGGCCGGGAAGGAGCAGCCGAGAAAGATTTGCCCATCGGGGCCGCCCAGCTCCTGGTCGTGGGTGGAGAGGATTTCGACCTCGCCCAGGGGAGTAATGCGGCCCTGCACGCTGGGGGATTCCTTGTGATCGCCTTCGACAAAGGCTTCAGCGATCGCCCCCAGCGTCGGAATTTTGGCTGAGAAGTGCTGCCAGGTTTCGGTATCGCACTGAAAGCTGAGGCCAGCAAAGGCGGCGGCAATGGCGCGGGCGCGATCGCCATGGGCTGCCCGACCCGGCGCTACCTCCTGAAGCTGGCGCAGATCTAAGAGGGCGTTGCCTTCTCCTGAAAAGCCCTCATTGAGCTTAATCACGATGCGCTTGAGGCTAGGGTCTTGCTCCCACACCTCGGCGGTAACCTCGGCCAGAGAGACTTCATCGAACACCAGCTCACTGCCAATGGGGTGGGGAATGCCGCAGCGTTTAAAGATTTCGCGGCTGCCGCTCTTAGTGCCCCAGTGCAGGAGATCGGGATCGAGGGCCAGCAGGGGCAGCCCCAGCGCCAGGGACAGGTCACGCTCCCAGTGGGTAGAGTTATAGCAGGTCATGTAGGCGCGATCGGGATTGACCGCCTTGCGGATGCGGTTGAGCAACCGGGGGCGCTCCAGGAGCTTTTGGCTGAGGGGCTTGCGCGAGCTATCGTAGGCCGACAGCAAGGTCAGGCGATCGCGCGCGTGGGAGCTGGGAATGCCCGGCAGCAGCTCTAGATAGTAATCGACAATGCTGGGATGCAGCGGCTGGGAGGTGACATAGACCAGGTGCGTATTCGGGTTGCGCAGCCGAATCAGCGAAAACAGCAGCCGCTCTTCGTAGTGGTTTACCCCTTCAATTTTTTGCAGCTCCTCCTGATCGAGGCTGAGGGAGGGCACCACCACCACATACCGCTCCTGGGTGTCAAATTCATCGGTTGAACACCAGCGATCGCGCAGCGTCTGCTGCAGCTGCTGAAAGCTGAGTACCGCCTGAGCTGGCTCCTCCGAGCCGGGGATTGACCGTCGCACCGATTTCGTAGCCATAGCCGCCTGTTTCGCCGTCACCATTCTGACTACCCCTTGCGATCGCTCAATCGGTTTTGGAATTAAACGAGTATAGACGAAAGCCCCAACCAGCCCATCGTAGGCCGATCAGCAAGCGCTATTGCTATCCCTAGATAAATATTTTCACACCCATAAATAGCCCCTGCTATCCCCACTAGGACATAGGCTTCAGGGTTTCAGTCACCGTTTTATTGGCAGTGCCCAACCGCCTTTATGCCCAGCCACTAACAGTCATCTCTGAGCTGCGCTACCCGCAGCAAAAGTTCATCAATCTTTTGGCGCAGAACGCTGGCGGGCTGGTTCGAGTGGTTGATCACAATGCTAAACACCAGGGGTTCGTAGTTGGGCGGCTGCACGTAGCCCGACAGCGCGACGTTGCCGGTCAGAGCCCCCGATTTACCCTGCAAGCGTCCCTCTAGAACCGTGCCCCGCAGCCGATTGCTCAGGGTGCCGCTCTGGCCTGCGATCGCCAGCGAATCGCGGAACACGGCCCCCTGGGGATGGGTGGTCATCACCTGTAGGGTCTCGACCAGCGCGATCGGCGACACCAGGTTGTGCCGCGACAGCCCAGAACCATCCGCCAAGCGCAGGGCTGACGCATCTACCCCCATTTCTGCCAGGGCCGCCTTGACTGCCTCGCCCCCGGCCTGACTGGCCTCAGTGACCGTGCCGCCTGCCGTTACTCCTAGGGTTTTGAACAGCACCTCGGCGTAGAGGTTGTCGCTGTCGCGGTTGGCCAAAACCATCAGTTCCCGAACGGAGGGAGACTCGATCGCCGCCAGTTCTGGGTCTGCGATCGGAGCTGGGGTTTGCACAATCACCGTTTGCCCCACCGCTACCGACTGCCGCCGCAGGGCCTGCTCCATTGCCGCCGCAAACTGCTGGATAGGGTTTAGCACGGCCAAATTTAGGGTCTGAGGATTGCTGCCCTGGGCCAGCTGCCCCGTCAGCCAGATTGTGGGCGCATCCCCCGTGCGCCAAAGAGTCAAGGGTGTAGTGGGTGCTCCCGCCGCCACAGTTGTGGAATCGTTTGCCACCGGCAGCGGGCCAGCGGGTAAGGGCTGGGGCCACGCCACCGCCAGCGGACTGCCCACCTGAGTGGGGGACAGCTGTAGGGCGATCGCATTGCGGTTGAGAATCAGGCTGTTCACCGGAGCTGCGTAGTCATACTGGGCGTCTTCCCACTCCCAGGTGGGGTTGGTAGCAAACCCTGGAAAATAGGAATCGTCGATGACCAGGCGGCTGACCTGATTCACCCCAGCCTGGGTCAATTGCTGAACCAGCTCGTCGATCTGCGCCGTGGTCAGACTGGGATCGCCCCGGCCCACCACCCGCAGCGCGGTGCTTCCCCCTGGAACAGGCGTGCCATAGACCGAGGTGCGCAGGCGGTAGTAGCCCCCCAGCTGGTGAGCCGCCGCCGCCGTGGTCAGCAGTTTGATGTTAGAGGCTGGCGTAAAGAGGCGATCGCCGTTGCGGTTGTAGAGCGTGCGGCGATTTTGCCCCTGGGTTTGCAGCACCATCCCCGTATAGGCCGTGTTTAGGGGAGTCTGGCTAAAGGTGCTGTCTAGCTGGGTGGTTAGCTGCGCCGGACATAGAGCCGCTAAGACCTCAATAGCGGGGAGCATTGCCCCTAACAATCCGAGAACCAACCCTAGACCGATCGACTTAGCCCGTGACTTCACCATGCGCAACCCCACCAAACCTGCCTTAGCGTCCAGACCTAGCCCCTAAAACCGCGATGGCGCTTTTGCAGGGTTTCGACCTGGGCGGCGATCGCCGGATCGTAGAGCCGCAGATAGTTCCAGTAGCCGCCAAACACCGATTGCACGTAGCCCTTCGTTTCGGGGTAGGGAATTTTCTCAGCAAAGTCGTCGGCATCGACAAAGCCGCCTTTGTTGATCCAGCTCGCCACCGCGCCCGGCCCGGCATTGTAGCTGGCCACCGCAAACAGCGAGTGGTTGTCATACTCTGCGTGGGTGTAGTCGAGGTACCAGGTGCCCAGCTTGACGTTGTCCTCCGGGTTACTGAGGTCGTAACTCTCTAACCCGGCCTTGCCCTTGATCCACTCGGCGGTGGCAGGCATTACCTGCATCAGGCCCGCCGCCCCCACCCCAGAGCGAATTTTGGCCTCAAAGCGCGACTCCTGGCGCATGAGTGCCGCCACCAGCAGGGGGTTGAGCTGGCGCTCTGCCGCCCAGGTGGTAATCAAACCTCGGTAGGGCATGGGATAGACCCCATGCCAAAAGTCGGGGCGCTGCTTGAGATCGTGTACCACCTCAATGTCTTTAGGATCTTCGGCCAGGCCAAGGCTCGATACTTGGTAAATGCCGTTGATGTTGTCGTTAGTCCCCAACCGCATCAGCCCGTCGACAAACTGCTCCTCCGGCGTGGGGTCTTGGTAGTTGGTATACTCTAGCTGCCA
The DNA here is from genome assembly GCA_003249105.1 of Leptolyngbya sp. Lineage (GTDB taxonomy): Bacteria > Cyanobacteriota > Cyanobacteriia > Phormidesmidales > Phormidesmidaceae > Nodosilinea. Next base: position 8,765 of record QBLT01000044.1, on the reverse strand, counting down.
CTGCTCCCAGGCTCGCTGGTCTTGCCCCAGCAGGTACAGCTCTTGCAGCGTGTCAGAACCGGTGGGCAATGGCGTACGGTGGGCGGGCGGAGTCACCGCCGGAGTTTGCGATCGCACCGATTGAAAATCCCCCACATTCCAGCCCAGGGCCACCGCCGATCGCCAGGCGTAGTACGACTCGGGATGACGGGCAATCACGCTTTCGAGGGCATTCTGGGCGACATCGCGCTGGCCCAGCTGGTGGCCCCACTTGCCCACCCAGTACCCGGCATCGGCAGCCAGGTCGCTGTCAGGGCTGTACTTGAGCACGTCGCTACCCCAGCTGAGGGCCATGGTCAGGTCACCCTGCTCAGCGGCATTGCGGGCATTTTGCAGGCGAATCTCAGCCGCCGCATCGGAGTCTTTATACTGCTTGAGAATCAGCTCGCGGGTGCCCTGGGCCGATGCGGCACTGTTTAACTTATCGAGAATTTTGGCCCGCTCCAGCAGCGCCGCCGCCGCCCGATCCGGGAAGCGGTTGACCACCTGGTCGAGCACCCCAAGGGCCGCTTCGTCGGGCACGCTCTGGGCCAGGCGCATCAGGCCGGTGGCGGTTTCAGACGCGTCGGGAAACTGCTGATCGAGACGGTTGTAGAGGGCGATCGCGCGATCGCGCTGGTCGCTCACCTGGGCTCCCCGCGCCGCCCGGTACAGGTTGCGGGGCGACGGCGGCGCCTGGGCGTAAGCCGTCGCCGCGTCGCCGTAGCTGTCGATTCGCCAAAAGCCAAAGCCCACGGTCTGCCAATCTTCTGGGCTGAGCTGGCTGGCAAACTCTGTCTTGAGCCGCAGCAGCGCCGCCCCCGCACTCGGGTGGTGCAGCCCGGCCCGCGCCATAATCATCAGCAGCGGCAGGGTGTCGGCCCGGTTGGGGTCGGCGGTCAGCCGCTGGTGGGCTACCTCCACCGCCTTAGGGTGGTTGGGAAACTGCTGCACCAGGCGATCCCAGTAGGCCGGGTCCTGCTGGCCCAGCTCAAAGAGCAGCGGGGCGATCGCGCCATTCTGCTCATACTCTTGCAGCAGGCGCTGCTGGGTTTGCTGCGCCGCCTCGGCCTGCCCTACCGCTTGCTGAGCCTGGGCCAGCGCCATCGCCACGTAGGGGGCCATCGCCGGGTACTCTTTCTCCAGCCCCTCCAGCAGAGGAATTGCGCTGCCGCCGCGATCCTGGGCAATCAAATCCAGCGCCAGCAGATAGCGGGCTCGACTCTGGGTGAGCGCCTTTCCTCCATCGGTCAGGGCTACCAGCGCCGCCTGGCGCTGGTCTGCAGGCTGTAGGGCGAGGGCCAGCACAGGGTCATCAGCATCTAAAGCTGGCGATCGCCCCAGACCCGGCAGCAGCGATTCCTCCAAAATTGTTGTGGAGTCACCCGGTGACGACACCGTATTCACCAGGGCAGCGGCCATCCCCAAAGACAGGGCACCAAGCCCCGCGATCGCCACCAGGGGCAGCTTCGCCTTTAACCGTTTCACCATGGCAAGCCCATGCACTCTAGATAAGGGTTGTAGCCGAAAAGTCAGCCCGTGGCGCAGCGGGAAAGCCAAGTGAGATCTCTCCCCGGCTGACCCATGCCGTTCTATCTTACCTAGCCAATTTAGGATTGGATTGACTTACCCCGGCCTCATCCCCGCCAGAGGCTGCCTAAGGTTTATAGTAAACAGAGCATATTAACCCCAAGGTTGAATGGAATTTCACGCCTCTAACACCCCCCTTCTAGACTGGTCTGGCGACGCCCTGATCATGGGCCTCAGCGAAGACGCCCTACCCCTGACCGGCACCCTGGCCGAACTCAACAGCCGCGTCTCTGGCCTGCTGCAAGACCTGATCGACGATGTTGAATTCACCGGCAAAGATGGGTCTACCGCCATTACTCGTGTGGGCGGTGGGGCAAGTTTCCGCAAGCTAGGGCTGGTTGGTCTAGGGGCTAGTAACGCCATTACTGCCGAGACGTTGCGCCGCGCCGCCGCCGCCGCCGCCCGCCTGGCCAAAAAAGAAAAATCCGCCTCCCTCGGCCTGAGCATGCCCGTAGTGCAAAACGATCCGGCCCTCACTACCCAGGCCCTAGCCGAAGGCATCAGCCTAGCCCTTCACCAAGACAACCGCTTCAAGTCGGAAGATAAAAACGGCAAAAAGAACGGCAAAGCCTCTGTCGAACAGGTCCACCTGCTCGGTTTAGCCGGGCAAGAAAGCAGCCTTCAAGCCGCCCAGGCGATCTGCGACGGCGTTATCTTGGCCCGCGAGCTGGTGTCGGCTCCGGCTAACGTGGTCACCCCAGAGGCCTTGGCCCAAACCGCCCAAGACATTGCCACAGCCCATAGCCTAGAGCTAGAAATTCTAGAGCAGGCCGATTGCGAAGCGCTGGGCATGGGTGCCTACTTGGGGGTGGCTAAGGCCTCCGACCTACCGGCCAAATTCATTCACCTCACCTACAAACCTGCCGGTACACCGGCTCGCAAGCTGGCCATTGTCGGCAAGGGTCTCACCTTCGACTCCGGTGGTCTCAACATCAAAGGTGCGGGCAGCGGCATTGAAATGATGAAAATTGACATGGGCGGCGCTGCCGCTATGCTTGGGGCCGCCAAGGCGATCGCCCAGCTCAAGCCCAATGCCGAGGTTCACTTCATCAGCGCCGCCGCCGAAAATATGATCAGCGGTCGAGCCATGCGCCCTGGCGACATTCTCACCGCCTCTAACGGCAAAACCATTGAGGTCAATAACACCGACGCCGAGGGCCGTCTCACCCTGGCCGACGCCCTAGTATTTGCCGAAAAGCTCGGCGTCGATGCGATCGTTGACTTGGCCACCCTCACCGGAGCCTGCATCATTGCCCTAGGCGACGATATTGCCGGGCTGTTTAGCGAAAATGACGAGCTAGCGGGGGCGATCGCCGCCGCTGCCGAAGCCGCGGGCGAAAAGTTCTGGCGGCTCCCGATGGAAGAAAAATACTTCGACGGGCTCAAGTCCATCGTGGCCGACATGAAAAACACCGGCCCCCGCCCCGGTGGGTCGATCACCGCCGCCCTCTTCCTCAAGCAGTTTGTCACCTCTACGCCCTGGGTTCACCTCGACGTAGCCGGCCCCGTATGGACTGAGAAGGAAAGCGGCTACAACAACCCCGGCGGCACAGGCTTTGGGGTGCGCACCCTGGTGCAGTGGGTACTCAGCCAAGCGGCCTAGCCCTAGCCAGCCTAGGGCAGCTTTAGATCGTTCTAGGTGTGAGGTGGGCTACTGCTATCGATAAACCGATCCGCTATCATGGCAGCAAATATTGCGCCTGAGGGCCTGAGGATAAAGCGTCTGGCTTCCTATCCAACTGGTGCAATACCTACCACCTTGGCATTTTGGTTCGGAGAGACTCGTGACTATCTACATTGGGAACTTGTCCTTTCAGGCTTCTGAGGACGACATCAAAAGTGTTTTTGCCGAATACGGTGAGGTCACCCGTATTAGCCTGCCCATCGATCGCGAAACCGGTCGAAAGCGTGGCTTTGCCTTTGTCGATATGGCCGACGAAGCCAAAGAAGACCAGGCAATCTCCGAGCTGGATGGGGCTGAGTGGCTGGGTCGCGAACTGCGCGTCAACAAGGCCCGCCCCCGCACCGAAAATGATGGTGGCGATCGCCCCAACCGCAGCAACCGGTTCTCCCATAACCCGCTCTAGCCCACATTCCCCACCCTCAACCCCAGACGGCCAGACGGTCTGTGCTCAGTTCTACTGACGGCACGATAGGGCCATTAGTTTAATCGCCTTACCGCAGCAGGCTTTAAACTGTGGGTTGACGCTATTCTTCTACCGCTGGTTGAACCGGGATAGCTATGGGACGATGGCAGTGGGTACTTTTCCCCCTAGGGCTACTGGTTAGCTTAGGCGCATTGCTGTTGCTAGCCGACTCGCTGCTGCGCCTTTACACTCTGCTAGCCCTGGTGTCACCCCTGCTGGCGCGGGCAACATTGGGGCTAATTTTAGCCCTAGGCTTAACGTCATTAGCGGCTGTTGTTTACCGGCTGCGGCCTTTTTTGCGTCCTCGCCGCCGCCGCCATGTTCCAGCGCCTCGCCATGCTGAGGCAGCGGCCCCGCTCAACCTACTCGCTGTGCAGCACCAGGTTGAACAAATTCAGGATCAGGTGGCTCGCCAAGCGCTTCAGCAAAAGGTGCTCAGTCTACAGTCAGATCTCAGTACCCGGGCTTTAACCATCGTCGTATTTGGCGTGGGGTCGGCAGGGAAAACAGCGGTGATCAACGGCCTTTTGGGGCAACTCGTTGGGGAGGTCGGCGCAGCCATGGGCACCACCCAAGCCCAGCGTGCCTACACCTGGAGCATCGCCCACAGTTCTAGAACTATTCAGATTATTGATACGCCCGGTATTGCAGAGGTCGGTATCGCAGGTACAGAGCGAGAAGCAACAGCCCGCAAAACTGCAGCTGAAGCCGATCTGGTGATCTTTGTGCTCGATGACGACCTGCGGCAGGCAGAATATACCGTGTTAAAAACGCTGATGGCCATGGGCAAGCGGGTGTTGGTAGCGCTCAACAAGGCCGATCGCTATGTTGAAGCCGACTTAAACGCCTTGCTAGACCGCCTGCGATCGCGCCTCGCCCCCCCCTTAAGTTTTGACGATGTTGTTGCGGTAGCGGCCTTACCCCAGCCACTGCCCCAGGTAGGCGGCGGCTGGCTGCAAATGCAGCCGAACCTCTTACCCCTACAGACCCGCCTCGCCGACCTACTGCGCCAAGAAGGCGAGACCCTGATCGCCGACAACCTGTTGCTCCAGACCCAACAGCTTGGAGAAACGGCTCGGCAACTGATCAATGATCAGCGGCTGAGCCAAGCCGAGGCCATTATTGACCGCTACCAGTGGCTTGGGGCCGGGGCGATCGCCGTCACCCCCCTGCCTGGCCTTGATTTTTTAGCAACAGCCGCCATCAATGCCCAAATGGTCGTTGAACTCAGCCAAGTCTATGGCTGCGAGGTCAGCCTGGAAGAGGGCAAAGCCCTGGCCCTGTCCGTGGCCAAAACCCTCACGGGCCTGGGGCTAGTTAAAGGTACTGTAGACCTACTGGCCCTGGGGTTACAGACCAATTTAGCCACCGTCATCGCCGGGCGCGCGCTCAAGGGCATCAGCGGTGCCTACCTGACCCGCATCGCCGGCAAAAGCTTTGTAGAATACTTTCGCCAAAACCAAACCTGGGGTGATGACGGTATGGGTGCCGTGGTTGAGCAGCAGTTTCACCTCAATCAGCGCGACGCCGTCATGAAAGCTTTTATTAAAGAAGCTATGGTGCGCATCGTTCCCCTGGTGCAGGGCAAAACCTAAGAGAAACTGAAGATCGCGCTTCAATTTAATTCACTGCTGAGCCAGATTTACCCTCTGGGGCATACTACGGGAAGCCATATCTACACAACCCGTCAGCCCTAGCTCAGTTATCTTCGGGCAGGGCTGGCTTTTTTTATCACCTGTGATGGGTTTAGACCGAATCGGTCTTGGCTGCCCTCCGTTGGGCTGGGCAAACACCATAAGGCCTTTGGCTTAGTTGCGCCTATGCCTCTGCGCAAGCCACCTGTTTGGAATCGGGGTTATGCGATTCGAATTGGTTATTAGATCATTCCTGATTGCTCAAAGTCATTGCAGTCAATGGCTAATTCAGACAGAGCAATCTGGGGATGAACAGGGCACTTTAGACGGTGGTCATTGGTAAAGTAGCGACAATCTGCACAGGGAATTTTGTGCATCACGGTTGCTCGATCTACACCGTCTCGTACCACCGTCACTAAATTCCACGCCGTCAGACCGATCAATCCCCAGGCCACAATAAAGCAGAACGGCACCAGCACAGCTTGCACCACTGATACTAGCCCCGCGGGCAGGGCCATAAGCTGTAGAACCATAGACCTAAACGCAAATTCTGCTTCTACAGCTTCGGCCATTGCCCTAGATCTGGAGCCTACCTCTCCCACAAATTATTGAATCTAGACGTTCTGCAACACAGCGTAGAGCAAGTCTACATTTGGCCTCTTCAGGGTTGTCCCCCTTCCGTGGCGATCGCCAGCTGCACCCCCGGCAGCGATCGCAGCCGATCCATCACCGCTACCACCCGCCCATGGTTCACCGCCGCGTCCGCCCGAATCACCACTAAGCCACCATCGGTCAGGGTACCCAAAGTCTGAATGGCCTCCAAAAGCTGCTCATCCGCCACTGCCCGATTGCCCACAAAGACCTCACCTTCCGCATTGAGGGTCACCACCACCTGTTTTTGAGCCTGGGTTTCAGCCGTCTCTGCCCCCGGTAGCGCCACCGGCAGGCCCTCATTGCGGGTCAAAAATAGACTTGAAAGAATGAAAAACGCCAGCACGGCAAACACCACGTCAATCATCGGCACAATGTTGATGGTTACGGGGGGTTCTGGGTCTTCAGGAAGGTGCATCGTCAGAAGCCTCTAAACATAGACCGCTAAGGCTGAAGCATTGAGAAGTATTAATGGGTACGGGCCATCTGTAACAGCGTCTGGGCAACCTCGTCACCTATGGGCATCACAGACAGCCTATTGCCCCGACGCACCACCCACAGGTCATCGGGGGAAAACGCCTGCCGCAGCTGATCGAGGCTGAGGCTAGCTTTAAAGGTTTCCAGGTGGCCCACCATAACCGTATGCCAACGGGGATCGTCCTTGGAGGACTTTGGATCGTAGTATTTGTTGGCCGAGTCAAATTGGGTCGGATCGACCACCTGGGTTTCAACAATTTCCATCAGGCCCACAATTCCTGGCGGTTTGGTGTTGGAGTGGTAGAAAAAAGCTTGGTCGCCTACTACCATACTGGTGAGAAAATTACGAGCTTGGTAATTACGCACCCCATCCCAAATCTCAGTGCGATCGCGCCTCAAATCCTCAATGCTATAAACATCAGGTTCAGACTTCATCAACCAGTAAGCCATCGCTAGTCACCTTCTCCAACAAAGTCACCTGAACATCTCCGTGAGCCGTTAGCATAGCTCGCCGTCCCCCTGTAGAAGCATGCTCAAGTTTAAGAGTTATCGCTGACTGAGGGCGTTCACGCATACGCTCTGCCCACTCAATCGCTAGAACACCAGGAAGCGCTTCACCTCCATCACAATAAAATTCTTCTAACTCTAGCGCATCTACTTGATCCACTTCCAGGCGATATAGGTCCACATGGTAAAGAGGAATCCGCCCTTCCAGGTATTCATTAATCAGAGTGAATGTGGGACTACTAATCGGCTCGAAAATTCCAAGGCCGACCCCTAACCCTTGTACCAACGTTGTCTTTCCGCTACCTAAATTCCCAAACAGCAGCAAAATCGTACCGCTAAGACAATATTGTCCCAGTTTATAACCGAGATTGTGAGTTGCATATGAGTCTGACAAATCAACAATAAAGGAGGAGGTCTTACTCATTAACTTACAACCCTTAATTCACCAACCGTAGTATCAAAGCGAAACTCCCTCATGACATTAAAAGTCATAAGGGAGTTACATTAGGGACCTGGCATCGAGCTATTTTGACAAGGGGCAACCCCCTCACTATCTTCGCCGCAGCTGCGTTTCACGACTGAGTTCGGGATGGGTCAGAGTGGGACCACAGCGCCAAAGACACCAGGAAAGCGTTAATTGCTTCAATATTGTGTTGTTTAAGTTCCTTAAAAAGCTGAATAGAGAGAAGTGTGTTGGCTGTGCACACAGCCATTGCTTGTTGCATTGATGGACTGGAGTGTGAGGTCAAGCCCTCGGTCTGTTAGTACGCCTCGACTACATCCATTACTGGACTTCCATCTAGCGCCTATCAACGGGTGGTCTACCCGTGACCTTACTGGCTTATGCCATGGGAACACTCATCTTGAGGTGGGCTTCCCACTTAGATGCTTTCAGCGGTTATCCACTCCGCACTTAGCTACCCTGCGTTTACCGTTGGCACGATAACAGGTACACCAGCGGTGCGTTCTTCCCGGTCCTCTCGTACTAAGGAAGACTCCTCTCAATGTTCCTACGCCTGCACCGGATATGGACCGAACTGTCTCACGACGTTCTGAACCCAGCTCACGTACCGCTTTAATGGGCGAACAGCCCAACCCTTGGGACCGACTACAGCCCCAGGTTGCGATGAGCCGACATCGAGGTGCCAAACCTCCCCGTCGATGTGAACTCTTGGGGGAGATCAGCCTGTTATCCCTAGAGTAACTTTTATCCGTTGAGCGACGGCCCTTCCACGCGGAACCGTCGGATCACTAAGGCCTACTTTCGTACCTGCTCGACTTGTCAGTCTCGCAGTCAAGCTCTCTTATGCCTTTACACTCAATGGCTGATTTCCAACCAGCCTGAGAGAACCTTTGCGCGCCTCCGTTACCATTTAGGAGGCGACCGCCCCAGTCAAACTGCCCACCTGATACTGTTCTCTGCCCGGATAACGGGTCAAAGTTAGAATTCTAGCCTTAATAGAGTGGTATCTCACCAGTGACTCCATAACTCCCACAAGAGCTACTTCATAGTCTCCCACCTATCCTGCGCAATTAAAGCCCGAACCCAATACCAAGCTACAGTAAAGCTTCATAGGGTCTTTCTGTCCGGGTGCAGGTAGTCCGTATCTTCACAGACATTCCTATTTCGCCGAGCCTCTCTCCGAGACAGCTCCCAGATCGTTACGCCTTTCGTGCGGGTCGGAACTTACCCGACAAGGAATTTCGCTACCTTAGGACCGTTATAGTTACGGCCGCCGTT
>QBLT01000043.1 GCA_003249105.1 Leptolyngbya sp. | reverse complement strand
CGTTATACTCAGACCAGTTGCGGACTCGGTACTGCATCGGCGTCAGGTTTTGGGTAGTACTTAAACCTTATGCCACTACCCCGTCCGTAACACCCTATTTATGCAACAACGCCTTTGAAGACTACCTGACTCACCATGACGGCAGCGATCGCCCCCAAGAACTCGTAGACGGAACGCTGATTGACATGCCGCTCCCGACCTGGATGCACATGCTGATCGCAAAGTTTTTGGTGCAGGTGTGTCATACAGGTACGACACACCCGACTGTGAGTGGTCGAAACCTTAACTCTCCTCAATTCGTGCTCTGCCTAGGTCTGTAATCGAAACATGGCCAAGGGCATTCCTACCTTCAATTTTGACCAAGCCTTCCTGATCAAGATACTTTATGGCTTGGCCTAATTGTCCTTGGTGAACAAAGGAATTACTTAGCTTTGACATGAGCATGGTCTCAACTGGAATCCTGCCTCTGAGGCTAGGTATTTCTTTCTCTGCTTCAGCTATAGATTGGAGGATACGGTAGTGTGTTGCGTTCATTGAATCATTCCCAATAATCCAAATCATCTCATCAGGGCGTATTAACCATGATGCTATTGAAAAAAAACAAGGATTAAAATCCTTCTAAAAACAAATCTAGAGCAAAAGTATAGACGAGTGTTGTTCGTGCACCCTTTTCAGTCGTCCTTAACATTCTGCAATCTTATTATCTTCAATTTATTACATGGCAGAAGTTTAATTCTGCTCTGTAAATTGACCAAATTAGATATATTTAATATATAAGTTTTATTCTCAATGTTTTTTCCACCCATGTAGATAATTTGCCAGTAATTTCCATTTCAATTTCATAAGGTATCTCATGAGATTGAAGAAACGAGTTTAGGTTTTCAAAATTGTTGTCTAACCAACGGTTTTTCTCTTCGTCACTTGCTTCCATATAGTGGAATTTACCGAAGTTGGCTATTGTTAAAAATTCGCAAGCACAGGCATAGAGAAGAGTAAGCCCGGCTTCGGATTCATGACTGAGAAAATAAAACCAAGGGAAGCCCCGTCTAATGCTTTCCTTAAACCAAGTACGCACTTCTTGAATCTCATACAATTCTCTAGAATCAAGCTCATACTCGGGAAAGCAAATCTCTAAAGAGAGCCTTTTTTGCAAGATCATCTCCCTATTCTTTGTGAGTTTTTTGATTGTGGACTCAAGTGTAGATAAATTTGAGTTCTCGACATCGATTCTTGGAATTGGTAAAATTACTAGAGATGAATGTTTGATTTGTTCACTCATCATCCATAGCCTTTGCACTTCTTCTAAAGAATTGGGGATATCACCTATTAAAGTCAAGACAAAATCCTTAAAATTTAGGCTTAACTCATTGATCTTTGGGATCTCAATCCACCATCCCGCAGAACTTGGGCTAGTTCTTTCAATATCAAATAGAACCCAAAATCCTTGGGATACACTCTCATTCAGAACCACTAGAAAGACAGGAGGGCAATGGTCTGCTAACCGGAGATAAACGGCTGAAAGCCTTTCTGGGAAAACACTTTCAGGATTTTTACTCCAATTGGCTTAAACTTTTGCCGAATCAAGGTTTGAGTGCCCCATCACCTTTTAAGAGACCAGTGCCGACAGGAGTTTGTAAATTTAAGTTTAAGTAGTAGCCTAGATGCTTATTTTCCCTTCATATTTAATTCCGCCTTCGGTTCTTTTTGATATGTATGTTTCACCGCATTTTACTTGAACCGCAACGCTTTTTCCGATGACATTTTCGTCAATTTTAATGTCGATATATCCATCTACACCAAAATCTGCCTCCTGAGGTGTAGGTCGATAAATCCATCCCAATTTATGCACCACAAAAAAATGAAAATAAGCTTGCCCGAGTGTGCCAATTTCCTGTGATTTATTTTGCTTTGGATATAAACTGTCTTGCATGTTGAAATTCTTTAAAAACTTAGAAATTGCTTTCTTATTCTTCGCTGTCTGACAATTTCGCTCGTCCTCCCGACAAATAATTTTGCAAATCTTCATTGCAGTGAATATTTAGATGAATGGCTGACGAAATTAGTTCAGCTAAGATATCAGCTTTTTGGTTGTCTTGCAGGCCGGGAAGTTGAAGCTGATGAATAAGGTCTAGCACTCGGCCACACTCATCTCCTAACTCTCGAATCAAAACTTTGAGCGTTTTATCCTGGATTGCTAAAGCGCGTGTATCTAGTTGCATAGGTATAAACGAACAAACTCATTAGCGGCTTCTGGGTTGATCTGCTTAAGAGCTTCCTTAATCTCAAAAATCACGTCTCCGGCTGGGTCGCGGAGTTCTTTTACCCAGCGGTTCACATTGGCGCGATCGGTGCCCATCGTCACCGCCAGCTTGTTTTGGCTAATGCCGTAAGTCTCTAAAACCTGCCGTAGTGCGCTGCCTGCCCTTCCCATGGCCAAATTTTGGCAGAGGGGGCTAGGCTCGTCCATGCTGCCAATTTGTCAGCGTTAGTTTATGCTGCCAATATGTCAACGTTATTTTTGCCATGTCACAAGCTAACCGTTCACTTCCCAACGCAACTTCCCACCTCCGCCACTCTGCTTTCCTTGCCTCTACTGCCTTGCCACAATCCACTGATTCGCCTATTGAAGGTCGTGAGTCTGTACAGCTGATGGTGATTGGTAGCGCTCAGGGCATCGAAACCATTGTGCAAACGCTCCACTTGCGGGGCTTTGCCCACGTCAGCGAATGGAGCATCGTCATGCCCCACAGCTCAGGCAAACTCATGCGCGTGCTCACCCGCTGGGTGCAAGAGATTCGCTGATGCGCCTGGTTCTAGCCTCTACCCCAGCTTCATCGCTACGATAGTGAAACCCTCCAAAGACACTGCGATGAAAATAAAGCACGTTATCAACCTCCACAAAGGCACTACAGCTCTTTTCGTCGTGGCTCTGATGGTGGCTTACCAAAACTTTGGCCTGGGGCCATGGGTTTATCTGGCCCTCCACGGCACTTACGGCCTAGTGTGGCTGTTAAAAGATCGTATCTATCCCGACAAGCAGTGGGAGCAAACCATTCCTCTAGGGACCGGAGTGTTCTCCTTTAGTTTTTTGGGTCTCTACTGGGTAGCGCCCTTTTTGCTGATTAGCCGGGGGGTAGAGCCGCCATTGCCCTTGGTCGCAGGGGCGATCGCCCTCAACATCCTCGGCGTATTTCTGCACTATGCCAGCGATGCCCAAAAATACTTCACTCTCAAATACCAGCCGGGGCTGATCACCGAAGGTCTGTTTGCCCGCTGCCGCAATCCCAACTACCTGGGCGAGATTCTGATCTATCTTTCCTTTGCCCTGCTAGCGATGCACTGGCTGCCCTTTGCCATTTTGGGTTTGGTTGCTGCAGTGCTGTTTGTGCCCAACATGCGCAAAAAAGACCAGTCGCTATCGCGCTATCCAGAATTCGCGGATTATAAGGCGCGATCGGGTTTGCTGCTGCCGCAGTTGTTTGGGAGCTATACAACGGGTTCTCAAACCACTTCTGGTGAAACACCCAACTAACCGACTTCGCCCCGCCAGCATACCCTAGGGTCTATGATCTAAGGGTTCATGACCCGGCTGCCCATGACTCTGTTTACTCTGCGCTCTGCCACCAAAGACTTTGGCATCAAAGAAATTCTCCGCGATGCCAGCTTTAGCCTGGATGAGGGCGACAAGGTGGGCCTGATCGGCACCAACGGCTCGGGCAAATCGACCCTGCTGAAAATGATCGCCGGGCTAGAGCCCTTCGACGGTGGCGATTTTTGGGTTAATCCTGGGGCCAAGATCGTCTACCTGCCCCAGCAGCCCGACTTTGAGGCCGATCGCACCGTCTTAGAACAGGTCTTTGCCGACGCGGGCGAGCAGATGGCGCTGATTCGCGAGTACGAAGACATCTCGCACCACATGGCCCAGGGCACGGGCGATGCCGATGCGCTAATGGCCAAGCTCTCGACGGTCTCTGAAAAAATTGCCGCCGCCGATGCCTGGGATCTGGAGAGCAGCGCCAAGGCCATTCTCAGCCGCCTAGGTATCGATGACTTTGATGCCAAGGTGGGCGATCTGTCCGGGGGGTATCGCAAGCGTGTGGCGATCGCCGCTGCTCTGCTGGCCGACCCCGACGCCCTGCTGATGGACGAGCCCACCAACCACCTCGACGCAGAATCGGTCGAGTGGCTGCAAAGCTACCTCAGCGGCTTTCGCGGCGCGCTGCTGCTGATCACCCACGATCGCTACTTTCTCGACCAGGTCACCAACCGCATTCTCGAAATTGACCGGGGCGACCTCTACAGCTACTCCGGCAACTACGCCTACTACCTGGAGAAAAAGGCACTAGCCGAAGCCGCCGACCAGAGCAGCCAAAAGAAACATGCCGGAGTCCTCCGCCGCGAGCTGGAATGGCTAAAGCGCGGCCCCAAGGCCCGCAGCACCAAACAGAAAGCCCGCATCGATCGCATCGGCGACATGCAAAACCGCGAGTTCAAAGAATCCCTAGGCAAGGTAGATATTTCTACCGTCGGTCGCCGCATCGGCAAGAAAGTGATCGAGCTAGAGAATGTCTCCAAAAGCTACGAAGATCGGTTGCTGTTTAAAGATTTCACCTATGATTTCGCCCCCGACGATCGCATCGGCATCATCGGCCCCAACGGCGTCGGCAAATCGACCCTAATGAACGTGATCACCGGGCGGCTAGAGCCCGACACCGGCACCGTGGATATTGGCACCACTATCCACGTCGGCTATTTCGACCAGCATTCCGAAGACCTGTTTGCCAACCCCAGCCAGCGAGTAATCGAATACCTCAAAGAAACCGCCGAACTGGTAACGACCAACGACGGCAGCGTGATCACCGCCTCCCAAATGCTAGAGCGGTTCTTATTCACCTCCAACCAGCAATATTCTCCCCTAGAGAAGCTTTCCGGTGGCGAGCGGCGGCGGCTGTTCTTGCTGCGGGTGCTGCTCTCAGCTCCAAATTTGCTGATTCTCGACGAGCCCACCAACGACCTCGACGTGCAGACCCTCGGCGTATTAGAAGAATACCTGGAGGAATTCAACGGCTGCGTGATTGTAGTTTCCCACGATCGCTACTTTCTCGATCGCACCGTCAACACCATCTTTGCCTTCGAGGGCAACGGGGTCCTACGCAACTATCCGGGTAACTACTCGGTCTATCTAGACTACAAAAAAGCCGCCTCAGACACTGAAAAACAGAACGAAAAGCAGGCGGCGGCCAACAAATCCCAGTCTGCTACTTCTGTTCAGACGACAGCTAAAGTAGACCCAAGCGTCGATACCAAATCCAAAAAGCTCTCCTACAAAGAAAAGCGAGAATACGAGCAGCTAGAAACCCAAATTCCGGCTATGGAAGCCGAAAAAGAGGCGCTAGAAAAGCAGCTCTACGGCAACCCACCCAGCGACTATAGCGAGGTGACCAAGTTGTCTGAGCGCCTAGGCGAACTCACCGCCACCATCGACTCCTCCACCGAACGATGGATGGAGCTAGCCGAGCGGATGGAGTGATGCTGTATCCGGCTCATAACATCTCAATTTAAAACCGACATCTGGTAGGAGCCTCGCGACGTACCCCCCCAAATTTGAAGTACACAGACAGAATCTGTTACGGAAAGGAAACGGTGGGCAGTGCCCACCCTAACAGACATAGAGTTTTGCCCTGTTGCAGTTGCTAACCGATCAATTGGCAAAACCTAGGTTTAAACCGAAGACAGATTGCTCCTTTCCGTGAGGTGAAGGACGACGGAACGTCCTTCTCGACAGGGGCCTGGGGGTAGCGAAATACCCCCAGCAGCAGATCTGGCCTTAGCTCAGAATTGTGCGCCGCCATAGATAACCCAAGCTCTCCAAAGATATTTCTAGGGCTTAGTTTTAGTCTCCATCCCGCTGGCCCATCTCTCGCTGGACGGCGAGGCCAATGTTGAGCGCCTCCTGCAAAAACTGCCGGTACTCGCTGGCCTGGTGATTGACCTGAAGGGTTTGCAGCGTCATCAGGTTGGTCTCAATGGTGGCAAACAAATCCTGCCGTCGCTCCAGCAATGCCCTATGCCGTCGCAAAACCTTCTCGGTCATCAAGGCTGAAATCAAGCTGTCTCGGGTGGCCTGGAGGGCCACCAAAATCTCACTGTTCTGCAACCCTTTAGTTGTACCCTGCGCCGCATCCAGTTCCTCCATAACTTGCAGCGCCTGAATGATGTCATTGTGGCGATCGCACTCATCCAGCAAGCGCGCCAGGGTGATGAAGCTTTTAGAGCGCTGCCACTGGTAGAAGTGCCAGGCGATGGCTCCTAATGCGATCGCCCCCGCAATCCCTAGCAGCAGCGCACCGAACTGGTCAAAGCCCTCCTGCTGACTCACCAGCACCAGCCCGAACCCCAGACAAACTACAAAAATAGTCCCCAGCACCAGGCATTCTGTAATAAAAAGGGAGAGCAGTTGTCGCCGCGATTGCCACACAGAAGGGCGAATCATTCTGCCCATAAAGACTGAGTCGATATCTAAACCCGTGAGCTGATCGAGTTCAGACCGGGTAATGCGTAGCGCCTGCAAATCAGAAGTCATCGTCTCTGCAAAATTAGAGATCGTCAGTTAAAAATATGAATCAGAAATACAGTGCCTTTAGTGGGGAAATTGGCCATTTCCCCTGCCTGTGCAGTAGCGGTCAATCAATTACCAAACAGCAGGGCGACAATGCTGCGAATCACCTGGGAATAAAAGTTGCCCTCGACCTCGCGGAAGAGTTGGAAGGGTTGACCAGGGGAGCCAAAAAAGGGCCTTAGCGTCCACCCCAGTTGGCTCCCCACCAGACCGTAGAGCGTCAGCCAAAACAGCAGCAGCCGATTGCGAATCTGAGGAGTATCTTCGGTGAAATTCATCACCGAGCGAATGCCTGAATAAAATAGCCTCACCCCAATAAAGCCCGTAAGGCCAAAGATGGCGACATTTAGCAGCAAAAAGAAGTGATAGCTGCGAATAGAGATCAAAAAAAACAGCGTCACCGGCGCAAAGCTAAACAGCAGTACGCTAATCACCGAGACAGTGGTGAGGCTAAGCACCGCGTACTGGCAAAAGTCGGCCTTAGACCCAAATAGGATGTCAAAAAAGTACAGCGTTGGCAGGCAAATGAGCAGGGTCAGTAGGTACAGAGCCGGCAGCTTGACCATCGATACCAGCAGTTGTTGCCAGCCGCTCGACGAGCCGATAATGGCCCCATAGATAGCAAAAAACAGCGAGCTGACCACTAGCAGCGACAAAATTTTAGACTCAATCTTTTTGCCCTGGCGGACTTCTTCTAGGAAGGTGGGGCGATCGCGCAGCAGCAAAATCAGGGTTGAAAAGTGATCCATAATCTTACCCAAAACGACAGCGGTAAAGGCTCATTTGAAGCGTAGCCATATCTCGGGATGGAATAGGTCGGAAAAAGTCGGCGCTTCTTGTTTTCCTCAAACATGAACAGGAAACGCCCAATGGGAGATGGCTAAGAACCTCAACAATTACAGCAAAACACACCTGCCGCTAAATACCACACGCACGGGTCATAGGGGTAGGTGTGCTTGTCAAAGACGCATTCTTAGAGATGCGCCTCAACCATCTGCATTGATTTGAGCAATCAAGTCGGCTAAAACCTGCTCGGCCCGATCGTTGTCGATTTAGCAGGTACCAGCGGCATCGTGCCCGCCGCCGCCATACTTGAGCATGAGTTTGCCAATGTTGGTTTTAGAGGTGCGGTTAAAAATAGATTTGCCCGTTGCCAGCACGGTGTTTTGCTGCTTTAATCCCCACATCATATGAATCGAGATATTGCACTGGGGAAACAGGGCATAGACCATAAAGCGATTGCCCGCTTGAATCACGGTTTCTTGTCGGAGATCAAGCACGACTAAGTTATTGTGGACCGTAGCGCAGCGCAAAATTTGGGCTTTGAACTCAGGCTCTTGGGCAAAATAGAGCTCTACTCGTTCTTTCACGTCGGGCAGGGCTAAAATTTCGGCGATCGTGTGATTTTTGCAGTAGTCAATTAACTGCATCATTAGGTTGTAGTTCGAAATTCGAAAATCTTTGAAACGCCCCAGACCGGTTCTCTCATCCATTAAGAAATTTAGCAGAGTCCAGTCTTTGGGGTGCAGCACTTCTTCTTGGGTGTACTGGGCCGAATCGGCCTGATCAACTGCCAGCATCATTTCGTTGGAAATGGCAGGAAAACAGGCGGCTCCGCCGTAGTAGTTGTAAACGACTCGCGCCGCTGAAGGAGCTTGGGGGTCGATGATGTGATTGTCGCGCTCTCCCTGATTGCGGAGCATTTCGCTAGAGTGATGATCGAAGGCTAAATGCACCCCTTCCACGTAGGGCAGGTTGGTGGTGATATCGTCGTCATTGACGTTAACTTTGCCATCCTGCATGTCTTTGGGATGGACAAACATAATGTCATTAATCAGATCCATTTCCTTCATTAAAACAGCGCATACAAGGCCATCAAAATCGCTGCGCGTGACCAACCGATGCTGAATTTTAGTGGCTACCATAGGGGCTCCTTGCGATTCAAAATGCTGGGGAAACATTAGAAAATGGTTATTCAAGCCCAATTTTCCCAAACTCAGTCAACCGCTACCAAGATTGAATAGCTGGTGAGCGGGCAGCGATCGCTACCTTTGGCCTTAAAATCCCTCAATCTGACCAGCTATATCTTTAATAGGTCGAGAAAACATGTAAAAAGCCACCGCAGGTCGATTTAGCCTACGGTGGTTTGCTGGAAACATACTGGGCTGGGGAATGACGATCGCGCCTGTTGCCCCAACTCCAGAGCTAGCCTAAAACGTCACCCAAAAAGGTCATGAGAGTCTGCCACGAGCGGCGATCGGCCATGCCATCATAGCGATTGGCGTCACTCCAGATCGTAAAGGCGTGATCAACTCCGCCGTAGATTTCCATCTCGAAGTCAACCTCGGCGGCGTCGAGCTCGGTGGCGAGCTGAGCTACGTCAGCCATGGGGGCCGCGCCATCGGCAGAGCCGTGCAGAATCAAGATGCGGCCCTGGGTCTGGTTGTAGTCTTGTCCTTCAGGAGTTGCAAAACTGCCGTGGAACGACACGAAACCATCCACATCCATACCGGCACGGGCCATTTCGAGCACGGCGGCCCCACCAAAGCAGTAGCCGATCGCCACGACCTGGCTGCCGTCTACGCCAGGTTGGGCCTGGGCCTGGGTGAGGCCCGCCATCAGACGGGCCCGCAGGGTAGCGCGATCGCCGTAAAGCGCGCTGGTTTGGGCCCGCGCCGCATCGACGTTGGTAGGCCGCACACCCTGACCGAAGAGGTCGACCGCAAAGGCCGCATAGCCTTGCTCAGCCAACATTTGGGTGCGCCGCTTTTCGTAGTCATCTAGGCCATCGCGATCGTGAATGAGTAGCACCAGGGGCTGGGTTTCGCCAAAGTTTTGGTTGAAGGCAAAGTAGCCCTCAAAGGGCTGCCCATCAATGCTGTAAACCACCGGCTCGGCCACAATATTGGCCTTCGCCTCGGGGGACAAGCCCAGCGCTACCAGCGTGGTCACGACGGCGGCTAGCCCGATCAGTAAGAACTTCCGTATCACTGCAATCTCCTTAATTCACCAACATGGTTAGATGCTAGACCGCAAAACTCTCTGCCGAGAGGATTTTGGGGTCTAGCGCTTCCTTTGCTCCAAGAAAAATTTGCAAAGAATAGGGCATGGACTATGGGCCCATCGTCGCAAAATCAGACTTTGGGTTAGAGATGTCTCTAACCCCTGATATGGTAAAGAAGTTTGAAGATCTACGCAAAATTGCGCTTCTATCTATGGAATGGACTGCCGACGCTGAAGCCCGCCTCAAAGAGATTCCCTTCTTTGTGCGCCCCGCCGCCCGCAAAAAAATTGAGAAGTTTGCCCAAGATCAGGGCATGAACCAAATCACCGTTGAGGTCTACGAAGCAGCCAAAAAGCAGTTTGGCTAGGGGCGATCGCTCAGACGATTCCTCTGCCAGAGTAAGTTCCCATTTGTGCCGCAAAAAGCATTTGGGGTTTAGCCATTGTGGCCCGCTTGCTTAACGGTGAAGAGGTAAAGTTCTTGAGTAGCCCAAGCTTTGATTAATGTCATAGTAGAACCTTCAAGACCTGGCAATCGGCAGGAATTTATTGCCTTTCTTGCTTTCTTGCTTTTCGATGTATAAAGCTCAGTGATCAGCCACAAAAAGTAGGTTGCATCTCGCTATGAGTAGGGTAAATAGGTCGGCAACCCGAACTATTTCGAAGTAATACAACCCCTGTTTCCCTCAGAAACTTTGGCTAAACTGTAAAGGTGAATACAGAAGAAAGACGCCGTTCATCCTGTCTGCTCTACTGTTGGATATCGTTACCCTGACAGGACGGAAGTAGAGAACTCCTCTCGAAGGAACGCGCCCACCCTTCTCTGCCTTGGGAGGCGAACCTAGTTATGAACACTGCTCTTGTTGCCGGACTTGAAATCATTGCCGCTGTTAGCCTGATGACCGTGGTGGTCTGCCCCATGCTGGTGTGGATACTGCCCGATCGCAGCCAACCCGCGGCTTAGCACACTCAGGGGTCGGGAGCCTACTTGGCTTGGTTGGCAAAACTTGCTGACAAAGTCAGGCTCCCAACCCCTTTAGCACTTAACTCCACAGAAAAGGGGATGGATCGCACGATCCATCCCCTTTTTGCGTTAGTCCTTAGCAACCGGCCTTTGCAGGTAGACCGACAGCGCGTCGGCCATCACCTGGGCCATGGGTCGTCCCTCTTTGTCGGCGGTAGATTGCAGGGTCATGAACAAATCGTGGGAAATGCTCAGCCGGTGCCGCCCTTCCTTGGTGTGGCGGGGGGTGTATTGATCGGCGTTGTAGGTGGCCGCAAATTGCCGCAGCGCCCCAAAGCCAACGCGATCGCAGAAATCCCCAAAGCTTTCGCCCTTTTTGCGCCCGTCGCGGAAGAACACAAACAGCGGCTCTAGGGTGGTGTCGATGTCGTTGTCGTGGAGCCGCTCCAGGTAGGGACGGGCCAGGCGGGTCTGGTTGGGCGAGCCCCCCAGCCACACCTGATACGACTCAGGGGCGCTGCCTACCAGGCCCAGCTCGGCCATGTAGGGGCGGGCGCAGCCGTTGGGGCAGCCGGTCATGCGCACGACGAAGTGCTCATCTTCAAGGCCCAGCTTGGTGAGCAGGGCGCGCAGACGCCCCAGCACCGTGGGCATGATGCGCTCTGACTCGGTCACCGCCAGGCCGCACAGGGGCAGGGCAGGGCAGGCCATGGCGTAGCGCACCAGGGGGTCAATCTCGGTTTCGGTTGCGATGCCGCAGCGGGTGAGAATGGCCTGAATCTCGGCTCGATCTTCGGGCTTGACCTCGTAGAACAGCACGCTCTGGTTGGGGGTGATCAGCATCGGCAGGTGGAATCGCTGCACGATCTCCCGCAGCGCCGTTTTGAGCTGAATGCCCTCACGGCGATCGATAATCCGACCGTTCTCAACGGGAATGCCGACAAACAGCTTGCCGTCGCCCTGCTCGTGCCAGCCGAGGTAGTCATAGAAGGTCCACTTGGGCAGCTTCTTGAAGGGCTTGAGTGGCTTGCCCAGGTAGGTTTCGACCTGCTGGCGGAAGCGCTCGACGCCCCAGTCGTTGATCAGGTACTTCATGCGGGCGTGGCGGCGATCGTGGCGATCGCCATAGTCCCGCTGAGTGGCCACGATCGCCTTCATCAGGTCGTACACATCGGCTTTGTCGACGTAGCCAATCTCATCGGCGACGCGGGCAAAGGTTTCTTCTTTGTTGTGGGTGCGGCCCAGACCGCCGCCCGCCAAAATGTTAAAGCCCTTGAGCTGCCCAGCGCGATCGGTGATCACCACCAGGGTGACGTCGTGGGTGTAGGCATCAATGGAGTTGTCGCCGGGCACCGTGACCGCGCATTTAAACTTGCGGGGCATGTAGTGGGTGCCGTAGATCGGCTCTTCACCGTCGTGTACGATGGTGCCGTTGCCGTTGCGCTGGCGGGCCGCCACCACGTCGGGATGCTCTTCGACAGACACCGCCTTCTCACCATCCAGCCAAATGTCGTAGTAGGCTCCGGTTTGGGGCCGCAGCAGGTCGGCAATGTTGTTGGCATACTCCTGGGCCAGCCGGTACTCGGGCCGGTTTTTATAGGGGGCCGGGGGAGCCATGATGTTGCGGTTGAGGTCGCCGCAGGCCCCTAGGGTAGAGCCCATACTGCGCACGATCGCCCCAATGGTGGCCTTGAGGTTTTGCTTCAGCACGCCGTGGAGCTGAATGCCCTGGCGGGTGGTGGCCCGCAGGGTGCCGTTGCCGTACTCATCGGACAGGCGATCGAGGGTGAGGTAAAGCTCCGGAGACAGGTACCCGCCGGGGTTGCGGGTGCGCAGCATCATCTGGTAGTCCTTCTCTTGGCCCTTGGCGCGGTTGTCGCGGTTGTCTTGCTGGTAAGAACCGTGAAACTTGAGAATTTGAATGGCCGGTTCAGAGAAATGCGTGGTGTCTTGCAGCAGCTCGCTGGCCACGGGCTCGCGCAAAAAGTGGCTGTTCTCTTTAATGCCCTCCATTTTAGAGGGGGTCGGCCCAGGGGCGGCGGTGTTGGGTTTGATAGGAGTCTGAACCATAGCGGCAGGCAAATAACCGTTGAAACAGAAAAATCCAGGCAATGGCACCGCAGAGCGGCCTATTCCCGGACTTGGACAGTGGCAGAATCGAAAATTCACCGGTAACCCGGTCGGGATTTCGGTGAATGCCTCCTTTATCCTACCATCGGATCCAAAGATTCGGGCTGTTTGCCCACGGAAGTTCACAGTTTCCTATAGAATTTCTGCTGCGTTGCTGAAGGGTTGAGGGCGGGCTAGACAAAGGCGCTGTAGCCACTCTCCCCAATCGCAGTTGAACAGGGGGCAAGCCGTTTAGGATCAAGCTAGATCCCTGAGGAGTAACACCATGCCCGATGCCATTATGTACCAGGAAGAGATGTTCGTCGTGCTGATGCCCGGCGCTGCCGAAGATTTTCTCTCCCCAGAGGAGCTGCTAGAGCGGTTGACGGATTTATTGGGCGATCGCCAGCACGACCTGCCCCGCGACCTCCAGCGCTTCGCCACCGTTGCCGAGCAGGCCCTATACCTGCGTGATACCGCCTGCGAGCTAGAGCTCAGCCCCGGCGAAGCCATGCAGTGGTACGTTGTGCGGTTAGAAAAATAGAAATCGTCGGCCAACCCGCCGACTCACCAGCGGCCAGCAGGCGCGGGCAGGCCGATGTCCACCAAAAGTCATGGGGGCATCGGCCTGCGGCAGGTCGCTCTGTCGAAAAAAAGGGGAACGCGGCATAGCCAGGCTCCCCCTCTCCGGCACTACTTTGGTTATCTGATCTGCCCTAACGAGCAGCGTCAGGCGTTATCCAACACCTTCTAGACAGCGATCTTGCCGCCATCGTTGCGGGTAATCACCACCGTCGCCGACCGGGGGCGGGCGTTGCCGCCATCGGGCCAGTGACTGGTGAACAGCGCCGGGTCAGTGGACGACTCGCTGTTCTCGCCCGGATGCTGGATGTTGACGAAGATTACCGTGCCGTCGGGCGACTCGGTAATGCCGGTGATCTCACAGTCGCGGGGGCCGACCAAGAAACGGCTCAGCACCCTGGGGCTAGCGGCCTGGCCCATGTAGGTTTTAACCTGCTGGTCGCCGTCGCCGTTGATGGGTACGGCCTTGTTGTTGACCATTTTGGCCTCACCATCGCCCACGGTTCCTGGCAGAGCAGCTAGCATCATGCAGTTGGTGGTATCGGTGTAGTAGCCGTCGTCGGTTTGTAGCCACAGCAGGCCGGGCACCGCCGCGCTAAACCACAAGCCATCGGGGCTAGAGAAATCGTTCTCAGCGCTCAGTCCAGACAGGTTGACGTCGGGAGCGGCATCGGCCTGGGCACCAAACAGGTAGACATCCCAGGTGAAGCTGGTGGCAGCGTGATTGCCCTCTGCTTCACGCCAGCGAATGACGTGGCCGTTGACATTGCCATTGCTGGTGGTTTCGCCCTTGACCTCGGCGTAGTAGCGGGGGTTGGCGGCGTTGAGGGGAGTCTTAACGCCCCGACCACCGCTGCTCGACACGTTGTTGGTCAGGGTGAGGTAGACATCGCCATTTACCGGGTTGACGCCACCCCACTCAGGCCGATCCATCTTGGTGGCCCCGGCGGCATCGGCGGCGATGCGGGCATTGATCAACACGTCGGCTTCGTCAGCAAAGTCATAGTCGGCGTAGTTGGCGATCGCGGGGTTAGCCAAGGTCAAGGGCAGCCATTCGCCGGTGCCGTCGTCGTTGAACTTGGCGGCGTAGAGCGTACCTGCATCCAGGTACTTGTTGCCAGCGGCCATACCCCGGTTGGCATCGCGGGGATCCCACTTAGCGGCGGAGACAAACTTGTAGGTGTACTCATTGCGGGCGTCATCGCCGGAGTAGAACACGAGGGGTTGCCCTTCCACAGCGGCAGCAGGCCAGCACCCTTCGTGGGCAAACCGCCCGATCGCAGTGCGCTTTTGGGGCATGGCGCTGGGGTTGAAGGGGTCAATTTCGACCACCCAGCCAAAGGTGTTGGCAACGTTGCGGTAGTCCTGGTTAGCGCGACTGGCGGTCTTGCTGACATCCCAACGCTGATAGAGGTCGGTGTTGCCAGCGGCCTCGGCCCGTGACCAGTTGTAGCGGCCTGAGGTTTCGTTGCCAACGCCATAGCGCTTAAAGGAGGCCAGTTCTTTGGCTGTGCGAGTGCTCTCGTCTTCGCGCCGGTTAAAGTACCCAGCCCAGTTCTCCTCGCAGGTGAGGTAGGTGCCCCAGGGGGTGTAGCCATTGGCGCAGTTATTGAGGGTGCCGCGGGTTTGCTCGCCGCTGGGCGAAAAGGCCGTAGCCAGCATCGGGCTGCGGCGGGCAGGGCCGCTGATTTGGCAACGGGTAGCGGCGGTAACGCGATGGTTGTAGCGCGAGTCGCGGTTGACGACGTAGGTACCGCCCTGTTTGGCCACTTCTACCACGGTGACACCGTGGGCGGCAACTTCTTTATCGATCTCGATCGCTGGGCGGGCCTCGGTTCTTTCAGGGCCGTAGTTGGTGGGGCCATTGGGATGGACAAAACCCAGATCCTCGCAGACCTCATGGTTGATGCACAGCAGGGCGCGTTCCGAGCCGTTAGGATCCCAGCCATTGCCCGCTCGGTTCAGGCCAAAGTAGTGCATGGCGTCGTGGTGGTCGCCCGCCCGCACCTCAAAGTCGTTGTCGGTACCGTCGTTTTTGTAGGGAGTGACGTTGCTTTTCAGCGGGTCGCCCGTGGCCAGCAGCACGCGGGCGGTGTAGCCCTCGGGCACCACCAGGGTATCGGCAGTACTTTTGGCCACAGGGTTAAAGCTGAAGCGCAGAGCGGTAGAGGCTTTAGCGGCTTTCCCCGCCTGCTTGGTAGAATCGGCTGCAAAGGCTAAACCCGTTCCCAACATGGCGGCAGCGGCCAGGGATGAACTGCCTTTCAAAAATCCCCGTCGGCCCAGGCGAGCGCGATCTAAAACCTGATTGAAAGAATCGTTGTTTGAGGGATTGTGATTTTCGTCCTCAGGATTGACTATTTTCTTAAGAACGGTACGAATATCTGGCTTTTTCGCCATGGTCAGGGCTCCCGATCGGCTTTTTTTGAGTAACCAAGAAATATTATTAGGCCTTGGTAACGATAGGCTTAATAGGTGTTTAGCGATTATTTAAGGGAGCGTGAAGGGAGGGTAATCAATCGGCTAGAGAATTGGTTAGAGGATGTTTGAGAAGTCCTATTTCTTGCAGCAAAAGTGGGGCAGGGGGGATCCCCAGGTGACTAAAGCTACAGTGACTCACTTTTCAAACGCCCTCTTAACAGCAGCTAGAGAAAAGGCCCCGAAACCCTAAAGCTTGCGGCTCGTGCTGCTATCTCTGCAAAAATCACTGCGCTCAAGCAGTCGCTCGCGCTTCAAATGCCGCGTCTGTTGCTTTGTTCATTGGGGCCAACCGGCGGGCAAGGGCATGTATGAAGCTTAGTCATCCTGGTCCTCTAGCCCAATACCGCTCGCCCGCCATTGAGCCTAAAATTAGAGCATCTAACCTGTGAATAGTTTGCGGAGCCTCAGCCCATGACCGACTCAGCCCTGCTGCCAGTGCCCGATTTTTATAACCCCAGCCGGGTCGGTGAGGTGTGGTCGGTGCCCTATCAGCAGCGCGCCGCCGAGGCCCAGGCCTGGGCTAAAGCCTATTCCATCGCCCCCGCTGCCGAAGATAGCCGCCGCCTCTGCCTGCTGCTGATCGATGTGCAAAACACCTTTTGCATTCCGGGCTTTGAGCTGTTTGTGGGCGGGCGATCGGGCCAGGGGGCCGTGGATGACAACCGCCGCCTCAGCGAGTTTATCTACCGCAATCTGGGGCAGATCACCACAATCACCGCTACCCTCGACACCCACCAGGCGATGCAGGTGTTTCACCCCGCCTTTTGGGTCGATGCCGAGGGCGAGAACCCGCCGCCGATGACCATGATTCACTACGACGATGTGGTGCAGGGCAAATGGCGGGTCAACCCGGCGATCGCCGCCAACCTCACCGCCTCCCGCGACCTGCAAGAGTACGCCCTGCACTACACCAAAACCCTGGATGACCGAGGCAAGTACCCCCTCACTATTTGGCCCTACCACTCCATGCTGGGGGGCATTGGCCATGCGCTGGTACCGGCGATCGAAGAGGCCTGCTTTTTTCACACCATCGCTCGCCAGAGCCAGACCCGCTTTGAGCTGAAGGGCAGCAACCCCCTGACTGAAAACTACTCGGTGCTCAGCCCCGAGGTGATGGAGGATAGTCAGGGACAGGCGATCGCCCAAAAAAACACCCCCCTGATTCAAACCCTGCTGGAATTTGACGGGGTGATTGTCGCAGGTCAAGCCAAAAGCCACTGCGTCGCCTGGACGGTGGCTGACCTACTGAGCGACATTGAGGCCACTGACCCGGCCCTGGCCCAAAAGGTTTACCTGCTCGACGACTGTGCCTCGCCAGTGGTTGTCCCCGACGTGGTCGATTTTACCGATCAAGCTGAAGACACCTATCAGCGCTTTGCGGAGGCTGGCATGCATCGGGTGCAGTCAACCACGGCGATCGCAGACTGGCCCTAGTACCGCTACGCGGAGCTCAAAATTCAAAGTAGAAAAATCCTCGGGGTAGAGGTATTTCAAGCATTCTGAACAGCAGGATCATCTCTGCCACAGCGTACTAGCCTGCGATCGCTAAATTGGAGCCACTGCTCTATAGCTGTGCAGTCGCTACAGTTCAGTCAAATAGGTTAACAGCGGCAAACCAAACGCGGCAAAAATGCCGCCGATGACGACCCACTCAACTACCTTCAATGGAGCATTGTTTCTTTTCATAAAACCCGTTCTTTAAGCCTATCAATTAATAGCTAACGCCCAAATCGCTCGTGGAATTTTTCTTGAAGATACCCTATCCACAGAGACGGAGATTCTTCAGGACGGTACTTGGTTTGAACCATTGAAAGCAGCAAGGGCACCCCGCCGACCTTAAGACCCATGGCAATGTGGCCCAACAAAGTTATCAACAGCACCAGCCACGCCGTCAAATGCAGCCTGTACCAAATGTGGTGCAGCTCGCCAGCGGGTAGCCAGGCCTCTTGCATCATTCTGCCGGTAACTACGGACAAGGTAGCGGCTAAGAGAATAGCGGTGTTTAGGAGTCGCTGAAGATTGACCCACCAGCTGGGTTTACCCACTTGGTGGGTCAGTCGAGGCAAAAAGTCAGGAAACAATAATCGCCGATATCCCCAATGAAAACTATAGATAGCAAGAGCGGGAAATATCAGCAAAAAGAAAAGGCCAAACGTACCGTGGATGCCTTGAATGTCCGGCAGTGAAGGAAAAGGAATAGAGCCAAATCGACCATCATAGGTGTTGTAAACCAGAAAGCCAGTAATTAAGGCACCAATTGCCAACAAGCCAGCGATGCTGTGTAAAAGCCTTAAAATCAAAGGTTGATAGGGAATTAATTTAGACATTTTATCCGCAACATAAAATATTTTACTTACCAGAAAATATCATAGGTCAGAGAATACTGCGATGGCAAACGATGACAATGAGCAGA
Source organism: Leptolyngbya sp. (assembly GCA_003249105.1). GTDB lineage: Bacteria > Cyanobacteriota > Cyanobacteriia > Phormidesmidales > Phormidesmidaceae > Nodosilinea. The sequence continues at coordinate 5,877 of QBLT01000043.1, read as the reverse complement.
AGATGGAGTAAGGTGATTTCAAAAATGAGCAAATTATGAAATATAGAACTTGATTCTTATGATTTCAATCGGTATTTTCAATTATGCTCAAAGCCCCTCTTCGTGATATGGTTTAAGTCATGAAGGGGAGTAGCTTTGGGTTTTGACCCAAACATCTGAATCAACATACTGGCGATGAGCCTGGTTCAGATGGTGAACTAGCACCGTGAATTAAAGCCGTGCATTCGCAAGCGAGACCTTCACTGAGTCCACAACTGACGTGGGCTTGGTGGAGTTCTTGCGATCGTCCATCATGCCCGCTCAGGCTTTGTAGTCCTGGAGACGAGCATGCACCCACTGACCGGATTTACCGCTGGCTTACTATTCATCACCCTATCTGAGTTAGGGGATAAAACCTTTTTTATCGGCATGATTTTAGCCACCCGGCACCCCCGTCGCTGGGTGTTTTTGGGGGTTACCGCCGCGCTATTTGTCATGACGGTTTTGTCGGTAGCAATTGGTCAGGCCGTCACTATTTTTCCTGAGCACTACGTTCAGGGGTTAACCGTAACTCTATTTTTAGGCTTTGGCCTCAAGCTGCTGTACGACGCCAGCCGCATGGTCGGGGGCGGCAGCTTGGCGGATGAGCAGGCCGAGGCCCTAGAGGCCGTCGAAGAAAGTGAGGCTGAGGTCAAAAAATGGTCGGTCAAAGCCGTGCTGATTCAATCTTTTAGCCTGACTTTTGTAGCTGAGTGGGGCGATCGCACCCAGTTCGCCACCATTGCCCTGGCGGCGGCTAACCATCCGGTGGGCGTGGTGCTGGGGGCAACCCTGGGCCATGCGGTGTGTGCTGCGATCGCCGTTGCCTGCGGCAAACTGATCGCTGGGCGCATTTCAGAGCGCTGGCTGACGACCGCTGGCGGGCTCTTGTTTATCGTCTTTGGACTAGTTGCCGCCGTGGAAATGGTTTAGGGCAAGCTAGCGATGAGGCCAACTTGCCCAGCAGACTAGCGAACGCCAGTGCCGTAGGCAATCACCTCGAGGGCAACAACTCCATTGCCGTTGTTGCCGCTCAGCTCAGCGGTTTGAATGCGGATATTGACCACCTGGTCTGCGCCCCAGGCCAGGGCCGACTCTTCCATCCGCAACAGGGCCTCGCGGCGGCCCCGTTCAAGCAGGCTTTCGTAAACCGTAATGCGCCCGCCAAAGAAACTTAAGACCCCCGCGATGAATGTCTTAAAAAAGTCCGACGATATCACAACGCTGCCGGTGAATAGTTCTGCCTGGTGGGCCTTAGGCAGAGACACTTTAGCCCCAGCTGTACTGAGCATCAGTCCGTGAATGGCCAGCTCTCGCTGCTGGAGCTGGCGGAAGTGCTGCTTTTCGGTTCGGGTGCCAAAGGAGTAGCCAATTCCCAGCAATACCGCAAAAACAATTAGACTTTCCATCGCTATTCCACCCGCACGGCGGTGCCGTAGGCAAATAGTTCGGCTGCGCCCTGGGTCAGCGATGAGGTGGCAAAGCGCACGTTGACGATGGCGTTCGCGCCCCGCTTTTGGGCCTCCTGCACCATGCGGCTGGTGGCCTCTTCGCGGGCTTCTTGCAGCAGTTCGGTGTAGCCCTTAAGCTCTCCACCTACAATATTTTTAAGCCCGGCGGCAATGTCGCGGCCAATGTGTTTGGCCCGCACTGAGCTGCCCTGTACCAATCCCATATGCTGCGTGACGGTTTTGCCAGGTACGGTTTCGATGTTGGTGAGAATAATATTGGGTGCAGAAGATCGAGGTTGAACGGTCATCTCGCGGCCTGTGGCTCTATAAAACAACGACAACCCTAACCTCTGCGATTATCGGCGTCGATATTTCTTAACGGTTTGCCCATCATTGCTTGCAAACCGTTACACATAGCTTGATGAAGCATTTGTTAGCTCTCTTCTTCATCTGGCAAAGCCAAGATTTCGTCTTCGATCAGCTCTGGCAGATCCTCAGTATGCATATGGAGATGACAGATAGATCCGGTCAACTCCGCTAAGATATCGCCTTTTTGATCATCGGTCAGATTAGCTAGCTTGAGCTGGCTTAGCAAAAAGATAACCTTTTCGCATTCTTCCCCTAGCTCTGTCAACAATGTAGGTAACGTTGAGTTAACCGGTATAGGCTGCTGAATACTAGAAATCATTTTCCTCGCCTCAATCGGTTTTCTGCTCTAGCTAAACTCTTCTGCAATCCCGAAATTTCTTTCTGCCAGTAAACGATTAACCCTTCGTCAGGAATAGTTTTTCGCTGTTCATCGGCAACTTTCTGATAATGAATTTCTATTTGACGCTGATGCTATTAACTGACTTCTGAAACTTCTTCTTGGACAACTATTTTCTCCAACTTGCCCAACCTAGAAACCTCAAAGATTGCCTCATTATTTCGCTAATAAAAAAGGGATGCCTAGATAGACATCCCTTTCACTGTATCTAAACAGGCAGACTCTCGCCTACTTTTATACGATTGAAGCCATGCTCACATCGTTGGTAGCCAGCAGCTGTTGCAGCTCTTCAGAATCCACGGTTTCTTTGTCTACCAACATGCGGGCTAGCTGATCGAGCACGTGGCGGTTGTTGGTGAGCACCTGCTTGGCGCGGGTGTAGGCTTGGTCGACTAGACCACGCACCTCAGAGTCAATGGTGGCGGCGGTCTCTTCGGAGAAATCGCGCTCGGCGGCGATGTCGCGACCCAGGAACATATTGCCCTGCTGACGACCGAGAGCAACGGGGCCGAGCTTGTCGCTCATGCCGAAGCGGGTAACCATTTGACGGGCAACGCGGGCCACCTGCTGAAGGTCGTTAGAAGCTCCGGTGGTAACTTCCTCTTCGCCAAAGATAATCTCTTCAGCGATCCGGCCACCGAGAGCCACGGCCATCTGGTTTTGCAGGTAGGAGCGGGAGTAAAGGCCCGACTCCAGACGATCTTCGCTGGGAGTGAACCAGGTCAAACCACCGGCGCGGCCGCGGGGAATGATGCTGATTTTCTGCACGGGGTCGTAGTCGGGCATCAGGGCACCAACTAGGGCGTGACCGGCTTCGTGGTAGGCGACCAGCTCTTTGCGCTTTTCGCTCATGACGCGGTCTTTTTTCTCGGGGCCAGCCAGGACGCGATCGATCGCATCGTTGACCTCATCCATGGAGATTTCGGTCAAATTGCGGCGGGCGGCGAGAATGGCGGCCTCGTTCAGCAGGTTTGACAGGTCAGCCCCGGTAAAGCCAGGGGTGCGACGGGCAATTTTCTGCAAGTCCACATCCTTAGAGAAGGTCTTGCCGCGGGCGTGGACGTTGAGAATTTCGAGGCGACCGGCGTAGTCGGGGCGATCGACTACCACCTGGCGATCGAAGCGACCGGGGCGCAGCAGGGCCGCATCGAGCACATCGGGGCGGTTAGTGGCGGCAATGATGATGATGCCGGTATTGCCCTCGAAACCATCCATCTCGGTGAGCAGCTGGTTGAGGGTTTGCTCACGCTCGTCGTTGCCGCCGCCGAGGCCTGCGCCTCGCTGACGACCGACGGCGTCAATCTCGTCGATAAACACGATACAGGGAGCGTTGGCCTTGGCCTGCTCGAACAGGTCGCGGACGCGGGAGGCACCCACACCGACAAACATTTCGACAAACTCAGAACCGGAGATGGAGAAGAAGGGCACGCCTGCTTCGCCCGCTACGGCCTTGGCCAGCAGGGTTTTACCAGTACCGGGAGGGCCGACCAGCAGCACGCCCTTAGGAATTTTGGCTCCGACGGCGGTGAAGCGATCGGCGTTCTTGAGAAAGTCAACGACTTCGGTGAGTTCTAGCTTGGCCTGCTCAATACCCGCCACGTCGCCAAAGGTCACCTGGGTCTGGGGCTCCATCTGCACGCGGGCCTTAGACTTGCCGAAGTTCATCGCCTGGTTGCCGGGGCCACTCTGGGCGCGGCGCAGCACAAAGAACAGCACCCCCAGCAGCAGTAGAGGAATCAGCAGGGTGCTAAAGGCTCGAACCCAGACGCTGTCGTCGCTCTGGGGCATGACGACGATGTCAACGTTGTTGGTCTCCAGGGTACTGATTAGCTCCTGGTCGTTGGGCAGGTTAACGATGATCTGACCGTTACCCTCGGGGTCGGTAAAGCGGGCGCGGGTGCGATCGGCGCTGATGTTGACGCGCTCGATTTGGTTATTTTGCACCGCGTCTAAAAACTGGCTGTAGCGCCAGGTCTGGGTTTCGGGGCCAGAACCGTCAAAAATTGCGGTCGCCAGGGCAATGACTACAACGACCAGCAGGGCGTATAAACCTGCATTTCTCCACCGTTTGTTCACCGGGCTAATGCCTCCACTTACTTCTTGAGATGAACTGTTCTAAGCAACCGTTTCTAATGAAACCTGTTTGGGGCCAATGTTTGAGTAGGCCGTAATGATTAGAGAGATATTAACTTATGTTAACGTCATCTGCCGGAATGAGCTAATCGATAGTTGGAATAGGGGTTAATTTTCCCGGAATGCAGCCCGCAAAGCCCCTAGGGCCGGGTGCTTGGGGTTAACATCCAGTCTACTGCGATCGCCCAAAACTGTGTGAATTGGTACTATCTGCACCCCTGAGTTGCTATAGGCCAACACCTCAAAGCACGGAATCACCCCCGGCGGCCAGGGAGATTGATTGACCTGTTCCCCCTGTCGCCTCAAATGTTCAATCAGGTAGGTACGAACGATCCCCGGCAGCAGGCCAGCCCCCAATCCGGGGGTATGCCACTGGCCGTTGGCCCAGCCCCAAAGGTTGCCGGTACTGGTTTCGAGCCACTGGCCCTGGGCATTCAGCAGGATGGCTTCGCGGGCACCGTGGCGCTGGGCAGCTTGCAGGGCCAGCCAGGCCCCGAGGTAGTTGCCGGTTTTGTAGGCGGGCTGCGATCGCCCATACAGTTCCCCTCGCGCTACCCAGGCGGCAACCCCCTGAGTCTGCATTGTCTCTAAGTCTGGGGGCAGGCTGCGCCCGGTCACCAGCTCACGACCATCGGAGAGGCAGGTGATCCGCAGAACGGGATAGTCCTCTATTAAGGCTTCGGCCCCCTGGCGCACCTGCGCCCAGTTGGGGCTGGGCCAGCCAAAATCGGTCAGGGCATGAACTAGGCGCTGCTGGTGGGCCGCCCAGTGGGTGAGGGGATGCTCAAGGCTCTGGCCATAGACGCGCAGGGTGGTAAACACCGTGGCCCCGTAGATCAGGGCGGGGGCGTTGACGGCGAGGGCAATATCGCTGCCCTGACAGAGCTGCCCGTCGAACCAGTAGACCATTCGCCGCTACAGCCCCTGCTGGATGTATTGCAGAATGCCGCGGGCGATCGCCTGGGCCATGGTCTCACGCCAGGCGGGGTCGGCCAGGCGCGGGGCATCTTGAGCACCCGTCACAAACCCCACTTCGACTAGGGCGGCGGGCATATTGGTTTGCCGCAGCACAGCGAAGCGGGCCTGCTTAACGCCGCGATCGCGCATGCCCGTTGCCGCTAGCATGCTGGCCTGAAGGGTTGCCGCCAGCCTGCGCCCGGTCTCTGAGGAATAGTACGACTCAATGCCGTTGACATCGGGGCGGCTCATGCTGATGGCATTGGCGTGGATGCTAACAAATAAATTTGCCTGGGCACGGTTGGCGACATCAGCGCGGGTCTGCAAGTCGAGGGTGACATTGTCGCGTCGGGTCATGACCACCGTCACCCCCTGGGCTTCGAGCAGCTCCCTCACTCGCAGCGAAATCGGAAAAATCACCTGGATTTCTTGCAGGCTGTTAATGCCTACGGCACCAGGGTCGCGACCGCCATGGCCAGGGTCGATGGCTACGACCACTCGCCCGTTGGGCACCATGGGCAACGGTGGGGGCTCCACCGACCGGGTAGGGGG
>QBLT01000042.1 GCA_003249105.1 Leptolyngbya sp. | reverse complement strand
CGGCCCATGCAGGGTCGGGGGGCGATCGCAGCCGCTGCATTATGGCTCTGCAAATGCACCCTACCCAGCTACGCCTGGCCGATTTGGTGGCCCGCGCCCCCGATGGCCCCACGGACGACTATCTGCCCGAGGTGGCCTACGTGGGCGGCAACGGCATCCGCATTGCCCAGGCCCAGGCCTTTGCCCGCCAGCACTTCAACGCCACCCTAGAGCAGGGCGCACAGCTCACCGATGCCTTCAAGGTCTAGGCTCCAGATAGTTGTGGTGTCGTGAGAAGCATATGGTTAGAATCAATCCCCCCAAATCTTTCTGTAGCCACAACCTCACCTAACCCCCCTTTTCAAGGGGGGCCGGGGGGATCCTCTAAATTCGCAGTCCTCAGCCTGCACCCATAGCGTATTATTAACGGTTGTTTTCGTCGGGCAGTTGGTTCTTTAAGGAAAGTTGGGTTCGTCCATGACTCGCATTATCGTAATGACCTCGGGCAAAGGGGGCGTTGGCAAAAGCACCTGCACCGCCAACCTGGGCATGGCCCTGGCCCAGCGTAACCAGCGGGTCGCCGTCGTCGATGCCGACTTTGGCCTGCGCAACCTCGACCTGCTGCTGGGCCTGGAGAATCGCATTGTCTATACCGCCCTCGACGTGCTGGCGGGCGACTGCACGGTCGAAAAAGCCTTGGTCAAAGACAAGCGCCAGCCCACCCTCGGCCTGCTGGCGGCGGCCCAAAACCGCAACAAAGAGGCCATCACCCCTGAGCAGATGAAGCAACTGGTGGCGGGTCTAGCCCCCAGCCATGACTTTATTTTGATCGATTGCCCCGCAGGCATTGAGATGGGGTTTCAAAATGCGATCGCCCCGGCCAAAGAGGCGATCGTGGTCACCACCCCCGAGATTTCTGCCGTGCGCGATGCCGATCGCGTCATCGGCCTGCTGGAAGCCAACGATGTCAAATTCACCAAGCTGCTGATCAACCGCATCAAGCCCAAGATGGTGCAAGAAGACCAGATGATGTCGGTGCGCGACGTGCTCGATATTCTCGCCGTGCCCCTATTGGGCGTGGTGCCCGACGACGAGCGGGTGATTGTCTCTTCGAACCGGGGCGAGCCCCTGGTGCTCGACAAGCAGCTCTCCCTGGCCGGAGTCGCCTTCAACAACGTGGCTCGCCGCCTGCTGGGCGAAGAGGTGCCCCTGATCGACCTCAACGCTACCCATGACGACTTGTTCAGCCGCCTACGCCGGTTTTTTCGCGGCTAATGTTCTCTGACCGATCTCGGTGTTCGATGTTATCTCTACCTAGCCGCCAGTGCCGATGCTAAGCGAACTTCTCGATAAGCTGTTTAACCGCAGCCGCACCCTGACCCCCCGAGCCGAGGTCAAGCAGCGGCTACAGTTTGTGCTGGCCCACGATCGCGCTGACCTCACCCCCGAAATGGTCGAAAAAATGCGCAAAGAGATTCTCGAAGTCGTCTCTCGCTACGTCGAACTCGACCAAGAGCATTTAGAATTCACCCTCGAAAGCGACCAGCGGATGACGGCGCTAATCGCCAACCTGCCCATTCGCCGGGTGCGCCCGGAGCTACCCCCGGTCGAAGCGGTTGTTCCCCCTGCCGCTGCCCCTGAATCAGCTGCCGAACCCGCGCCTGCCGCTGAAGCGATCGCTACCAGCGTTGAACCCTCTGAAACTGAGCCTGAACGGGCTGGGGAACCCGCAGCGTCCACAAATCCCGCAGCATCGACCGCATCCCCAGCGGCCACGGATCCCACAAAACCTGCTGCCCCCAGCGATGAGTAATGCTCCCGACGCCTGTGAGTCTCTGGTCGCCTGTGTCGAGTCCTTAGCGCTCGACACCATTCAGCGACACGTTTTCATCTGTGCCGATCAGACCAAACCCAAGTGCTGCGACAAAGCCGAGAGCATCGTCGCCTGGGACTACCTCAAGAACCGCTTAAAAGAATTAGGGTTAGATCGGCCCATGGCAGACCGCCCGACCTCGGTCTTTCGCACCAAGGCTAACTGCCTGCGGGTTTGCCACAAAGGGCCGATCTTACTCGTCTACCCCGACGGCGTTTGGTACCACAGCGCTACCCCAGCGGTAATCGAACGCATCATTCAAGAACACCTGATTGGTGGCCAGGTCGTCGAAGAGTTTGCGTTTCTAGAGCATCCGCTGTCCTGAGCCCTCTGGCCAGAGTGATAAATTTGACCGCAAATTCTGGCACATAGATTGCGCCGTCTCGGCTTGCCCGTAGCTACCCTGGGGTAGCTTTGCACACCGAGACCCCCACCATGAAACGCGCCCTTGCCGTTGCCCTGGCCCCGCTCTGCCTAGGACTTGCAACCACCCTGCCGCTGCCGACGTTAAACGGCTGCTCGATGCTGGCCTGGGCGCAAGAAACCCGCACCTATGGCAGCGATGGCAGCGATGGCCGCAGTGGGCGATCGGGGCGCGATGGCACCGCTGGGCCGATCCAAACCACCGTGGCCGACGGCACCCCCGCCAGCTTCACCCTTACCGGCAGCGATGGCGAAGATGGTGAGAATGGCGAAAACGGCTACCGCCCCCGCTGTGGCGGTCAGCCCCGCAACGTTGACTACAATCTGCGCGCCCCTGACGGTGGCGATGGCGGCGACGGCGGCAGCGGTGGCAGCGGTGGCAGGGGCGGCAATTTGACGGTTTACTATGGCGATCGCGCGGCTCTGCAACGGCTCTCGGTAGATGCTCGCGGCGGGCGATCGGGGCGCGGCGGGCGCGGCGGCAGCGGCACTATCGGCTGTCGCTGCGACCAGCACGAGTGGGAGATTCAAACCTGCACCGGCACCCCTGGTCAGCCCGACTACCAATGCCGGGCGAACCGCTACCGCTGCTACGACGGCAGCAGCGGTGCCAACGGTTCCTTTGGCCGCGACGGGGCTGCCGGTGCCGATGGTCAGCTGTGGATTGTCAACCAGCTGGAGCCGCTGCTGAGCGAAACCCCAGCTATGTCGGTGGGGCTGCAAACCTTAGCTAGCCAACCGGTGCGTCTTTCGCGAAATCTGTGGGCTGAAAAATCGGGAGCCAATGCCCTGCTGGCTCCCGGCTCACGGGTCAACGACATCTACCGCGAATACACCGGCCGCGTAGAAGGCGACGTCAGCCTCATCTGGCAGGCCCCCCGGCTCCTGGGCAGCTTTGCGGGGGGCGATGTGCGCGCCGAGATTCAGCCCGACGGGGCCCTGACCGCCACCTTCCCCGACAGCCTCTGGGCCGACTACACCACCAGCCGCCAATCCGACCAGCTCACCATCACCGTCACCAATGCGGTGCGGGCCAGCGACGTTACCCGCCTCGCCTCGGGAGGGGTACAGGGCAGCGGGGCCAACCTCAAGGCTGTGGTGCTCGACCTGGCCGGTGAATCGGCCTACCTAACGACCCAGTTTCGCCTGACGTTGAGAACCACCGACGGCGACCCCAGGGACGATCGCCGCCCGCGCTACGTCACGGTTTACGACGATGTGGTGCCAGCAGAACTGGTGAGCCTGACGGGCAACCGCTTTGAGCTGGCGCTGGGTCGCCTACCCATTGATCGCGGTTCCCTGACGCGGGGCAAGTACGCCCAGATTGAGATTACGGCGGTGCGATCGCTGGGAACTAACCGCGCTGAGCAGGCGATTTCGTGGCAGGGGCAGTTTTAGGGAAAGGGGGGGATAGGACAGCAAAAGAGTGGACAATGAGAAGTTAAAAATGAAAAATTCCCACGAACTTGAATTCTGGCGTTTTGGGCTGATCTGATTGCAACTTCCCCGGTCTTACAGATGAGTGGGTGATTGCGTTCAAGGGATTCGAAGAAATCTCTGTAAAGCTTTGCAGTAGAAGGCGTAATCGCCCTTTAGGTAGCAGTGCGACCCGCCGCAGTTTGGCTATAGTAGCGGCGAGTAAATATCCTCGCTGGCAAAACACGGGTGGATAACCTATGACTATTTCCTTGGGGCGTCACCTGTGCGGTAATGCGGCCATTGCCACTCAGCAGGAATGGCTCGTCACTAACGGGGTCGGCGGCTACGGCTCCGGCACGGTGGCAGGGGTGCTCACTCGCCACTATCACGGGCTGCTGGTGGCGGCACTCAAACCGCCGCTGGAGCGCACCCTGCTGGTGACTAAGGTTGACGAAACCGCGACTTATTTAGGCCAGTCCCACGCGCTGTATTGCGATCGCTGGACCGACGGCACGCTGCAACCCGAGGGCTATCTCTACTTAGAATCGTTTCGGCTGGAGGGCACTATCCCAATCTGGGTCTATGCGATCGCCGATGCCCGGCTCGAAAAGCGCGTTTGGATGGAGCCCGGGGCCAACACCACCTACGTGCGCTACACCGTCAGCCGCGCCAGCGCTCCCGTGGAACTCAAGCTGAAAGTCTTGGTCAACCACCGCCACCACCACCACAGCACCCAGGGCCAGGGCTGGCAAATGGCGATCGCAGAATGCCCCCAGGGCCTGCGCATTCAGGCCAAAAGCAACGTTGAGCCCTTCTATTTGCTCAGCGAAACCGCCCCAGCTGTACCCGCCCACACCTGGTACAACGGCTACAGCCTCGCCGTAGAAATCTACCGGGGCATTCACCCCTACGACGACCACCTGCACGCGGCCACCTTTTCCCCCACCCTGGGCCAGGGCCAGTCGTTTACCCTGGTGGCCACCACCGAGGCCGAGGCCGATCGCTCGGGGCAGAGTGCCCTGCTCCGCCGCCTGGCCTACGAGCAGCATTTGACCACCCAGGGCAAGCAGGCCCAACCCGACGACTCGCCGCCCACCTGGGTGAGCCAGCTAGTGTTGGCCGCCGACCAGTTCATCGTCAGCCGCCCCATCACAGTGCTGGAAGCCAGCGATGCTATTGGTGCGGTGGATCTCGAAGGCACCCCTACTCCCCTGACCTTGGGCGACTTTGCCCCTGTCGCTAGTCCGCAGGATGGGGTCAACCAAGAGATCCCTACGGCTTCCCAACCGGCAGAATGGTCTGACCTCACCCCGCTTACCCCCGCCAACCCCGGTAAAACCGTAATTGCGGGCTACCCCTGGTTTGGTGACTGGGGCCGCGACACCATGATTGCCCTGTCGGGGTTGACCTTGACCACAGGGCGTCCGGCCCTGGCGCGGCTGATTTTGCAGACCTTTGCCCGCTTTCTTGACCGGGGCATGTTGCCCAACGCCTTTCCTGAGAATGGCCAAGCGCCTCACTACAACACCGTAGACGCCACCCTCTGGTATTTTGAGGCTCTGCGCGCCTACCACCAGGCCACCGCCGACACGTCCCTAATTGAAGACCTCTTTCCCCAGCTACAGGAGGTGATTACCTGGCACTGTAAAGGCACTCGCCACGGCATTCAGGTCGATGCCACCGATGGGCTGCTCTCCGCCGGGGAGCCGGGAGTGCAGCTCACCTGGATGGATGCCAAGGTGGGCGACTGGGTGGTGACTCCCCGCATGGGCAAACCGGTTGAGGTCAACGCCCTGTGGTACAACGCCCTGCTAGTAATGGCCGATTTTGCGGGAATTTTGGGTCAGCCCGTTGGGCAGTTTCAGGAGTTGGCCTCCCAAACTCGCCAGGGGTTTCAGCGATTTTGGAGCGACGATTTGGGCTACTGCTACGACCTGCTGGATGGCCCCAACGGCGCGGACGCGGCCCTGCGGCCCAACCAAATTTTCGCTGTCTCCCTGCCCGATGCCGCCCTGGGCGAACCTTGCCTGAGTGCCGAGCAGCAGCGGGCGGTGGTGAATTTGGTGGCCCAGCGACTGCTGACCTCCCACGGGCTGCGATCGCTCGATCCCGCCCATCCTGACTATCGAGGCCACTACGGCGGCGACCTGGTGCAGCGCGACGGAGCCTACCACCAGGGCACTGTCTGGAGCTGGCTGATCGGCCCCTTTGTGCAGGCCCACTGGCGGGTTTACCAAGATGCCGATCTGGCCCACAGCTTTCTCGACCCGCTGGTTCACCACCTGCACGGCGGCGGCTGCCTGGGCACCATCAGCGAAATTTTTGACGGCGACGCCCCCATGGAGCCCCGCGGCACCTTTGCCCAGGCCTGGTCAGTGGCCGAGGTGCTGCGGGTGAGCGCATTGCTCAGACCGTTGATGAAGGAGTAGGGGCGAACGCCGTTCGCCCTGCCCAACTGGGGGATTTGCGATTATCAAAGCGGGGCGCTGGCGCGATCGCACCTCCCCCCTAGCGCCTCGACCACCACGCAGGTATTCACCACCAGTACATCCTGCATGGTTTCGGCGGCACTGCCGGGGCCACCCGGCCCCTCCACAAAGAGGGGCTGCTCAGCAACGGTCACGCCCGCATCCTTAGCGACGGTTTCAATCAGCTGGGGGTTGGTGGTGGTTTCGGCAAAAATGGCGGGCACCTGGGCGGCTTTGACCTGCTCAACCAGGGCCGTGAGCGCGCCGGGCGTTGGTTTTTGGTCGGTGCTGAGGCCGCTGAGCGCCCCCTTGACCTCAAAGCCGTAGGCATCGGCAAAGTAGCCAAAGGAATCGTGGGTGGTGACGAGCTGGCGCTGGTCGGCGGGTACGGTAGCTACCTGGGTTTGAATCCAGCGATCGATGGCTTCGAACTGTGAGACTAGGCGGCTGGCATTCTCGGCGTAGAGGTCGGCCTGGTCGGGGTTAGTTTCAGCTAGGCGATCGGCAATCACCGAGGCCATGGCGGCATTGTGGGTAGCGCTGTGCCAGACGTGCGGATCCGGCACTGAGCCTGCGTCAGCGGTGGCACTGTCGCCGTGCTCCTCGGTTTCGTTGTGGCTATCTCCATCACCGTCAGCGTGAGCTGCTTCAGCCTCGTGGTCGTGGGCTTCGCTCATCAATGGCGTCGGTACCGCTTGCTCATACACCGCCACTCGCGTTGCCTCAGTGGTGCTCTCTTCCACCATCTCGATTAGGGTCGGGGCAGAGCCGTAGCCGTCGTAGAGAATCAGATCGGCCTGCTCTAGGGCCTGGCGATCGGAGGGTTTGACCTGGTAGGTGTGGGGGTCGGTGCCGGGGGCGAGCAGGCAGGTGAGGGCAACGGTGGTTTCGGCAATCTGCTGGGTGAGGTCGCAGAGCACGCTGGTCGTGGCGACGACCACTGGACTGTCTGTTTGGGCTACGGGGGCTTCAGCTGCGGATTCTGCCACGGGGTCGCCGTTGCCGCTGCACCCGACTAGCCCGATCGCCAGGGTGATCGCAGTGCCCCACCGCCTTGTCCCCGAAGGCACTGACCGGGCCATTCTGTGTAAAAGCATTGCCTGATTTCTCCCAGAAATGGATAACTGATTTATGATGATAGTGATAATGGTTATCATTTCATGGGTGCCATGCTAGAGGTTCAAAACCTGTCTGTCAACTACCGGGGAATGCCAGCCCTAGAGAACGTTTCTCTGTCCCTGGCGGCGGGGGAGCTGGTGGGGTTGATTGGCCCTAACGGCGCGGGCAAAAGCACCCTGATTCAAGCGATGCTGGGGTTGGTGCCCTGTCGGGGGCAGGTGCTCTTTCAGGGCGCACCGCTGCGGCGACGGCGGCGGTCGGTGGCCTACGTGCCCCAGCGATCGCGCATCGACTGGGACTACCCGATCACCGCTGGGCAGGTGGCAATGATGGGCCAGTCGGCCCTGGCAGGATGGTTTCGGCGGCCCAGCCAGCGGGCAAAGCAGCGGGTTACGGTGGCCCTAGAACGGGTGGATATGCTGCACTTATGCGATCGCCCCATTGGTCAGCTCTCCGGCGGTCAGCAGCAGCGCGTGTTTCTGGCCCGCGCCCTGGCGCAAAATGCTGACCTGCTGCTGCTCGACGAACCCTTCACCGGCATCGACAAAAAGACCGAAGCCCTGATGCTGGCGATCTTTGCCGAACTCCAGGCTGAGGGCAAAACCCTGGTGGTGTGCAGCCACGAGTGGGGGGATGCCCTGCACCGCTACGATCGCCTGCTGCTGCTCAACCGCTGCCTGCTAGCCGACGACACCCCCCAGGTAGTGATGACCTTCGACAATATTCAGCGGGCCTACGGTCAGGGGCCAGAACCCAGCGGGGCGATCGCCTCCTACGCCGATTTCTTTTGTTAATGGTGTGGCCTGAAGCGAATCGCTGAAGGCGACTTTTGGGAAATAGTTTCTTCAATGGTGGGCGGTGCCCACCCTACAGCGGCTACGGTTGCTGAATTAAAGCTGGTGTCTTCTTTCTCAAGAATCTTCTAAGATGTCTGCTGTCTTAGGGTAGCGACCACAGGATAGTGGTCAGACCCGCCGCGATCGCCCACCTGGGCGCTGACCGATTGCAGGTCGGCGGTGTGCCACACGTAGTCAACCCGTTGCAGGGGCCAGGGAATGCCTCCCACCCGCAGGCTATGGCCCCATCCCCACCCGACCTGCTGAAAGCTGTCGGTGAGCACCGATCGCAGCTCGGCGTGGGTTTGGGAGGTGTCGGTCATGTTGCAGTCGCAGAGAATCACCGTGGGGCGATCGCGGGTCTGCACGGCCTGCTTCAGCAGTTCTACCTCAGCAGCCCGGCGGGCGTAGCGATCTTTGGTCTGCTCGACAAATTCGCCCAGCGGCAGCAGCGGCATATTGTTGGGGGCTAGATGGGCCACGATCACGCTCAGCGGTGTTCCCTCCAGATCCATCACAGTTCGCAGGCCGCGTTCAAAGGGTGGATTGGGGAACGGCTCGGTGGCGGCGATCGGCAACCGGCTCACCAGACCGACGGTATGGGAGTTGTCTGACTGATGAAAAACGCTGTACGGGTAGTCTGGCAACGCCGCTGTCAATGCCCCGACATTTGGCGGGCGCACTTCTTGAAAACCCACAATGTCGGGATCGGCCGATCGAATAGATTGAGCGATCTGGGCATAGTCCTCATTGCTCCACAACAGGTTAAAGCTCATCACTTTAAAGCCGGGCTGCGAGGTTGAATCGGGCACGGTTCCAGACGGCAAGAACAGCGGGCCAAATAGCCCTACAAATAGGGCGATCGGCAGGGACAGCCCCAGCAGCAACCCGCGCAGCCGCAGCCAAAGACCCAGGGGCAGCAGCAGCACAACAGGCACAAATAAATAGAATGCGATCGTATTCAGCAGCGCCAGCCACCAAAATTGGTCAAAGAAGATAAGCCGCAGCCCAAACCAAAGGGCGATCGCGCTGACATAGAGCCAGCCTAAAAGCTGGGTTAGATGCTTTAAGCTGGCCCGAAATCGATGACGAGACATGGAATGGAATGGTTTTACCTGAGATTGACTTTGCTCATACTGGCCTCAACTACATTGAAGGACAGCGTTTGAAAGTGGCATTACTAACCCAACAAGATCGCTTGCGCTAGGGTGAGCGGTATTAAAGGACAACCTGCGATACCGGCATAGGATGACATCACGCGGTAGTTTGAAGAAGCCGCTTGTGGCACTGAAACTTACTTGCTAACTGAGATGACACAATATACGCTCTACGGGCCAGCCCTCAGCACCTATGTACGCACCGTTCGCATGATTTTGGCGGAGACCAATACGCCCTACGAACTCAAAGCAGTCGATATCTTTAGCGATCGCGACCCTGACTACCTGGCCAAGCATCCCTTTGGCAAGGTGCCCACCCTGGAGGTTGATGGCGAAACCCTCTACGAAACCTGCGCCATTGTGGAATATCTCGATACGGTGGTGGGGAACCGCGCCTTTACCCCCGCCGACCCCATGGGCCAGGCTCGCATGCGCCAAATCATGGCGATCGTCGATAGCTATCTCTACGCTCCGGCTATCAGCACGATCACCATTCAGCGGCTGATTGTGCCGAGCCAGGGCGGGCAACCCGACGAGGCGGCTGTGGCCGAGGCGACGCCAAAGGTCAAAACTGCATTGGCAGCGATCGAGGCGATCGCTTCCTGTAGCCCCTATCTGCTCGGCCCCACCATTACCCTGGCCGACTTCTATCTCATGCCGGTGATGCTCTATCTGTCGAAGACGCCAGAATTTGCCGCCGTCACCGACCAAATTCCTAAACTCAACGCCTGGTGGGCTGAGGTCAGCCATCGCCCCAGTTTCCTAGAGGTGATTTCCTAGGGCTGCACTCCAACAAAAAAGCCTGTAGGGGCGCAGCGTGCTGCGCCCCTACAAGATTCCTTGGAGCTTAGCCCCGAAACTCTGAGGCTACGATCATCGAACCAATGCCCAGATCGCTGAAAATCTCTAGCAGCAGGGCGTGGGGCACGCGGCCATCGAGAATGTGGGCAGCACCGACCCCCTGGGCGAGCGATCGCACGCAGCAGTTCACCTTTGGAATCATGCCTCCAGACACCACGCCGCTCTCAATTAACTCCCGCGCCTGCTGAATATCGAGCTTGGGCAGCAGGGTGGAGGGGTCGTGGTAGTCCTCCAAAATGCCCTTGGTATCGGTGAGCAAAATCAGCTTTTCGGCCCCCAGGGCGGCGGCAATTTCCCCCGCGACGGTGTCGGCGTTGATGTTGTAGGCCTGGCCGGTTTCGTCGCTGGCCACGCTCGACACAATGGGAATGTAGCCCGCCTCCACCAAGGTCTTGATAATACCCGAGTTAATGCCGCTTACCTCGCCCACAAACCCCACATCGGCAGCGCCCTGGGGCCGAGCAGTGATCAGGTTGCCGTCTTTGCCGCAGAGGCCCACGGCCTTGCCCCCCTCCTGGTTAATCAGCGACACCAGCTCTTTGTTGACCCGCCCCACCAGCACCATTTCCACCACATCCATAGTGGGGGCATCGGTGACCCGCAGACCGTCTTTGAACTGGGGCTCAATGCCCAGCTTGCCCAGCCAAATATTGATCTCTGGCCCACCGCCGTGCACCACCACCGGGCGAATGCCCACGCAGGCCATAAACACGATGTCGCGGATCACGCCTGCTTTTAGACTGCCGTCTTTCATCGCCGCGCCGCCGTACTTAACCACCACCGTGCGGCCCCGGAACTGCTGAATGTAGGGCAACGCCTCGCTGAGAATACGAACTCGGGCGGCCTCGGCCTCGTGGATGCTGTCCGTTTGCGAAGAAGAAGACTGAACCATGGCGCTACCGATAGGGTTGGCAGAAATTAAGCTGCCAGTAGTGTATCAATTGAGCACGGCAGAATCGGTACCAGAACTAGTCTCAGAGCGAATTCTTTCGGCCACCAGATCGAGGATGCGGGCGGCGATCGCCCCCACTTCATCCCCAGCCTCCACCGTTACCCGCACATCGGCCTGGGCGTAGAGGTGCTGCCGCTGCGCCAAAAGGGTTGTCAGCTTAGTTTCCCAATCCTGCCCCTGCAACAGCGGGCGACCCGACTCTCCCGCCAGTCGCCCTTGCAGCACCGCAGTTGGCACATCCAGCCACACTACAATGCCGTGGTGCAGGTAGCTCCAGTTTTGCTGCTGGGTGACAATGCCACCGCCCGTGGCAACCACCAGCCGACGGTAGGCCGCCAGCTCTGCCAGCACCTCGGTTTCAAGCTGACGAAAGGCGGTTTCTCCCTGGCTGGCAAAGATGTCGGGGATGGACTGCCCCGCCGCCACTTCCACCACGGCATCGGTATCAAAGAATTGGTAGCCGAGCATCTGGGCTAGGGCCGCGCCCGTGCGGCTTTTGCCAGCGCCCATCATGCCGATGAGGTAGAGGTTAATGCCGTTGAGGCGATCGGTCAGGGTCATGGAGGGGAGGGGATAGGAGAGTTTTGAGTTTTGAGTTCTCAGTTTTGGAGTAGGGAGTGATGGAGTAGGGGGTTAGGGGGTGAGGGCGTCGTCGGCGTCGTCCCATTCGTCGCTGGGGGGACGGTTTGGGACAGGTTCGCTGCGATTCCGGGACGGATCGCTTCGCGAATCGCTCCAGGTTTCGGCGGCGGCGGCTTCGGCGGCGGCGGTGTAGGGGGGCACAATTACCCGATAGTCGGCATCGACGACGCCGTCTTCGGCGATTTCGGGTTCGCCCAGATCATTGTCATCGCCGTCCTCGTCCCTATCTCGGCTGTAGGCACTGTCGTCAGCAGCGTAGACTGGGCCTCTGGCATAGGCCGTGTCGGCATACCGAGGGTCTGGATCATTGCCGTAGATGACGTCGTCGGGGGGCGCGTAGATGTTGTCAACCTGGCCGCTCTGGGTGGCTGGGTCGCTCTCATCACGGTAGCTGTAGGAGTACAGCGAACCGTCGCGATACACCCGGCGGGGGGCATGGGAGGTTTCAAAGTCGCGGTTGGGGTTGCGATCGGGGCCGCTGTCCTGTTCCCAGCCCTGGGTGATGTCATCGAGGTGGTCTTCTACTGGGCTAACTCCAGGAGCGCGGTAGGGGCGATTTTCTAGCTCATCCCAGTCGGTGTCGAGTTCTCGCAGCGATTCGTTGACTCGCTGCTGCTGCTTGGCCTGCTGCTTGCTGCTGCTAAACCAGGTGGTGACGCTATCGACAATTCCCGACGCCGATGCCGCCGAGGTCGCAGGGGAGGCTTCGGGTTTGGGAGCCTGACTGAGGGATTCCCAATCGCTCCACTGGCCAGGGGATTTTAGGTTAGTCCAGGCTCGCCAGCTGGGGTCGTCGTCAGCAGGATTATCGCTTCGGGTGCCGGGAGTAGCAGACTGTCGCCCCGCGCCACTGCTTCTGGTTCCGGGGGCGGTGTAGGGCGGTGGGGTGTTGCGCCCGGCCTGGCTGGCCGTCGAGGCAGTCCCAGCAGATGAACCAGTGGGTTCGTAGAAGGATTGAGGCCGATATTTGTAGGCTGTGGAGCGATCGCCGCCTCTAGGGCCAATAGACCCAAGCAGGGCCGTCAGTACCAGGGTTGTCAGCGCTCCCAACCCCACCGCTCCCGACAGCCAAATGCCAAGGGGTAGAGCTTGGCTGGTGCCGCCAAAAAACACGAGGGGTAGAGTCGGAGCCAGGTTTTGCACCCCCAGCAGCAGCACTGCCCCCAACACCAGCAAGACCACAATTAGACGTATGGTAGCCATGGTTAGCCCTATAGCGTCGTCCTGCCCATCCTATCGTGACTCGCGGAGGTTAGACGTTAGATAGGTGACCCTGCCAGCGGTTAAGAGGTACACAGTCCATATCGAGCTGATCGAGAGCGCGAGCCACCACAAAATCTACCAGGTCGTCGATGCTCTGGGGCTGGTGATACCAAGCCGGAATCGCGGGCACAATTCGCGCGCCCGACTCAGCCAGGGTAGTCAGATTGCGCAGGTGAATCAGGCTAAAGGGAGTTTCGCGCGGCACCACCACCAGCTTGCGCCCTTCCTTAAGCTGCACATCGGCGGCCCGCTCCAGCAGGTCAGAACTTAGCCCCGCCGCCAGTCGCCCCACAGTGCTCATGCTGCACGGTATCACCACCATCCCTGCCGCCCGGTGGGAGCCGCTGGCAATGGTCGCCCCTACATCGCCCCAGGGATGGCAGCGCAGCTTGCCTGCGGTAGGCACCTCTGCCTGGTCGCGCCAAAACTGCTCCTGCTTCTCAGGGTCGAGGGGCATGTGGATGCCCGATTCGGCCTGCCACACCATTTGCGATGCCTTAGAGGCCACAAGGTCCACGACGCCATCAGCGGCCAGTACGTGTTTGAGAGTACGCACGGCGTAGATCAGCCCCGATGCTCCGGTGACACCCACAATTAGAGGACGGGCGGCGGCGAGGGTTTCGGGTGAGGGCATTGTGGGTGTGTGGGTGTGTGGGTGTGTGGGTGCGGGTGGGAATACGACCAGTGCATGGCTGTCCAGGGCTACCCGCATACCTGTCCTATATCCTAACGAGCCTGTGGTTTTAGAGCTAACGCCGCTGAACGAACCCGCTGTTGTCTCTGATACCCACCTACCCATCCACCCACTCACTCCCCTACTCTCTACTCACTCTCATCCCGCCCACCATCGCGCCCTTCCTCGCGCCCCTCAATGGGTTCGCCGTTGTCGTCTTCGCTGTAGTTGTTGTCTTCGTCTTCGGGGGCCTGGCTGCCACCGCCGACGGCGACGAGGTCAATCTGCTGGCGGTAGTAGTCAACGCTCTTGACCTGCACGTCAACTTTGTCGCCGAGGCGGTACTGCTGGCGGTTTTTGCGGCCCACGAGCTTCTGCTGGCGGGCGCGGTATTCGTACCAGTCGTCTTTGAGCGAGCTGACGTGGACGAGGCCTTCGACCAGCAATTCTTCGATTTCGACAAAGAAGCCGTAGGACTGCACGCCGGTAATTAGGCCGTGGAAGACCTCACCCGTGTGCGATCGCATAAACTCCGCTTTCTTCAGCCCCTCCAGGTCTGACTCGGCCTCTTGGGCCAACCGCTCGCGCTCGGTCAGGTGGATGGCGATGCGGGGAAGGTCGTCCTCTAGCTCGTGCTGAATTTCGGGGGGAAGCACATTCCAGTTGACCTGGCCGTGGCAAGAGCTGTGGCGCAGGTTGGCCGGGTCTTTGGAGCGGGTGGAGCGGCGATCGCGGCCCGACTCAAACACCGCGTGGAGAATGCGGTGAATCAGCAAATCCGCGTAGCGGCGGGAGGGCGAGGTGAAGTGGGTATATCCCTCGGTGAGGGCCAGCCCAAAGTGCAGGTCAGCGTGGGTGCTGTAAAAAGCGGGCTGGATGGTCTCGAGCAGCAGGTAGGTAAGGATCTTCTCGGCCCCCGAGGCGGCGAACTGCTCCACAAACCGCTGGTAGTCTTTGGGCTGGGGGGCGGCCTCGTCATTAAGGGTGAGCTGAATCTCCATGTTTTCGGCCAGCTTGACCAGCTCTTGCACGTCGCTGGCGTCGGGGGCGCGGTGCAGACGATAGATGGCGGGCACCCCCAGCGCCTTGAGCTGCTGAGCAATCAGCTGGTTGCCCAGCAGCATGCACTCGGTCACAATCTGGCGGGAGGGTAAACTGGTGGCCGTCACCATCACCCCCAGCAGCCCCTCGTCGTCGTACTGAAACTTGGGCGATCGGTAGTGGGCCAGCGGCTCACCCGCATCGGCAGGGAAGTCGTATTCTGGCAAATTCAGCTCAAAGGAGCCGCGATGGAGCCGCTGCCGCTTGATCGCCTGGCTCAGGTAGAGCAGGTTATCCAACAGGTCGTAGACCGGCTCTAGTGCCTTGAGAGCTTTGGGCTTGATGCCGAGACTCTTAAGGACATCGGAGTTGTCGCGCTCCAAGATGCCCTGGGCTTCCTGGTAGGAAATTTGGTGATCCACCGCGACCACCGTGGGCTGCACCTCGTACTCCTTCACAGCCCCCGTGTCGTCGAGGGTGACCAGCACCGAGATCGCCAGCCGATCCTTGCCCGCCAGCAGCGACCCCAGCGGACCCGACAGGGGCGGCGGTAGCATAGGGATAACCTCGTCGCCTAGATAGACCGAGGTGCCGCGCTTGCAGGCCTCCTGATCAATGGGGGAATGGGCGGGCACGTAGTGAGAAATATCGGCAATGTGAATGCCCAGGCGCCACTGGCCAGCGGCGGTGCGCTCCAGGCTGAGGGCGTCGTCGATCACCTGGGCGTTGGGGCCGTCGATGGCGACGGTGAGGGCCTCGCGCAGGTCAAGGCGGTCTTTGATATCGGCCTTGAGCACGCGGGTGGGCAGATCTTGGGCGGCGCTCAGCACCGCGTCAGAAAACTTGCGGGGCAGGTCGTGCTTGCAGTAGACGATGTCGATGTCGGCGGCAGCTTCGGCGTCGCTGCCGAGAATTTGGGCGACCCGGCCCTGGGGCGGGTGCTGCCCCAGGGGGTAGCGCACAATTTCGACATGGGCCAGCTGATCGACGGCCTCGGCCAGGTCACCGCCGTTGGCCACCAGGGCCAGCTCAAACAGCAGGCGATCGTCGAGGGGCACGGCGCGGTAGTCTTCGGCCTCTTGCTTGACGCGGGCCAGCACCGAGGCGTTGGCCCGTTCTAGAATGAGCTGCACTTCGCCCTCGGGGCTGCGGCGGCGGCTGCCCTCTTTGGTGACTTTGACCAGT
Source organism: Leptolyngbya sp. (assembly GCA_003249105.1). Lineage (GTDB taxonomy): Bacteria > Cyanobacteriota > Cyanobacteriia > Phormidesmidales > Phormidesmidaceae > Nodosilinea. The sequence continues at coordinate 8,183 of QBLT01000042.1, read as the reverse complement.
ACGCGATCGCCGTTCCAGGCCGTATTCAGCTGGCTCTCGCGCACGTAGATGTCGTCGGCCCCCTCCTCGTCTTGAATGGCAAAGCAAAAGCCCTTGCTGGAGCAGCGCAGCTTGCCCTCAATCACATTCTCCGCCAGCTCGCGGCGGTACTTGCCCCGCTCTTTGACCAGCACCCCAATGCGCTCTAGGGCGTCAACGGCAATCTGCAAGTCGCGCTGGCTGGCATCGTCGTTGCAGTGCAGCTTTTTCTCTAGGCCCTTGAGGGTGTGGGTTTTATCTTTGGCAAAACTTGCCAGTAAGGCCGCGATCGAGAGTTCCATGTAGCGACTGATTCCTAAAACTATTCATGACTGGGGTGCCCTAGGGCCTACAACAGGCTGTCAACCCGTATGAGCACCAAGGGATGCGGTCTCAGTACGCTGCCTGTGGCAACGAGGCGACGCCGAAACCAGTGCTGGGAAGTGAAGCTGTAGCGGCAACCGGCCTTGGTGCGTCTTTCTCAAGGTCGGGTTGCAGACTGGAGCCCTGGCCTCCCTCCTCTAGCTATGGCTGAGAGGACAACCAACAGACTGGGTTAGCCAACGCCCAAGTGTACCTGCTACAGCCGCAGATGAACCCGGCGGGAGACGTAACCCTCGTCCTGAGCCAGCCCTTGAGCGGGTGCCGAACCCTTGGAACGATGGGAAGCCGGTTACACCCTACAGTTTCTCAGGAAATGGACCGCTGTCAAATCTTTTTGTCAATGGAAGGCAACGTTTTGTAAAGGGTCATGGGTGTACGGTTCAAGGCTACCCTGAGACCTTCAACCCCGTACCCTAGCTCACCGTTCGCCCGTGACGATGTAAGCCACTCGCTTGCCGATGTTGGTGGCGTGGTCGGCGATGCGCTCCATGTAGCGGATGGCCAGCACCAGCAATACCGTCGGCTCGACTGAGCCGCTCAGGTTGCTCTGGTGAGCTAGCAGAGCGTACAGCTCGTCGTAGTCGGTGTCAATGGCGTCGTCTTTTTGCTTAATCTCTAGGCCGATCTTGGCATCGAGGTCAGAGAGGGCCAGTAGGCACATGGCCACCATCGATCGGCAGCGATCGAGCATAGTTTGCACCCGACCCATCAGCGGATGTACGGGGTAAGGGAAGAGTTTGAGCGCTACCTCCCCCAGATCTTCGGCGTAGTCGCCAATGCGTTCTAGGTCGCGCACCAGCTGCATAAAGGCTCCAATCCGCCGCAGGTCTTCGGCCTCTGGCTGGGCCTGGAGCGTAAACAGGTGCATGCAGTCTACCTCGATCTGGCGGTAGAACTGGTCGATCTGCTTATCGTGGCTGTGCAGCCGCTGGGCGGCATCGAGGTTGCGATCGCACAATGCTTCCCGAGCCAGCACGCAGGAGTTTTCAACCAGCGCCCCCATGCGCAGCAGATCGCGCTGTACCCGCAGCAGCTGTCGCTTGAAGTCACCACGTACGGGTTGGGTTGTATCCATGTCAAGCATTACAAAGCACACCGAGTAGAGGGAAAACCGCAGCGATTGTGGCTCTTCAGCCTAGCAGCCCACCAGGGCTACCCTAACTAGAAACCCCAGCGCTGCCCGTTTGGGTTCCCGTTAAGCTCTGTAACAGTTAGGCTGGTCGGCCTCGCGAAAGCTCCCATCTTAGTTAACAATCGGTCTAGACCCAGCGTCTTTGCTTAAGCGTTATTCACTCAGCTTGAGGAGTATTTTTTATGCCCCTTTCAGACACACAAGTCTTTATTGCCCTTGCCCTAGCTCTATTGCCTGGTATTCTGGCATTTCGCCTGTCCACTGAGCTTTATAAATAGGTTAAGCCGGGACGTTAAAGTAACGTCCCAAAGGCATAGTTCACAATAACAAAAGACTCTGGCATTTACGTGTCGGAGTCTTTTGCTATGACCGACTGACCATTGGGTTGGCCAAAACCCGCTAAAAGCTCATGGCGGGCTCATTTTTAACTGGCCCCAGGGCTCCAGAGTAGATCAGCCCTCGCCGGGTATCGAGGGTGAGAATGCTGCCGTCGCGAATGATTTCGGTGGCGTTTTTAACTCCCACAATCACCGGCACCCCGAGCCGTAAACCAATCACCGCCGCGTGGCTAGTGGGGCTTTCGTCCTCCGTGACAATGCCGCCCGCCCGACGAATGGCCTCCACAAAGTCGGCGCTGGTGTGGGGCACCACCAAAATTTCGCCGTCGTTGAAGTCGTTGACCTCCAGACTGGTGTGGGCCACGCGGGCTCGGCCGCTCACTGAGGCTTCGCCAATGCCCACGCCGCGCCCCAGCACCGCTGTCACTACGTCTACCTTGATCAAATCGGTTGAACCCGATATTCCTTGCAGCGTCCCCGCCGTTAGCACCACCAGGTCGCCGTCATTGAGCAGGGCCTTTTCTTGGGCGACGCTCATCGCCGCCTGAAAGGTCTGGGTGCTAGAGGGCAAATCCAGCACCAGCAGCGGCCGTACGCCCCACACCAGCTGGAGCTGCCGCGCCACGTGGACGTGGGGGGTCACGGCCAAAATTGGCGTTTGGGGACGGTACTTCGAAACATTGCGGGCGGTGGCCCCTGACTTGGTCAGGGTCATAATCGCTGCCGCGTTGAGCTGCGATGCAATGCGGCCCACCGCCTGACTGATGGCGTTGGGAATCGATCGGGCTCCGCTGCTGTCTTTGCGATCGCTCAGGGTTAACCCCTCCTGCTCGGTGCACACGGCCACCTTCGCCATGGTCGCCACCGCCTCCACCGGAAACTTGCCCACGGCGGTTTCGTTGGAGAGCATCACCGCATCGGTGCCATCGAGAATGGCGTTGGCAATGTCAGACACCTCCGCTCGGGTGGGGCGGGGGTTCGACACCATGCTGTCGAGCATTTGGGTGGCGGTAATCACCGGAATGCCCAGAGAGTTAGACATGGCGATCAGGCGCTTTTGCAGAATCGGCACCTCCTCAGCGGGTAGCTCTACCCCCAGATCGCCCCGGGCTACCATCACCCCGTCCGACAGGGAAAGGATGGCCTCCATCTGCTCGATCGCCTCGTGCTTTTCGATCTTGACGATCACCGGCACATTCTTGCCGGCGGCGTGGATGATTTCTTTGATTTCCAGCACGTCCTGGGGGTTGCGCACAAAGCTGAGGGCTACCCAGTCAACTCCCTGGTTGAGGCCAAACATCAGGTCTTCGCGGTCTTTGTCGGTGAGCGCCTTAACCGAGAGATACACCCCCGGAAAGTTGACCCCCTTGTTGTTTGACAGGGTGCCGCCGACCACTACGCGACAGTGCAGCTCCTGGGCCGCCAGATCGACTGACTCCACCTGCATTTCGACTTTGCCGTCATCCAGCAAAATCGTGGAGCCGGGGGGCACTTCCTGGGCCAGCTTGTCGTAGGTGACGCAGGCCCGCTCCTGGGTGCCCGGAATAATCTCACTGGTGAGCACAAAGGGGTCGCCCTTGGCCAGCTGAATGGGGCCGTGCTCAAACTTGCCCAGGCGAATTTTTGGCCCCTGGAGGTCTTGCAAAATGCCTACCGGCTGATTGAGCTCAAAGGAGATCTGCCGAATCAGACGAATGCTGCGCTGGTGATCGTCGTGGCTACCGTGGGAGAAGTTGAGCCGCAGGGTGGTGGCCCCAGCCTCGATCAGCTCCCGCAGCACGTCGGCATTTTGGGTGGCAGGGCCGATGGTGGCAACAATTTTGGTGCGGCGGACAGAGTTGCGCAGGGGCATATTCAACGACCTCTACTGAGAGTAAAACGCTACCGCATAGGACCCTTAATCAAGCCCGTAGACTAGCAGCCATAAAGCACAGGGATAGTAGCACGAATGCCGAGGGGCTTTACGCGTCACCCCAAAACCAGCAAAAATTTCAGCGTTTTTACGGACGATGAGCACCGGATCCCAGGCTAAAACGGCTAGCTCACCCCCAACGCGCCCTAGGGCGGGCTATCGGCGGTCAACGGCTTAGGCCGTCGAACCTTCAGTCTGTGTCACAAAACTTTATTAATAAAGCATCGTAACGTATACTACCGAAGGCACTGGTGTAGGAGCGATGCATCATGTCGGTGGCAGCTGAAGCCCTGACGGTTCGAAAAACGGTTCCCCCTGAGTTACTCAAAACTGAAGGCGGATTGAGCCTCAACTCTCTCATGTTTATAGCTTCCGTCGGGCTGATTAGTCTGTCTACGGTGGGCTACTTTTGCTGGCATTGGGCCGGCTGGTGTGTGTTTTTAATGAACGTGTTGTCCCTACACCTGTCGGGGACAGTGATCCATGACGCTAGCCACAACTCGGCTCACCGCAACCGGGTGGTGAATGCCCTGCTAGGTCACGGTAGCGCCCTGATTTTAGGGTTCTCGTTTCCGGTGTTTACCCGGGTGCACTTGCAGCACCACGCCCACGTCAATGATCCTGAAAACGACCCCGACCATTTTGTCTCAACGGGTGGGCCGCTCTGGCTGATTGCGGCGCGCTTTTTCTACCATGAAATCTACTTCTTCAAGCGCCGTCTCTGGCGCAATTGGGAGCTGCTGGAGTGGTTTTTGGGGCGCTTTGCAGTGGGGCTGCTGGTGTTTATTGCCTGGCGGTTCGACTTTTTGGGCTACATCTTCAACTACTGGTTTTCGCCTGCACTGGTGGTGGGCATTGCCCTGGGCCTATTTTTTGACTATCTGCCCCACCGACCGTTTGAAGATCGCGATCGCTGGAAGAATGCCCGGGTCTACCCTAGCCCGATTCTCAACCTGTTGATCATGGGTCAGAACTACCATTTGGTGCACCACCTGTGGCCATCGGTGCCCTGGTATAAGTACAAACCCACCTATGAGGTGATGCAGCCGCTGCTCGACGAAAAAGGGTCGCCCCAGTCCCTGGGTCTGCTGCAAATGAAAGACTTTTTTGGCTTTCTGTACGACCTGTTTTTGGGCATTCGCCTGAAGCGCCATTAAAAATTCAAGGATAAAAATGACCCCCGATTTAGGCTCACTAAGCCAGAGTCGGGGGTCATTTTTACGGTTCAAAATCCGTCAATATCTACCCTTTAGCCCGTAACCACTAGGTCAGGGCGCAGATCGCGAGCACCGCGCAGGTAGACATGATGAATTTTGCCGTGGGGGACGGGAAGCTGTACATGCATCAGAATGCGGATGCAGCAGGGTAGACTGCCCTCGACATGCATGTGCTGCACGTCGAGCAGGGCAACATTGTCCCACTGGGGGCGCTGGCGGGCGATCGCCGCTGGAAACACTGCATCTAAGTCGCGGGTGACGGAGAAGGTAGCGCTAATAATGCAGGCTGGGTCGAGGTGGTTGCGCTCCTCGAGGGCATCCATCAGCTCTGTGACGGCCTCCCGAATGGCCCCCTCGGTATTTTCTGGTACCGTCACCGCTCCCCGAATTGCCCACATTCGCCAGTCCACGCGTTAGCCTCCAAAGGTCATGCTTCAAAGCCCCAAAGGCACCGGCGGCAACAACAGGGGCAGAGAATTGACTGCATTTTACTGTTTTAATCCTACCAGGGCACTGATCTGTGCATGCCCCCAGAAACGATCCAGAGACATCCCTAGGGACGGTAGAGCCACAGGGGTACGCCGCTGGTGGAGCGTTCAAACTCCAGCCACTCTAGGGTGGCGTTGAGGGCTGGTATCGCCAGGGCAGGGTAGGCCAGACCGGACATAGACCCGCTGCCAGCGCTGCTACCGCCGGGCACCAGCCGTCTCAACAGGGGCTTTTTCTCATCGAAGGTGATGCACTCGGCCTTGTCGGGGTCGAGGCCGGCCAGTTCGGCGGCCCAGCGGCGGGCGTCTTCCTCGCTGCCGAGTCGGTCTACGACACCGAGCTGGAGGGCCTGTTCGCCGGTAAAAATGCGGCCATCGGCAAAGCTGCGCACGGTTTCTTCGCTGAGGTGGCGGGCCTCTGCTACGGTTTTGACAAACTGGCTATAGCTGACGTCGATCAGCTCTTGCAGAATGCCTTTTTCGGGGTCGGTGAGTTCGCGATCGAAGGCGAGAATGTCTTTGTAGGGGCCAGACTTGATCACCTTGAAGGATACGCCCACCTTGTCGAGCAGACGTTCCAGGTTGTTGCCCCGCAAAATGACGCCGATACTGCCGGTGATCGTGCCGGGATTGGCCACAATGTGGTTGGCCCCCATGCCAATATAGACCCCACCCGAGGCGGAGATATTGCCAAAGCTGGCCACGATCTTGAGCTTGTCTTTGAGCCGTTGGAGGGCAGTGTAGATTTCTTGGGAGTCGCCCACGGTGCCGCCTGGGCTGTCGATGCGCAGCAGCAGCGCCGGGAAACGCCTTTCCTCGATTTCTTTGAGGGCCTCTAGCATCCGCTTACGGGTGGCGGCCCCGATCACGCCGGTTACTTCAATGCGGGCAATGGACTTTCGAGAACGGCGAGAAAACGGCCAAACCATAGGGGTATCAACAACTGTAGGCGAACAGAAATGAACGGTTTATAGCCCTAGGACTGAGCGTGCTAGGGCCAGAGCTTATTGTAGCCAAAACAACACTGCGGCGGAGTCTAGCGCCATAGCCTGTTAGGGGGCGAGCAATGCTGGGGAGGACAGTACCCTCTGCTGAACTGCGTTAACATTCCTTAAGGAAAGCCTGTTGGCCGCTGTGATGGTCAGAGACTGCCCTTGAAAGGTCGTCGCCCTCCAGGCCAATTTCTAACTATCGCCCTTCTCCTAACTATGGATTCCGTCCCCGCTGCCCCATCGCTCACCCGCAACCCCATTGTGCTGATTGCGCCCTTCTTTTTGTGGGGCACAGCCATGGTGGCGATGAAGGGAGCCATGCCCCACACCGCGCCGTTTTTTATGGCGGGTATACGGCTGGTGCCTGCGGGCCTGATCGTGCTGCTGGTGGGGTTGTTTTTGGGTCGTCCCCAGGGCATTGGCCGCCAGGGCTGGCTGTGGATAGCGCTCTTTGCCCTGGTGGATGGCACGCTGTTTCAAGGCTTTTTGGCGGCGGGTCTGCAGCGCACTGGGGCAGGCCTCGGCTCAGTGATGATTGACTCCCAACCCCTAGCGGTAGCGGTGATGGCGCGGGGGCTGTTTGGCGAGCACATCGGCGTCCTCGGCTGGATTGGCCTGGTGTGGGGCATTGCGGGCATCAGCCTGCTGGGCCTGCCCGACGAATGGATTTTTTCGCTCTTCCACGGCGACACCGCCTGGCTCACCGGGGGCACGGCTCTCACGACCCTCTTGCAGGGAGGCGAATGGCTGATGCTGCTGGCGGCCCTGTCGATGGCCACCGGCACGATTTTGATTCGCTACGTCTGCCGCCATGCGGATCCGGTTGTGGCCACGGGGTGGCACATGGTGCTGGGGGGCGTGCCTCTGTTTGTACTGTCGGCCTGGGGGGAGGTGCAGCCCTGGCAGGGGTTGACGGGCCTAGACTGGGGGGCGATCGCCTACTCGACCATCTTTGGCAGTGCCCTGGCCTACGGCATTTTCTTTTTCTTAGCGGCCCAGGGCAACCTCACCAGCCTCAGCGCCCTGACCTTTTTGACCCCGGTGTTTGCCCTGCTGTTTGGCAATCTGTTTTTGGGGGAAACCCTGAGTTCGCTCCAGTGGGTTGGGGTCAGCTTTACCCTGGTGAGCATTTATCTGATCAACCAGCGCGATGCCCTGACCCAGAAGCTGCGCCAGTTAACTCTGGCCTACGAAACCGCACCCTCAGCTGAGAGCACCCCGGTGGAACCAGATTAATTGAGAGGGGTGGGGTGAGTGGGTAGGTGGGTAAGTGAAATAACCTATCCATCCACCTACCCACCCGCTCTAGATCCCGCCGCCCCTGGCAGGTTAAGTTACCTTAGGGGCATCCACACTGGGCAACCGTTGCCGCCAGCTATGGGCCGATATGAGACTTAAGATGCTAACGCCAGGGAGAGGGCTGGTCTGCCGCAGTGCTTCTGGGGCAGGTTGCGCTGTTGTGACCCTAGCTGTGGGTTTATCGATGATTGGTCTGTCGGGGTTAGAGTCTGCGATCGCCCAGGCCCCTACCGACCCATCTGACCCGCTCGATACCCAGCCGATCGCCCAGACAGCTGCCCCTGAGCCTGCCTTGATTGAACCCTCTAACGCTGAAACTGCTGCACCGACTGAGCCCCCTGCGGACGAAGCCCAGGTGGTTGAGAACGCTGGGTCTGATCGCCGCTGGCGGTGGCTAGGGTTG
>QBLT01000041.1:8886-24465 GCA_003249105.1 Leptolyngbya sp. | reverse complement strand
GCGCTTATCTCAATGGCCAGTTCTCATCCTGAGTCTTGCAAGACTGAGATGCACCCGTTACAAAGAGGCTATGGCCCATTTTAATCAGGCTATAGAACTTGCCCCCAATTCTGGCGGCTCCATTTACAATAAAGCTTGCTGCTATGCCATCCAGAGCGATGTCGACAACGCCATTTCATGCCTGCAATCCGCCATTGCATTAGACTCCAGATACCGCACCATGGCCAAAACCGACACCGACTTCGACCCTGTTCGCGCCGACGAGCAGTTTCAATCGCTGGTAGAAAAGAGTGAGGAGTAGGTGGGTAGAGGGTTAGACCAGTAGCAATTCCCAAAATTTCTTGGGTTGATAAGTCCTATCAGTATCTTCCGGAGCATGCCAAACAGCAGTTTATGCATAAACGCTAAGCCCGCTTACTGCCTTAGTAAGCGGGCTTTGTGTAGTGGGTTAAGTTGTCAAAAGCAATGTTTTCTAGAGGGTTTCGACCGTTTCGGCGTAGGTATCGCCATCAAAGGGCTGTACCCCGGTTTTGGGATAGTTGTCGTCGTCGGGGCCAAAGATTCTGCCAACGGGCTCGGCAAAATATTGCATTAACCCATCAAAAAAGTAGCCAAATACTGAGAGATTCAGACCTTTCATGACTGGCACCTCGCGGCTTAAGGATGTTGATGTAGGCAGACTGTAGCGATGCGGTGTAGCGGGTCAGGGCTTGGTTATTTGGTGTACCCTGATACTTAAATGCTACGGGATCACCCGAGGCTGGCGGTGCGACGGTGACCATTCTTTACAGCGGTTGGCAAGTTGTAATATATGGAATGGACCCTTAACGATTTGGCTTACCAGTAAGGAGAGTTTCCTGTGAAACGCAGTCACGCGGCGATCGCTATTTTGTGCGGGCTCATGGGCGGTGGGGCGGCCATTCCCCAGGCGCAGGCTGCTGCTCCAGCGCCGCCTGCCCAGGCTTTGAATGAGTTTGGCCAGGCTCCCGACCCGGTGCCGCCGCTGTGGCTGGCGCAAAACAGCAGCAACGGCCTCAGTGCCGCCCAGCAGGAGCAGGTCGATGAGCTGCTGCGCCAGGGGCAGGCCAAGGTCACGGCCCGCGACTATGCCGGGGCGATCGCCATCTATCAGCAGGCAGCCGCCATCGACAGCCGCAACCCCCGGCTATTTTCGGGCATTGGCTACCTCTACGTGCAGCAGGAGAACTACGGCGAGGCGATCAACGCCTACCAAAGCGCGATCGCCCTCGACGGCAGCAACCTGGCCTTTCGCTACGGTCTAGCCCACAGCCAGTACAAAGCCGGCCAGCTGGACGAGGCGCTAGAGACATACCAGGGCATCCTCAGCACCAACCCTCGGGATGTCAACGCCCACCTGGGGATTGGCGGCATTCAGATCGAGCGCAGCGATTTCGACGGGGCGCTGTCTACCTACCAAAATCTGGCCCGCATTGCTCCCGGCAACGCCCAGGTCTACGAGGCCCTGGGGTCGCTCTACATTCAGCAAGAAGACTACAACCAGGCCCTCACCTACCTCAACGAGGGGCTGCGCTCTAACCCCAACGATGGGGATCTCCACGTCAGCGTAGCCAACATTTATCTCATCCAAGAAAACTACCCCGAGGCCGCTAAAAACCTGCGCGAAGCGCTGCGGGTAGAACCCCAAAACGCCAATGCCCAGCACCAGATGGGCTACGTGCTCTACCAGCAGGGCGATCGCGAAGCCGCCTTTGACTATCTGCTGCGGGCGGTGCGCCTCGACCCCGAGCTAGTGGCCGCCCACGCCCTGCTGGGCGAGCTGCTGCTGGAGCGCGAGCAGTACCTGCAAGCCGTGCTCTCCTACCGCAAGGTGGTCGATGCCCTGCCAGAAGACCCCGCTGCTTTCTATAACCTGGGTTTGGCGCTCCACGGGCAGGGGCTAGAGGCCCAGGCGCTCTCAAACCTGGAGTTAGCGGCAATTCTATATACCCGCCAGGGCGATACCGAAGGGGCGGCCCGCGCCCGTGAGCTAATGGCCTTTTGGGGCTATGAGCAGTAGCCCATGCCCGAAGGTCCTGAAATTCGCCGGGCGGCCGACAAGCTCCATCGGGCGATCGCAGGCGAAGTCGCCTCTGATGTGTTCTTTGCCTTCGATCGGCTCAAACCCTATGAGGATGAGCTAGTCGGCCGCACAGTTACAGCGGTTAAGCCCTACGGCAAAGCCCTCGTTACCACCTTCGACAATGGGTTGGCGGTTTATAGCCACAACCAGCTTTACGGCATTTGGGTAATCTGTAAGCCCAATGTCGTCCCCGCCAGTCGTCGCCAGCTGCGCTTTGCGGTGCATACCCCCAGTCGATGGGCGCTGCTCTACAGTGCCTCAGACATTGAGGTGCTACCAGAAGAGGCGGTGCCCATCCATCCCTATATCGCTAAACTTGGCCCCGACACCCTCGATACCGCTCTCACTCCAGCGGCGATCGCAGAACGCACCCTGAGCTCCCCCTTTCGCCGCCGCCAGTTTGCCACCCTGCTGCTCGACCAGGGTTTTCTTGGCGGCATCGGCAACTATTTACGCACCGAAATTCTCTACGTGGCGGGCATTCACCCCAGCCAGCGGCCCATCGACTGCAATTCCCAACAAATTCTCGCCTTCGCCGAGGCCGCCCTGGCGATACCCCAGCAGTCGTACCGGCACAGCGGCATTACCAATGATCTGGCCCTGACCACCCACCTCAAGCAGATTGGCTACCGTCGCCGCGAATACCGCCACTGGGTCTTTGGCCGCCAGGGTAAACCCTGCCACCGCTGCGGTGACACCATCGCCAAGATCATGATCGGTGGCAGGCGTTGCTATGTTTGTCCGCAGTGTCAACCGAGCGATCAACCGCTAGTAATTGATAACCCATCCAGCAGTACCGAGGGCGTGTAGCAGGAGCCATTCCAGTCACCGTCGCTGCCCAGCTCCACATTGTCTTTGAGGGCGGTGTAGATGTTGCCTGCTACCATCGTGTCTTTGACCCGGCCCACCAGCTTACCCCGGTGAATGCGGTAGCCCAAGTCGATATTGACCGAAAAATCGCCTGCAATGCCGGGGCCGCCGCCCAAAATTTGATCCACCAGCACCCCGTTGTCGACGCTGGCAATTAGGGCCTCTAGGGATCGCGTACCCGGCTCAACCAGGGTGTTGTAGAGACTCGGGGTAGGGTAGCTGCCCAGCCCAGGCCGAAAGCCATTGCCTGTGGACCCGGCTCCGAGGGTGCGACCGACGGCGCGATCGCAGTAAAACAGCGTCACCACCCCTTTGTCGATAAACACCAGCCGCTGGGTGGGGGTACCCTCATCGTCAAAAGGGCAGCTAAACGGCCCCGCCTCCGGGTCTTGCCGCAGCGTCACGCGAGGCGAGGTCATCTGCTCGCCCAGGGCGCTGCTCCAGGGGGACGATCGCTCTACCACCCGCTTGCCGCTGAGGGCCGACTGGAGGGTGCCCCAGATCATATCGGCGGCTTTGGCGGTAAAGATCACCGGCATGCGTCCGGTACCGACCTCGGCGGATTCCTCCGCCCAGGCTAGCCGCTGCAACACCTGGTCGGTCAAAACGTCCACCTCTAAGCGATCGCGCTGGGTTTGACCATCGCTGACGCTCAAAAAGTCATCACCCCGCACCCAGTCAGCTGATAAATAGCTGCTCAGAGTTGCATCGCTGTAGCGGCAGTCGAGTCCTTTAGTATTGAGAATGCGGGTGGTTTCGACATCGCACTCCACATCCACGCCGCAGATTACCTCAGGGTAGGCGCTGCGAATGCGATCGATCATCGCCTGCCCCCATTCGATCAGCTGCTCCACCGGCACCTCCTGGCCCATGTCGGGGTAGTGGCGGCTGTTGCCTGCGACCAGGTCAATGGTTTCAGGGTCGTTGAGGGCGCTGATTGCCAGGGCCTTATCAATAATTGCTTCAGGGTCAACATTGCCGTAGGCCACCGCCAGCCCCGGCCGACCGTTGGCCCACAGGCGCAGGGCTGTGCCCAGGGCCGCCGAGGTTTCGAGCTGTTTGAGACGGTTGGCTTCAAAAAAGACGGGGCGCGATCGCGATCGCGATTGCAGCACCTCCGCCGCGTCGGCTCCCCGTTTGAGGGCCAGGTCTATGAGTTTTTCAGCCAGCGAATCGTCAGTCAGACCAGGCACCATGGCAGTCAGCGAGCAGGGGCGTAACGAAGCTACTTCATCTTCCCGGATTGCGGTACCCCTGCAAAGGCTATAGGTCTAGATAACTCATCCCAAAACTCGCTTCGCTAGTGTTTTTTGCGGGTTTTCCGTTCCGGAGTCGTTCACAAGCCCGATTCAGCGGTAAAATAGCTAAGCCCCTTTGGAGAGGTGGCAGAGTGGTTGAATGCGGCAGTCTCGAAAACTGTTTGAGGGTCAAACCTCACGGGGGTTCGAATCCCCCCCTCTCCGTTCAAAACGTTGATATATAATAGGCTCAGGGTTCACTCACCTGAGCCTTTTTGCGCTGAATGACGGTGAGTATGGCCTAAAACTTGGGCAATTTTTGGGCAATTTCCATGAGCATTGAGCCGTTGGTCGCCGATGTGAACCAGCACCTGGAGCGGGTAGCTATCCGGGTGAGAGGTAAAAAGCTTTCCTTTCGAGGGACTTTTCCACCCAAACCAGGGGATGGTCGGGTTCCAAAGCACTATGAGCTTGCTTCCGGTTGCAGTGCCACTCCGGCAGGGCTCAAGCTAGCGAAGGCTAAAGCCCAGGAAATCGATAGCCTGTTGGTTAGGGAGCGATTTGACTGGGAGCTGTTTCTGAAACCCAAGTCAAAGCCCGCAGAGACAGTGGGCGATTGGATTCAAAAATTTGAAGAAGACCACTGGGATAAAGTCCCGCAAGAGCCCTCTAAACTGAATTCCTACCATAAGGACTATCGGCTAAAGTTCAACCATCTGCCCACTGATAAGCCCCTATCCCTAGATCTTCTCAAGCAAGTCATTCTAGAACGGACTCAGCCCGGCACCCGTAGCCGTAAGGGGTACGCCATGGCCTACAGGCGGTTAGCAGAATTTGCAGGCTTGGCAGATATTCGTGAACTAGCAAGCCTGGAGCGAGGGTACTCGTCTAAATCCGTTGCTCCTAGAGATTTGCCCAGCGACGAAGAGATCGCCGAAGCCAGGAGCAAGATGAGAACCCCTGGGTGGCTGTGGGTTTACGACGTGCTGTCCATCTACGGTTTGCGGCCCCATGAGGTGTTTAGGCTATCGACTGACCGCATTAATGAAAGCCCTGCTCTTGTGGAAGTACTAGAGGGTAAGACGGGCAGACGATTAGTATTCCCAATGACGGCAGACTTTTGGGAGTTTGACGCTAAAACCGTTCAACTACCTGCTGTCCAAGTTGAGGGTAAGAATAACAACCAACTCGGCATGAAAATTTCCCAGGAATTTAGGGAAGCCGGTGTGGGATTTCCTCCTTACAACCTCCGCCATGCCTATGCTCGCCGAGGGTATGAGCAAGGCTTTCCCCCAGAGTTTTTAGCCCGGTCAATGGGGCATAGTTATGATGTCCACACCAAGGTCTACAAAGCTTGGCTGGGCGAGGATTCAGACCTCAAAATTTATAAAGCCGTCATTGCCAAAACAGCTAAATTTTCCGCTGCTCGGGAGGAATAGCGAGCACCTGGTCAAACGCTGCGACATGAATCTGCCAGGTCGGTTGACCGACTTCTGGATCCTGAATATTTCTGTAGTGAATACCGTAGTTCACGTCCCCTCGTTTACCCAAAGAGCGCATCTTCTCGGCCCGCTCAACTTCTGCGAGGATGCGATCGCGGCTAATGCCCAGCAGGGCAGAAGCTTTGCCGGGAGAGAGCCATAGCCCCTTTATCCCGTAGGTTTCCAGAACGCGGTACACCCATTGCTGCTGAGCCTCAAGTAGGGTGAGCCGCTTATCGAGTTCTGACAGGTTGAGTTTTGTCATCGGGCCAAGACTCCAATGCCCCAGGGCTACTCCATCTCCAACCCAGGTTGCTGCTGCCTTCGAGTCCCCTGGCCTTGCCCAGAGACCCGTTGCATCGCCATCAGCACGGTAGATCGCACATATTGACTCATCGCTGCCGCCGGAGCCCCCTTCTGATGCACCTGGTGCTGCACATACGGCCCCTGGTGCAGCACCCCCACCGCCGACTTCTGCGAATAGCCCGCCCGCAGCACCGCCTCCGCCACCGCGTCGTCGAGCTTGATTGCTGCCCAATCATTCGAGGCGAACTGCTGGTAAAGCGTGGTGTAATCTACCTCATCCCCAACCACCCGCTGGGCAAAGGTTAGATAGGCCTGCCGCGCCTGCGCCCCTACCTCGGTCGCTGGTTCCTTTGGCGTCAACTCCATCGTCCTGGCCCCCTACGACATCAGATCCTTGGATGAAACAGATTTAAATTCCTGAAACATGTCCATCTCAAACCCTACGCCCTCTTCCCCCGGCAGCACCAGCATGGGGTCGGTAGATGTCACCCCCTCTGCCGTAGGCAACGTTGGCGTTGCCGGACGGCTCAGCGCCCCCGCTCCTACATATCGTTGCAGCACCCGCTCCACAGTACGTTCCACCGTGCGCTCCAGGGCCACCTCCAGCTCCGGCGTCACTGCCTCCGACTGGGGCAACTCCACCTCAAAGGTCTCCGCAATCAGCTCCATCTGCCGTTGCAAGGTCATCAACGACTCGCGAGCCAGCACCTTCAGCTCATCGTCATTGACCTGGCCCTGCATTTGAAAAGCAAACGGTCGCCAAAAGGCCGCGATCGCCTCCACTCCCTTCTGCTTGCCCATCTGACTGGGCATCTTTGGGTTGTGCATCAGGTACTGAAACACCACCCCCAGAGCCGACTCCAGATCAACATTGAAGGAGAACAGAATCCGCTTGCGGTTTTGACGTTTATCGGGCTGAGACTTGGAAGCCATAGGTTTTGTGACGTGCTCTCTAAACTCTAAACGGCGACGGAATCGAGCGTACCGATCAGCCCTCGAAACAGGCCATAGCTATCGGCCATGCGTAACGTCATCGAAGGAATCTGGGCTGATTCGGGCAACCCCCGCACCAGCGCCTCCAGTCGCCGGGGGCCACCTTCGGTAAACAGCACCCGCTGGGACAATCCCAGCTCCGTGAAGTAAGCACTTAGTCGCGACCTGAGAATCGACGACGCCCCGCCGCTGATGATCACCTCGGTATTGACCGCTTCGAGCTGGGGCATCACCTGGTCTTGCCAGTAGGTCAGCACCGCCTGCCAGTAGGTATCGAGGCAGGCCGTCATTGGCTCACTGAAGTCAAACAACCGTCCCCGCGCCACCGAGAGCTGTTGGGGTTGGTCGGATGCAATCGCCGCCATTAGAAAGCCGTAGTCGGGCTGGGTCACCCCGGCAGATCGCGCCGCCTTCTCAAACATCGGCCAGAACCCAGGCCCGTTGGAATTTGACCCCGCCGCCCGCAACGAACCGCCGTCAAAGCACAGCACAGACAGATTGCGATGGCCCATCATCACAATCAGCGATCGCCGTTGATTAATGTCTTGTCCCACTGCATCGAGTTCACCCTTGCGGTTCAAATACAGCCCGAACCCTTCGGGAAAGGCCTTCATGGTCAAATTCACCTGCAACGGTTCGCCTCGAAACCGAAACCCACCCTGGCAGATTGCCTCTACCTGAGTGCGAATCGCATCGCGGGTACCCAACTCGGTCAACGGCAAGGCCAGCCACACCATAGCCTCAAACGACGGGGGTAGTGACTCCAGTTCTGCCACAACCCCCAACGCTGCTGCAATCTTATAGGCTGCCAGCTCAGACTTATTGGCGCGAATGCTGTTGGACTCCAGACAAGTCTTTGCCGACTCCCCTACTAACACCACCTGGTCGCCCAACTCGAGCCAGGCCGAATCTTGGGGTCGATTACTGCCTCGAAACTGGGTCAGTACGGATTGGGATAAATTGGGAGCAACTTCTGCACCCATCCACAGCGGTAACGTTGACCCTCCTCCTACTCGATAAAACACCTTCGAGGCTGACGAACCGAGGTCAGCTACCATCAAAACCGCTGGTTTCTCATTCAAAGCGTGCGGCATAGGCCGTTCCAAACGCGACATCCCTACCATAGACCACATTTGCAGAAATGGGAATGTATGGGATGTGGATATTCGTAAATTTTGCCCAAAATGCCAAAACAGGGATAGTATGGGAATTGTGTTTCGGGTCATGTATCCGAGTGCTGCGCCCCTATCGGGGGCTTCGCGGAGAGGCCACACAGTACGCCAAGGTTTTGGCAAAAACCGGGCAACGGCCCTCTCCCCAGGGTTTCTACCGTTTTTGAAGACGCTTCAGGTTCCCTTTCAGTGGAGCGTCATGTTTTTAACCCAGCTTCTCCATGCTTTCCACGAGCAACCTTTCTGCCGCTCAAGCGGAGACTTACTACACGAAAGAGGATTATTATTCTGCCGAGGAAGCGGCTCACCCGACCCAGTGGGTGGGTAAGGGGGCTGCGTCGTTGGGATTGACTGGGACAGTGAGCCAGGAGGCGTTTAGTCAAATGCTTTCGGGGCAGGCTCCTGATGGGCGATCGCTGACAGGAAAAGCAATTGACCCAGAAAAGCGGCGGGCCGCGACAGATTTTACCTTTAGCGCTCCCAAGAGTGTCAGCATTGCGGCTTTGGTGCAGCAGGACGAGCGGGTGTTGGAGGCCCATCATCAGGCGGTGGCCAAAGCGTTGGAAGTTTTGGAAGGGCGCTATGCCCAGACCAGGATTTCAACCGAGGCCGGGCGAACAAAGGTGACAACGGGGAATATTGCGGCAGCGGTGTTCACCCATTCCACTAGTCGCGAGGCGGAACCGCAGCTGCACAGCCATTGTGTGGTGATGAATGCGACACAGTTGGACGATGGGCGGTGGTTTAGTTTGAGTAATGAGGGGGCGATCGCCAATCAGAAACTCTTGGGCCAGATTTACCAGAATGAACTGGCGATCGCGCTGAAGCAGCAGGGCTACCAGATTGAAGCTAAGGCCCACGGGCAGTTTGAGTTGGCAGGTTATTCGCCAGAGTTGATGAAGGCCTTTTCTACAAGGCGGCAGCAGATCCTGAAGCTGATCGAGGAATGGGAAGCAACAGGCTCTGAGAACAACCGGGCCATGCGCGAGACGGCAACACTGGTTTCACGGAAGCGGAAACCCAAGGAGGTGGACGAGGGGCTATTACAGCGAGGGTGGAATGCGCTGATTCAGTTGAAGGGCTTAGAGCTGCCAGAGTTGCCCGAAGACGTTGCCCCCTTAGCTGAATCAGCTTCATCGACGGCATCGATTATTGACACCGCGATACAGCACTGTGGGGAGCGGGAGTCGGTGTTTCGGAGGACGGCGCTGGAGCGGTTTGTGTTTGAACACGAACTGGGGTTGCAGGGGTTTGATGCGATTCAGGGGGCGATCACCGACAACCCTGAACTAATCAGAGTCACCGACGGAAAATTCACTACCCAGACGGCCATCAATCTGGAACTCAACACCATCCGCCTGATGCAGCAGGGACGGGGGCAGGTGGGTGCAATTGTACCCATCGGTACCCAGTTAGAGAGTCTGACGAGCCATTCCCTGAATCCGGAACAGCAAAGCGCGGTGGAGATCGCAGGGACCACGCCGGATACCGTGATGGCGTGGCAAGGGGTGGCCGGGGCTGGCAAGACCTATGCTCTGAGCGTGCTGAAAGATTTTGCCCAGGGCCAGGGGTACGAGATTCGAGGCTTGGCCCCCAGTGCGGAAGCGGCCCATGTCTTGGGAGAGTCTCTGGGGATTGAGACCACTACCGTAGCGGGCCTATTGGTTTCTGATACCCCTGATCAAGCACCACAACCCGCACTCTGGATTGTGGATGAGGCGGGGCTGTTGAGCATGAAGGATGCCCATGCTCTGTTGCGGCGGGCAGCGTTGGAGCAGGCCAGGGTCTTACTGGTCGGCGATACCCGGCAGCTATCAGCGGTAGAAGCCGGTAACCCGTTCAAAAGCTTGCAGGCAGGCGGGATGGCGACCGCTTACCTGGAGACCCATCGGCGGCAGCAGAATGGGGTGCTGCGATCGGCGGTGGAGTTGGTAGCCCAGGGACAGGTCAGCGAAGGCATTGAGATCCTGGCCCAGGCCGGGTGTGTCAAAGAAGGGGCTCACACCCAGGAGCGAATTCAGCAGGTAGCAACAGACTATTTGGCACTGACGGCAGCAGAGCGAGAGTCCACGCTGGTGTTGGCGGGAACTAATGCGGAGCGGTTGGCTCTGACCCAGGCGATGCGATCAGGGTTACAGGATGAAGGGGCTTTAGGCGCGGATGGGTTTGTGTTGCAGAGCTTACGACGCAAGGATTTGACTACGGCCCAGGCCAGTTACCTCAAGGCTTACGCACCGGGCGATGTGCTGGTGCCGATTCAGGATTATCGGAACCAGGGGTTAATTAGAGGAGAGCAGTACCGGGTGGTGGCGGTGAATTCCGAGGCTCAGCAGGTGGTGCTGGAAACACCCAGCAGATCGGTGCTGTCGGTCGATCCGGCAGCGTGCCCGCGCAAAACCGTTTATACAACGCAATCGGTTCAGGTGGCGGTGGGCGATCGCCTCCGGTGGACACGCAATAACCCCAAAGCTGGAATCCGCAATGGGCAGGGGTTCGTGGTGACAGGGCTTGAGGCCGATGGGACGGCGACGATTCGAGATGGGGCAGGTCAGGCTTCTACCATTAACCTCAGCGGGAATCAGTATGTGGACTATGCCTGGGTAAGCACCACCTACAGCAGCCAGGGCAAGACGGCGGAGCGGGTGTTAGCACTGCTGGGCGAAACGACGAATCGAGAAGCATTTTATGTGGCGATTTCTAGAGCCAAGCGGGCGGTGACCCTATACACCACCAGTCAGGCCGACTTGGTTCGGCTGGCCCAGGTGTCGCGGGCCAAAGAGAACGTGAGTGACTACGTGCCCTTAACTCAACAGGTGATGACCTATGGACAGCATGAACAACGGGAAGAACGGCAACCAGAACCTATCCCCAGCTTTGACGCTAGAGCAATGGGAGAGCGCATTGGCCAGCGTGTTGCAGAGCAGCTTAGAGCCGCTGCGGGCCGAGATTTGCGTCAACACACAGCGGGTGCTGCACCTCGAAGACTACGTCCAGACCTTGGGCGAGGATTTGGCGATGTGGCCGCAGCACTGGAACCAGAGCTTGGGGCTCTTGGTCGCGCAATTGCAGCGTATCGTCAGCGACGAGACCTCGTCCGATGCGCAGGCGACCTTGCAGGAGCAGTTGAGGCTGTTAATTGCGGCCTTGAGCAGTTGGAACGGGCAGCTCAAGACCGAGTTGGCCTTGCAGGAGCAGTTGATCGCTTCGCTGGAGCGGTTGGAAGGACGGTTGGAATCAACCGGGAACCCAGCCAGATTCAAGTAGAGGCATCCCCTGAACCTGCCAACTCTAGAAGCCAAACGTTCCCAGATAGTCAAGCCCACTATGAGGATCAGGCATCGCAACCTGCTACCCAACAAAATCGCTATCGTCAGCTCTGGCAGCAGTATGTTGAAGTCTGTGGGGCTAGGAGCGAGACCGCATTAGATTTTGAGGTAGGGAGGCGGATCTTTCAGGCTGGCTATAGCCAGAAAGAGGTGGCTCTGGTGTTAGTCGCCGGTAGCGCCACGGTTCGACGACTGGCGCGTGAACAGGGGAAGGAGAAAGCAAGACTTTATGCTAATTGGGTGGCTGACTTGATTGTGACGAACAGACAGGAGCACCAGAAAACTGAGGGGGGCAAGAAAACTTTTCAAATGGAATTGGGAGATTAGGATCACTCTGATCTGTAGAGGGTGGTTCGCTTTGAGGGGTTGAACGGCAGCGGGTGGGGCTTCAATAGGCTCATCCCGTGCTCAAAGCCGAGTATGGGTTTGCCGTCCTTAACCGTCTGCGCGGGCTTTAGCGCCTTATCCTTGCTACGATCAAGGCCGGTCTTCAGGTTGAAAGCGAGGTTAGGACGGTAACCTATGAACCAGCTGACACGTAGGGCGCTGCTTTCATCGACGGTGGGCGGGCTATTGGCAATTCCTGCTGCGGCTTGGGCGGGTACCCAGCGCAAGGAAATGCGCCTATCTCTTGGAGCTTTAAAGCAGCAAGAAAGCCTTATAGAAGGCATTGCGGTGCCAGCAACGTTCAGCGCTGCGCTGGAGGGCGCTACAGAAGCGCAGGCGTTTGGCCCTTTGCCAGCCGTCATAGAGCTATTACCGCCGTCGTCCCAAGACCCAAACCCGCTCCAGATTTCTCTGTACATGGCGGCCCAGAGCGAAGCAGAGTTGGTGAATGGCAGCATTTTCTGGCAGTCGTTTAGCCCCGATCTGCCTAACCGAAATAGCCATTTCAGCCAGGTTACGGTGGCCAATGGCCAGGGGCAAATGCAGGTTAACCCCAGCGACGATAGCTTTCGTAGCGATGTCATGTGGTTCACCGAAATCACCGGCACCCTGGCGGAGCTTTTGGAAGGCAATACCCGCTCGGCGGCGGTGCCCCATGCAGGCTCACTGACGTTTGCCATAACGGGTGACCAAATCTCTGGAGAGATGCAGCTGACTGGCACCAGTGACCTGGGGGCCGCCAGTACCTATCAAGCCCGGTTTAGCGGACGGCGACAGGAGACTCCTTAATCATGAATTGGCGACGCCATGGCAACTGGTTGTGGGCGGGCCTGTTGATCGCCTTGCTAGTGCAGGTTATTGGCTTAGGCGGCGATGCTCTAGTGGTGGCTAAGAGGCCTAATATGGTCTATGCCCAAATGACTGAGTTAGCCGACCCGATAGAGTTGCGATCGCAGGGGCAAACCCTGGCCTTGGAAGGGCGCTGCGCCGAGGCCATTCCCCTATTCACCCAGGCGCTTGAGCTATACCAGGCGGCCAGCAATGACCCAACCACCTCCCCTTTACAGCGCGATAGCAACCAGATCAGCGAGGCGATGATTTTCACCCATCTCTCCAGTTGCCACTTGCGAATGGGCAACTACGAGGCGCTGATCGTCAGCCTCAGTGCTGGCCTTGAAACTCGCCGCCAGTTAGCCGACCAGGCCTATCTCACCGCTGAGGCTCAGGCTGGCCTTGGCCCGCTGGCCGACTGGCTCGATACCTGGCGCAACCGTCTGGCTAGCGATACAGAGCGGATCACGGCTCTCGATCAAAGCCGTGACTTCTTTAACCAGTTGATGCGCGTCTTGGCAGAGTTGGGAGATCCTGAAGGGGCTTTGGTGGCGGCAGAAAAGGGGCGGGCCAGGGCGATCGCCGATCTCCTCACCGCTGGGCTGGGCGACTTGCCCTCTGAGCGGGTCACGATTGCTCAGGCTCCCACACTGGCAGAAATACGCCGCATCGCCCAGGGTCAATCTGCAACGCTGGTGGAGTATGCCGTGGTGGCTTCAGAAGCCAGTGAAGAAAACGAACTCTACAGCTGGGTGGTAAAGCCCACGGGGGACATCGAGCTGGCGATCGTGCCTCTGGCAGAGGCAGGGAAATCGCTCCAAGCTACCATTGAGCGTAGCCGGGTCGCCCTGGGCGAACGACTGCGGGGCGGCTTTGAGCTGGCAGAGCCCCAGGCTCCGGTGCAGGAGGCGCAACTGCGCGAGTTGTATCAACTCCTGATTGTGCCCATTCAAGCCTGGCTACCCGAGGGCGAAGACGATTTAATCGTGTTTATCCCTCAAGATGAGCTGTTTTTGGTGCCTTTCCCGGCTCTGCTGGATGGGGGAAATCAGCCGCTAATTCGGCACCATACGTTATCTACTGCACCGTCGATTCAGGTGTTGGGGCTGACTGAGCAGCGGCGATCGCAGCTGGGTAACCGAGGGCCAATCACTGGCAATGAGGTGCTGCTGGTGGGCAACCCCACCATGCCGGAGGGGCTGAGCCTAAGGCCGTTGCCGGGGGCGGGCGATGAGGTGGATGAAATCGCGCCCCTCTACGGCAATGCCGAACCCCTAAAAGGCACCGCCGCCACCGAAACTACCGTGAAACAGCGGCTGCCTGCCGCCCGCCTGATTCACCTAGCGACCCACGGGTTATTGGAAGCTATCGGTGATTCGGGGATTCCTGGGGCGATCGCCCTGGCCCCAGACGACCAAAATGATGGCCTGCTGACCTCGGCAGAAATTTTTCCCCTTAGCCTTCAGGCAGAGCTGGTGGTGCTGAGCGCCTGCGATACGGGGTTAGGTACCCTGACTGGGGATGGGGTAGTGGGGCTGGCGCGATCGTTTTTTCAGGCCGGGGTAGCGAGTGTGATCGTTTCACTCTGGGCTGTGCCCGATGCCCCCACTGCAAAGCTGATGGCGGAGTTTTATCGTCAACTGCCCCACGGCCAAGGCCAAGCCCAGGCGCTGCGGCAAGCCATGCTGACTACCTTGCAAAGCTACCCCAATCCAGAAGATTGGGCCGCTTTTAGCCTGGTGGGGGCTGCCAAGTAGCGGTGGGCAACAAGCGCTTGCAATTCCCCAAGGGGCGCTAACCGTTGCGGGAGTAATGACACAACCTGGCGGTAGGTGATTGCCCAAAAGTGGAAACCTTTGAGGCAAAATCGCCCCGCAACCGGATTGTCGGTTAAACCAGGTGTAGAACTCTGCAATGCAACCTCGCCCTCAGGTTCTTAGATGCGCCCTTCTTTGAAATGTCTATTGCTGTTATTGGCGGTTGGTTTGCCTCTGGCATCGGGGTGGCCTGGCGCTGTGGGGGCACCGCCAGCCCTGGCGCAGGAACGCAAAACTGAGCCTCAAAAAACGGGTGCCCTAAACCCTCTCAACCCACCCCCTTCATCGAAGGCCGCGATACCGCAGTCTTTGCTTAAACAAAACTCGGCGAATCAGACTGTGTTGCTTGAGCAGACTGGAACCCTGGCTGAAGGTGATGCCAGCCCCGACGATGGCAGCCTCTATGACGAATATTTATATGACGAACATTTCTTTCAGGGAGAAGCGAGGCAGATTGTCAAAATTACCCTAGACAGCACGGCATTTGACACCTACTTAATTTTGGAAGATGCCGCAGGGAAACGCATTGCTACGAATGATGATAGCAATAATGGTACCAACGCTGAAATAGTCATTCAGTTGCCAGAGGAAGGGCAGTACCGAGTCTTAGTGGAGGCCTACAGTGCGGGCGGGCGCGGTGCCTACCGCCTAAGCATTACCTCAGCCAACGCGGCGGATCTACAACTCGCTAGCCGCCAAAACGAGGCCGATCGCTTGCTAGCAGAAGGCCGAGATCTTCTGAACCACAGCCAGTTTCAAGCAGCCTTGTCTCGCTATGAAAGTGCTCTGGCCCTTTACCGACAACTCCATAACCCCTACGGCGAAGCCAAAACCCTCAACAAAATCGGCAATGTGAATCAATTGCTGGGGAACTATCCGGCGGCCCTCGACTATTACCAGCAAAGCCTGGAGATCTCACGAGAGATGGGCGACCGCGTCACCGAAGCCCAAACCCTCGACAACATCGGTATTGTGCATCAATCGTTGGGGAACTATCCGGCGGCCCTCGACTATTACCAGCAAAGCCTGGAGATCTCACGAGAGATGGGCGACCGCG
>QBLT01000041.1:0-8842 GCA_003249105.1 Leptolyngbya sp. | reverse complement strand
TTGCTGGGGAACTATCCGGCGGCCCTCGACTATTACCAGCAAAGCCTGGTGATCTCATGGGAGATTGGCAACCGCGCAAGCGAAAACTCAGCCCTCGGCAACATCGGTACTGTGCATCAATCGTTGGGGAACTATCCGGCGGCCCTCGACTATTACCAGCAAAGCCTGGAGATCTCACGAGAGATGGGCAACCGCGTCACCGAAGCCCAAACCCTCAACAACATCGGCGTTGTGAATAGCTTGTTGGGGAACTATCCAGCGGCCCTCGACTCCTACCAGCAAAGCCTGGGGATCACTCAGGAGATTGGCGATCGCGCCGGTGAAGCGGCAACCCTCGGCAACATCGGCGTTGATTATATGGCGCAGAATCAGCCGGAGTTGGCAATTATTTTTCTGAAGGCTGCCGTCAACACCTTGGAAATAATCCGCACTGACAATCGTGTTCTCGATCAAGCCTTACAAGACTCTTACACCGAGACCGTGGCCAAGTCCTATCGCACCCTCACCGACCTGCTGCTAGACCAGGGCCGCATTCTCGAAGCCCAGCAGGTGTTAGAACTGTTGAAGGTTGAAGAACTGCGCGAATTCACCCGCGCCAGTTACTCCGGCGGCACCCTCACCTACGACCCCGCCGAGCAGCCCGTCGTCGATGCCCACGGCAGCCTAATCGCCCTAGGCGCCGAGATTGCCGCCTGCGACCCCAACTGCCCCCAAACTCTCTACGACCAGCAGATCGCCCTAGAGCGTCAGTACAACCAAACCGTCGCCACCTTTGAGCAGACCGTGCGGCAAAACCGATCCCAAGATGACGTATTCTACGACCCGGCTGATCTAGCTAGCGATGCCCTCGATTTAGTCAACGCCCAGCCCGGCACGGTGTTGATCTACCCTGTAGTGCTCGAAGATCGACTGTGGCTGCTGTGGACAGCGACAGGCGGCGTGGTGGGTAGCGTGGAAGTGCCCGTGGGCCAGGCGGAACTGGGCCGGGCGGCGCTGCGGTTTCGGGAACTGCTAGAACAGCAAGATGCCCAGTCCTACAACGAGTTCAAGGCTGTTTCTCAGCAGCTCTATGGCTGGCTCATTGCACCGCTGAAGTCAGAACTCGACAAAAACGCCATTCGCCACCTCATCTTTGCCCAAGACCGCACTACCCGCTATCTGCCCATGGCTGCTCTCTACGACGGCAGCCAGTATTTGATTGAGAACTACACCGTCTCCACCATCCTGTCGGCGGCCCTCACCGACACCACCGAGCGGCTAGGCGATGTCGATACCGTCTCTGCCTTGGCCTTGGGTCTGACTCAGCCAGTGCCGGGCTACAGCGCCCTGCCCAACGTCGGTGCAGAGCTAGATCAGGCCGTGAGAACCGGAGCCGACGATCCAACAGGAATTTACCCCGGCCAGGTTTTTCTCAACGACCAGTTCACCTTTGAAGCCCTGAGCCAAAACGTCCGGCGAGCCCGCATTCTGCACATTGCCACCCATGCCGAGTTTGTGCCCAATATTAAAGATGCCTCGTATATTCTCTCGGGTACCGGCGATCGCCTCACCATAGATCAAATTGGTGCCCTCGACAGTCAGTTTAGAAACCTGCATCTGGTGGTGCTCTCCGCTTGCCAGACGGCCCTGGGCGGTGAAGCCCTGGATGGCACCGAAATTGCTGGCGTTAGCTCCTACTTTTTGGGTCGAAACAAAGCCGAAGCTGTCCTCGCAACCCTCTGGAAAGTCAATGATGCGGGTACCAGCCTGCTGATGCAGCGCTTCTACACCCTGCTGGCCACCGGGCAAGTGACCAAGGCCGAGGCCCTACGCCAGGCCCAACTCAGTCTGCTTTTAGGTGAGACGACTCTCGATCAGCGTTTCACAACTCTCGGCATCGATCGGGGCGGCTTGGTCAATCCCGATGTAAGCGATGAGTCGGTAGGCTTGGCCCACCCCTACTACTGGGCACCGTTTATTTTGATTGGCAATGGGTTGTAGGTGCTTGGCCCATGAACCGTCACAGTGGTTTCTTCCGCGCTTCTCTCATTCTCTCGCTACTCTTGGGGGGATCTGCCGCTATGCCTCTGCCCGCACTGTCCCAACCATCTGAACCCTTGCCTTCAAACCGCCATGACCCTCGCCAATTAGAAGCCAATCGCTTATTCACCATCGGGCTTGATCACTTCGCCCGTGCCATCGGGTTAGCTCCCTTTCCCCTTCCTCAGCGCGACGATGACGTTTCCCCGCCGCTTCCCTTCCCCGAAGAGCCCTTCATTCTTGGCCAGGCGGGCATCAGAGATCAACTTGATCGCAATGAACTAATGGCCGCGCGTGACTCTTGGCAACAGGCCCGCGCTCTGTATCAGGCGATCGATCAGCCTGCCTTAGAAACCCTGGTACTCAACCATTTGGGGATGGTGTACCGGCAGCTAGAGGACTATCCCCAGGCCATTGGGGCCTACGAAGCGAGTCTGGCCCTGGCCCGCACCAGCGGGGATGCTAGCGGCGAAGTTACTGCGCTCAAGGGCTTGGGGTATGTCTATCTCGACCTGGGAGAGGTAGACCGAGCCGCCAGCTACCGAGATCAGAGCTTGGCTATTGATCAGAGGGCGGGCACAGCGTCGGGGGCACCTCCAGACCGTTCCCCAGGGGATGGCGTGTACGACGCGCTGGTAGCCTATGCCCAAGCCTTAGAGCAGCAAATGTCTGCCCAAATGGTGCGGCAACAACTACCGCCAACCTGGTGGACGGTGACCGATGAAAGCCTAGGCAGTATCTACGACGCCCTGGGTGACAACGAGATGGCTTTTAACTATCAAGAACGAAGCCTGAGCACCCTGGCAGGCACTATCGATCGCCAGTATGAAGAGCAAACTAATCGCCTGCTGACCGAGGGCATTCAGCACTACCAGGCCAATGACTTTCAGGCGGCTGAACAAACTTGGCAAGAGACCCTCACCCTCGCCCAACGGGTCAACTATCGCGAAGGGGAGGCCGGAGCCCTGAGCAACCTGGGCACTCTGGCTCAAATCCAGGGAAATTACCGCCAGGCGGCAGATTACTTAAACCGTAGCCTGGCGATCGCCCAGGCTACCAATAACCCCCAGGGGGCGATGATCATTCTCAACGCCCTGGGAAATCTCTACTACTCCCTAGGCGATTTTGGCCAGGCCATGGAATACCAACAGCAGAGCCTGGCGATCGCCCAAACACTGGGGGATGAGGCGGGCATTGGTGCCGCTAGCAGCGGCCTGGGCATTGCTGGCAAAGGGCAGGGCAACTTCACCCAGGCCATTGCCTTCCACGAACAGGCCCTGACCGAGGCCCGCCGCAGCCACAACCAGGCCGCAGAAGCCGCTGCCTTGAGCAACATTGGCAATGCCTATCTCGCCCTGGGAGATTACCCCAGGGCCAGCGACTATCAGCAGCAAAGTTTGGCGATCGCCACGGCCATTGCCGACCGGCCCAGCCAGTTTTATGCCCTGCGCAACCTGGGCAACATCGCCTATGCCCAAGCCAGCGACGCTCAGGCAGCAACCTATCACCAGCAAAGTTTAGATCTGGCTCGGGAGGATGGCGATCGCAAGCTCCAGGGGTTGGCCCTCAATAGCCTTGGCCTGGCTGAGTTTCGCCTGGGCCAGTTGGCCCAGGCCGAAACCTCGTTTCGGCAGAGCATGGCCCTGTGGGAGGCTCTGCGTGAGGGGCTGGCTGATGCCGAACTCATTGCCATCACCGGCATTCAGGATGAGACCTATCGCAACTTGCAAAAGGTGCTGATTGCCCAACATCAGCCCGCTGCGGCACTGGAAATTGCTGAACGGGGTCGCGCCCAGGCGTTTGCTGCCCTGCTAGCCCGCACCCGCTCGCCAGGGACGGCTTTGCCCGCAACCCCTGGCCCGTTTTCCCTGGCGCAAATTCAGGCCACGGCCCGTCGCCACAACGCCACCCTGGTGGAATATGCGATTCAGTACGACACCTTCAATATTCAGGGCAGGCCGCAACTGCACGAATCAGAGCTCTACATTTGGGTGGTGAGCCCGGCGGGGGAGGTGACGTTTCAATCGGTTGATCTGAAGCCGCTGTGGCAAAGCCAGCAGACCTCGCTGTTACAGTTGGTGAGCCACAGCCGCAGAGCCTTGGGGGTGGGTGGGCGAGGCGGCTTTGAACCCATTGACGGTGCTGCCGAGGCGCTTGACCCTGACCCCGAACTGCGCCAACTCTATCAGCTTCTGATCGCCCCGATCGCTGAGGTGTTGCCCACCGACGCTGCGGCCCCGGTGGTGATTATTCCCCAGGGGCAGCTCTTTTTGGTGCCCTTTGCTGCCCTCAAAGCCGAAACCGGCGACTATTTGATCCAGCGACACACTTTGCTATCCGCCCCGGCAATTCAGGTGTTGGCCCTGATGGCGCAGCAGCATTCGCAACCCAATTTCAGTGAGGCACTGGTAATTGGCAACCCTACCATGCCCGTCCCCCAGCGGGAGTTTGGTGAGCCGCTACGCCTGGCACCTCTGCCGGGGGCCGAACGGGAAGCTCAGGCGATCGCCGCTGTTCTAAATACCAGCGCTTTAGTGGGTTCTGAGGCAACCGAGACAACGGTCACGGCTCAAATGGCTGATGCTGGCATTATTCACCTGGCTACCCATGGGCTGTTGGACGATTTTGGCACTGGCATACCGGGTGCGATCGCCCTGGCACCTGATGAGCGCAACGATGGCCTGCTCACGGTTGATGAAATTCTCAAGCTCAGGCTTCAGGCCAATCTGGTGGTGCTCAGCGCCTGTGATACAGGGCAGGGACGGATTACGGGCGACGGGGTGATTGGTCTGTCGCGGGCATTGATTACCGCTGGCAGCTCCAGCGTGGTGGTGTCGCTATGGTCGGTGCCTGATGTCCCTACGGCTGAGCTGATGACCGAGTTTTATCGCCTAATGCAGCAGGGGCAAGATAAAGCGCAAGCCTTACGCCAGGCCATGTTGGCAACCATGAGAACCAATTCAGACCCAAGAGATTGGGCGGCATTTACCTTGATTGGGGCGGCAGAGTAGTGACTGTTAACCCTCTGCAAACGCTTCAGAGTTAGGGACGAGCGGACACGGAAGCCTTGGGCGTTGTGACCTAACCACAGCTTTTTTGGGAGCAACAGTACAACCTTACGGCGAGTAGGTGCTCAAAAGCGGAAACTTTTGAGGCAAAATCGCCCCCGAACCCGGATTGTTGGTTAAATCGGATGTAGAACTCTACAGTGCAACCTCACCCCAGGTTTTTAGATGCGCCCCCCTTTGAAATGGCTATTGCTACTGGTTGCTGTGACCGTACCCACGATGATTGGTTCACCCTATGGGGGCGAGTTGCCGTCGGCCTGGGCCCAGACCCAGCCAGACCCATCGCGCCAGGCCGAAGCCGATCAGCTGTTGCAGCAGGGACTTCAACAGTACACAGACAGCCAGTTCAACGAGGCGTTGCAGTCGTGGCAGGCGGCGCTGGCGATTTACCGGGCCATTGGCGATCGCGCAAACGAGGCTCAGACCCTTTTTGGCCTTGGCCTTGTGAATAGCCTCTTAGAGAACTATTCAACGGCGTTGGAGTGCTATGAGCAAAGCCTAGCGTTTTATTGGGCCAATGGCGATCGCGCCAATGAGGCTAAGACTCTCACCGCCATTGGCCTTATGAATGGCTTGCGGGCGAACTATCCAACGGCATTGGAGTACTTCAATCAAAGCCTGGTGATCAGCCGTGAGCTCGGTGATCGCGCTACCGAAGCCACTATCCTCGACAGCATTGGCGAAGTGAATGGCTTGCTGAGGAATTATCCGGCAGCCCTCGACTACTACGCGCAAAGCCTGGTGATCAACCGTGAGCTTGGCGACCGCATAAGCGAAGCTCTAACCCTCAACAACATTGGCGAGGTTAATCGATTGTTGGGGAATTATCCAAGGGCGTTGGAGTACTACGAGCAAGGCTTGGTAATCAGCCACGAGCTTGACAATCGCGCTGGCGAAGCCGAAACCCTCAACAACATTGGCATTGTGAATACATCGTTAGGAAACTATCTAACGGCGCTGGAGTACTACGGGCAAAGCCTGGTAATCAGCCGCGAGTTTGGCAATCGCACTGGCGAAGCCAAAACCCTCAACAACATCGGCAATGTGAATAACTTGTTAGGGAACTATCCAACGGCGCTGGAGTACTACGAGCAAGGCTTAGTAATCAGCCGCGAGCTTGACAATCGCGCTGGCGAAGCCGCAACCCTTAACAACATTGGCGGAGTTAATCGATTATTGGGGAACTATCTCAGGGCGTTGGAGTACTACGAGCAAAGCCTGGTGATCACCCGCGAGCTTGGCGATCGCGCTGGCGAAGCCGATATCCTCCACAACATCGGCAATGTGAATAACTTGTTAGGGAACTATCCAACGGCGCTGGAGTACTACGGGCAAAGCCTGGTAATCAACCGCGAGTTTGGCAATCGCGCGGGCGAAGCCCAAACCCTCAACAACATCGGCAATGTGAATACATCGTTAGGAAACTATCCAACGGCGCTGGAGTACTACGGGCAAAGCATAGTCATCACACGGGAGATTGGCGATCTCGCGGGCGAAGCCATAACCTTCACCAACATTGGCAATGTGAATCAATTGTTGGGGAACTATCCCAGGGCGTTGGAGGACTACGAGCAAAGCCTGGTGATCACCCGCGAGCTTGGCAACCGCGATACCGAAGCCCAAACTCTCAACAACACTGGCAGAGTGATTCACTCGCAGGGGAACTACCCGACGGCGATAGACTACTACCAGCAAAGCCTGGTAATCAGCCGTGAGATTGGTGATCGTGACAACGAAGCCATGGCCCTCACCAACATTGGTCTTGCTTATCTAAATTTGAATAACTTGTTAGCCGCCGAGACTGCCTTGTGGGAGGCCATTCCCCTCTTAGAAGACCTTCGGGATAGCGCCTTACCCGATGCTGACAAAGTTCGCCTTTTTGACCTCCAAGCAAGCACCTATAAATTGCTTGAACAAGCGTTAGTGCTTCAAGGTAAGAACGAAGCAGCCCTCGAAGTTGCCGAACGGGGTAGATCTCGGGCTTTTGCCGAGTTGCTCTCAGAACGGCTATCCCTCCAACAAACAGACTCCTTACTTGTCGAGCCTCCAAATCTTGCTGCCGTTCAGCAAATTGCTCAGCAAAATCAAAGTGTCTTGGTCGAGTATTCTCTCATTGATGACAGCCTTGAAAGCCCTGCCATTTATATCTGGGTGGTTCAACCCAATGGACGACTAGACTTCCGCCAGGTTTCCCTAGACGACGAAGCCCTTGATCTGTCAAGTCTAGTGGCGGGCAGCCGCGAAGCAATAGGCGTTCGCCAACGGGGTGGGTTTGAGCTAGCCGCCAACCAGCCCGTTGAGGCCGATCAACTTCGCCAACTGCATCAATTGCTGATTGAACCGATCGCCGACCTGCTACCCTCTAACCCTGAACAGCGGGTCGTCTTCATCCCCCAGGGGGATCTTTTCCTGGTGCCCTTCCCCGCCCTGATGGATGACGCTGGCACCTATCTAATTGAAAAACACACGATCCTGACCGCTCCTTCCATTCAAGTTCTTGATCTCAGCCAACAGCAGCGACAAACCCAGAATTTTGCTACTGCCCTTACAGGTCAAGACTTACTGTTGGTAGGCAACCCAACTATGCCTGACGTTTGGAACCCTGCAACCTCAAAAATGCAAACCCTATCCAATTTGCCAGGGGCAGAACTAGAGGCCGAAGAAATCGCCATATTTTTCAACACCACACCCTTGCTGGGCAGAAACGCCACCGAGACAGCCGTTAAAGAACGCATCGGCAATACTCGCATGGTCCACTTAGCCACCCATGGCTTACTGGAGTACGGCAATCCTCAAGATTCTGGGGTGAGCGATGTGCCGGGAGCCATTGCCCTAGCGCCTGGAGGCGGTGAAGACGGCCTGCTCACCTCAGCCGAAATTTTGACAGAGCTGGACTTAAACGCTGAACTGGTTGTCCTCAGCGCCTGTGATACGGGCCTTGGCCAGATCACAGGCGATGGGGTAATCGGCCTCTCCCGCGCACTCATTACCGCTGGCACCCCCAGCGTGATTGTCTCCCTCTGGTCGGTGCCCGATGCCCCTACGGCTGAATTGATGACCGAGTTTTACAGTCAAATGCAGCAGGGTCAAGACAAGGCCCAGTCGCTGCGCCAGGCCATGCTGGCGACCATGCAAACAAACCCCGACCCGAGAGATTGGGCCGCTTTTACTTTGATTGGGGCGGCAGAGTAGTGGCTGTTAACCCTCCACAAACGCTCCAGAGTTGGGGACGAGCGGCCACAGAAGCCTGGGGCCTTGTGACCTAACCACAGCAGTTTTGGGAGTAACAACACAACCTTGCGGCGGGTAGGTGCCCAAAAGCGGAAACTTTTGAGGCAAAATCGCCCCCGAACCCGGATTGTTGGTTAAATCGGATGTAGAACTCTACAGTGCAACCTCACCCCAAGTTTTTAGATGCGCCCCCCTTTGAAATGTCTGTTACTGCTTTTGGCGGTTGGTTTGCCCCTGGTGCCGGGGTGGGCTGTGGCTGTGGGGGGGCTGCCAGCCCTGGCGCAGGAACGCAAACCTGAGTCTCAAAAAACGGGTACCCTAAAACCTCACACCGCAACCCCCTCATCGAAGGCAGCGATACCGCAAGCTTTGCTCAAACAAAACCCAGCTAATCAGTCTGTGCTGCTTGAGCAGACTGGAACCCTAGCCGAGGGCGATGGCACCCTCAATGACGGCAGTCTCTACGATGCTTAGGTGATTTCCGGAAAAGAATATACCGTCTAGGCTGGACGAATAAGAATGTC
>QBLT01000412.1 GCA_003249105.1 Leptolyngbya sp. | reverse complement strand
GGGCTGGGGGCCGAGGGCTCTAGGGTATATACCCCTGTTGTTTCAGGCGGAATCTCAAAGGTGGTGACGGGGTCGGGGCGACCAAACAGACGAATTTCGTAACGACCCGGCTTTAACCCCTGGGCGGCAAAGCGGCCCGTGCGGTTGGTAATGATCTCAGCATCGGGCCAGTCGGGGTCAGAGAGCGACACAATGCGCCCCTGCTGCAATGCCAGAGGGTTGCCTTGCTCATCTACCAGCACGCCGCGCAATAATACGGTGGCCTCTGAGCCGACACGGATGACGGTGCCGCTGCGGTAGGTGGGGAAGAGGGCATAGCTGTCTGGCCCCAGATCACCCCCTAGGGGTAGATCGGGGGCATTGACGGAGAGGTTGGTTAGGTTGTAGGGCGACAGGGGCACTACCGCTGGCCCCAGGGCATCGGCGCGGGCAATGTCGCCAAAGCTGCTGGGGTTGACCTGCACCAGCTGACCTTGAGCAGTGCCCTGGCGGGTAATGATGGCAAAGCTGTTGTCGATGGGGCGCGACCAGCCAAACACGCCGTCGGCAAAGACCAGAGCGGTGCCCCAGGTGACGCGGGTGGTGTTGGTCACGGGGCCGGGGGTATTGCGGGGGATATTGATGGTGTGGTCGAGGGCTAGATCGGCCCGGTAGCCCGAGTAGCGGGTTTGGCTGAGCAGGGTCAGGGCGCGATCGCCCGTGGTGGCCGTTAACCCTGTGCTCAGCCCCCCGACAGGAACAGGAGAACTGTACGACCAGTTGAGGCGATTGGCCAGGCCGCTGCTGTCTAGGGTAGTGGTGGCGTTAACAAACTGCCGCTGCTGGGGCAGCGAGGCTGAGATGCCGACAAACACTCGCGGTTCGGCCTGGCCCTGGTTGTTAATGCCGTAGCTGGCGCTGGCATTGAGATTCATATTGCGGGCAATGGGCTTAGAGACGCCTAGGGCAATGCTGTAGGCATTGCTCGGCTGGTTACGGGTAACCTGGTAGCGCCCGTTCAGGGTGAGGCTGGCATTGTCGAAAATGGTTTGGCTGTAGGCCAGCGATAGATCTAGCCCGGTGTTGTTGCTGGGCAGCCCATCGGCTACGGTCATAAAATTGGCCCCCCGATACTCGGCGGCCAACCGCAGGCTGCGGCTCTCGGCGCTGGTTGCCCCCTGAAAGAACCAGTCGTAGTAGAGCCGCGCGGCCCCGTCTAGACCGTGATTTTGATCAAGGCTAAGCGCAGCATCCCAACCGAAGTTGCCAACGGTGGTGGCCCAGGTACCCTCAACCCCGACCATTTGAGTGCTCAAGTCGCCCTGAAGATAGCCCCCCAGGGTCAGGTTATCGCTCAGCCCCATCCGGTGAGCGATCGACAGCGTCGGCTGGTTTAGGTTGTAGCCCTGGGGGCTGCTAGCGCTGCCGCTCGCCGTCGGAAAACCCAGGCTGTAGGCAAACTGCTGCACCCCCGGTGCCAGCAAGTCGCCCGATACGCCCGTGGCAAAGTCGAGCTGCTGCACCCGGCCCAGGTCATCGGTAATTACCAGCTGCACGCCGTTAATGCCGCTGCGCAAAGGCAGGTTGCGCACATCCTGCGGGCCAGGGTCAAGGCGCAGGGTTTGTACCGACTGGCCGTTAATAAACACCTCAACCGTGGAGGGGCGCTCTAGAAAAAACTCAAACCGGCTGATGGGGCGGGTAATTTGGTAAGGCTGGAGCGAAAAATTGCGCGCTACGGTCACACCCAGCATGGGTATGCTGGCCTGGTAGCCCCGCACTGGGGCTGACACCTCGCCCACCTGGTAGCGAATGGCGGTCGCCATGTCGTCATGCACTAGGCGAGTCGCGCCCCGCTGCCAGGCGCCTGACTCAGTAAAGCCCAGGCTGCTTTCCAACACCCATCCATCGACATTGAGCGCCCCGTCAAAGTTGAGGGTGAGAGGCTGTCTGCCGGTACTGCCTTCGGCCCCTGTCCACACCACGGTTTGGCTACCGCGCACATTGAGATAACCGCTCACGCTGCTGGGCGGCAAGGCCTGGGCCAACCCTCGAGGACTATTGGCAGAGTTAGCGTCTACCACGGTGGTTTGCCGCAGGGCCGGGGGCACGTTGACCTGCAACTCTAAACGGCTGCTGTCAAAGTTGATGGCAATGCCGAGGTCGCGGATGCTTTGCAGCCTTAAGGTGCCATCGGCCTGGCTGGTCGCGGCCAATTGATCGGCAATATCCGATCGCAGAATGTCTTTTACGGCGGCCAAAAAAGCGTCGGCGACCACCTGCACATCGACCTGGCTGCCGCCGGGTACGAGCACTAGCCCCTGGCCAGCGGGCTGGTCGTTGACAATGATCGGCACATTCACCTGCTGGGGGCCTTGGTTGCGGGGCCGCCCAAATACTTCTTCAAAAATATCGGTGGTGGCGGGCTCGGCAGGCTGGGCTGGAGTAGTCTCAGCCGCTGGAGCAGCGTCTTCGGGCGCTAACTCGGTCCCTTCTGGGGTTGGCTCTGGAGTTGATTCTGGGGTTGGCTCCGGGGTTGATTCTGG
>QBLT01000411.1 GCA_003249105.1 Leptolyngbya sp. | reverse complement strand
GAGCGGTGGGGAAGGGGGGGTAGTGACGGGATAGTTTTGAATTTTGAATTTTGAATTGAGGGGAGTGATGGAGTAAGGGTGTGGATTTTTGGGGTGGGGGGAACAGTTTTGGGGTGGAGCGGCAAGAACAGTTGCAGAAACTCAAACTGTTACCAAGACAATTTACGGCAACTGCCTCTGTTTCGATAGGGGGCGATCGAAGAAACTTTACTTATGCCGAATCGATTCGTGCTGTTCCCGTTGGCCCATTGCCTTTTTTAGAGGACAGCTCCATGAAACCCAATAGTTTGTACGCTCAGCTTGAGCTAATTCAAGAGCCGCTCGATAGCCCTATTCAAACCGATTACTCCATTGCTCGGGTTTGGGCCGGGGCTAAACGGCGTCTCAGTCTGGTGGGAGAGGCTCTGCTGACCTACCTCTGCGGATCCACAGACCTCAGTGTGACTGTGAAGCGCGACCTGCGGGGCAACACGCTATTTGTTGCCTACGACCCGGTGAGCCAGCAGCGCCGCACCTTCAGCTCTGAGCAAGAGCTGCGGGTGTGGGTTGACCAGCGCTACTACCAGTAGTGCACATGACAGTTCTGAGTCAGTTCTGCGTGGGCAAGGCGGCCCCAGCCTTGACCTACGCCTCGTATTCATGACTATCTCGGCCTGGTTAGCTATGCTGACCTAGGGCGTTTTCAAGGGAAGTCACTCATCCGCCTGCTGCCAATGGCCAGGGAAATGGCTGATGACCTGTCTGTTGAAATTTTCAAGATAAGGGTCAAGCCCGATGACCATTGCGCTAACTCAGGTTGATGCCTTTACTGACGCTGCCTTTGGCGGCAACCCAGCGGCGGTGTGTGCCCTGCCCGAGGCCCGCCCCGATCGCTGGATGCAGCAGGTGGCTCAGGAGATGAACCTGTCAGAAACCGCCTTTTTTTACCCCGAGGGCGACAGCTACCGGCTGCGCTGGTTTACCCCCACCGTAGAGATCGACCTGTGCGGCCATGCCACCCTGGCTACCTGCCACGTACTGTGGAGTGAAGGCCACCTGAGGAATGAACAGCCCGCGACGTTCCAGACTCGCAGCGGGGTGCTCACCGCCCGCCGCCTCGACGATTGGATTGAGCTTAATTTTCCAGCCAACCCGTCCCACCCCATCGCTGAACCAGATGGTTTAGCAATGGCCCTAGGTGCATCCCCCCAAGCCGTGGTTGAAAATTCCCTGGGCTATCTAGTCGAGCTAGAGTCGGCGGCGGCGGTGCGCGATCTGCGGCCCGACTTTGCCGCCCTCGGGCAATTTCCCGTCCACGGTGTGATTGTCACCAGCCGGGGCGATGCGCCCTACGATTTTGTCTCTCGGTTTTTTGCCCCCGCCCTCGGCATCAACGAAGACCCGGTCACCGGGGCGGCCCACTGCTGCCTCGGCCCCTACTGGCGCGAAAAGCTCGGCAAAACCACCTTTCTTGCCCACCAGTCATCGGCTCGGGGCGGCGTCGTCAAAGTGCAGGATGAGGGCGATCGCATTTGCCTCAGCGGCCAGGCCGTCACCGTCTTTAAAGGAGATTTGCTGCACTGATGCAGATCGAGGTCACCACCTGGTATTTAGAAATGCTCGGCCCGGCCCAGCTGCGGCCCAAGCTCAGCGAGCACGCCAATCTGGAGATTCGCCAGGCCGAGGTGCCCTGCCCAGAGTTGAGCCGGTTTCTCTACGCCAGCGTGGGCGGCCAGTGGTACTGGTGCGATCGCCTCTCCTGGTCCTACGATCGCTGGCTCACTTACCTCAATCGACCCCAGGTGGCAACCTGGGTAGCCTACATCTCGGGTACTCCAGCGGGCTATATCGAGCTAGAAGCCCAGCCCCAAGGCGATATCGAAATC
This sequence comes from Leptolyngbya sp., assembly GCA_003249105.1. Lineage (GTDB taxonomy): Bacteria > Cyanobacteriota > Cyanobacteriia > Phormidesmidales > Phormidesmidaceae > Nodosilinea. The sequence continues at coordinate 746 of QBLT01000411.1, read as the reverse complement.
ACCTGCTTTGGCCTGCTGCCCCAGTTTATTGGCCAGGGCATTGGCGGGCATCTACTAACGGTGGGCGTACAGCGCGCCTGGGGCATGGATGCCCGCCGCGTATGGGTGCACACCTGTAGCCTCGACGGCCCCTTTGCCTACAAAAATTACGAGTCGAGGGGGTTCACCCGCTACGACACCAAGGTGGCGATCGCAGACCTGCCCGACGAACCGCCCGGCCCCTGGCCCAACAGCAAGTTCCAATCACCGCCATGAACCACCCCGACTACTACCGCACCATGGCCCGCTACAACCAGTGGATGAACGGGAACATCTACGCCTGCTGCGGCCAGCTCTCGGATGGCGATCTCAAGGCCGACCGGGGTGCGTTTTTCAAGTCTATCCACGCCACGCTTAACCATCTGCTGTACGGCGATCGCGTCTGGATGGGCCGTCTCAGCCACCAGCCCTACGCCTACCCCAACCTAGGCCAAGACCTCTATGCCGACTTCGACGACCTCCGCCAGGCCCGCACCGAGATGGATGCCGCTCTGATCGACTGGGTAGCCACCTTCACCCCCGCCTGGCTGGCTCAGCCCTTTGAGTACACCAGCAACATCGATCGGCAGGTTCGCCTGCTGCCCACCTGGCTGCTGGTCACCCATCTGTTTAACCACCAAACCCATCACCGGGGCCAAATTACCACCCTGTTAGGTGATTTCCGGGAAAGAATATACCGTCTAGGCTGGACGAATAAGAATGTCCCA
>QBLT01000410.1 GCA_003249105.1 Leptolyngbya sp. | reverse complement strand
GGGTGTAGATGGTGGGATAGTCAACTTCGCCGAGGTGGGGGCGAATGGGGAACGCGAGCTGTTCGCCTTCGCCGTTAAACTCGGCCTGCACCCCAGGCTTATTGCCCCGCGCATCGAGCCGCACCCAGCGGTCTAGCTCACTCAGGTAGACAGCGTTGAGGCCGTGCAGAGTGTGGTGGGTGGGTTGGGCATCGTCAAATACGAGCCGCTGGTAGCAAAACCCGGTGGGGATGCCGCAGTGGCGCAGCAGGGCCGCCAGCAGATGGGCCTTAGCAAAGCAGAAGCCGTGACCCTGGGCCAGTACTTCGGACGCAGTGCTGGCGACGGGAACAGCGTGGATATCGCAGGCATGGGCGATCGCATCGCGCACCCACTCGTACATGACCTTGACCTGGGCCACGGGGGAAGAGGCCGCTGCGGTGAGCGATCGCGCCAGGGCCGCAACCGTGGGATGATCGCTATCCACCACCGCTGAGGGCATGAGATAGTCCGCGATAGAGGCCGACTCTGGGAACAGCGAAAGCGTCATTTAGGCCTCCTGGGACGTGAAGTTCAATTCCATCAGGTTGCTCTCGCTAAAGCCCAGATTTTGGTAGAGCGATCGCGCCTTAGGGGCCGCATTGAGCACAGCTTTGGTGCAGCCAATGCCCTGGAGATATTCCACCATCAGCTGGGTTAGCCGAGTGGCAATACCCTGGTTGCGGTAGGCAGGCTCCCCATAGACGCCCCAGATGTAGCCGTACTGTCGATGGTCTGGCGACACAATCCAGGGATACAGCCCGGCAAAGCGCTGACCACTAACTGAGCCCACAATCTTTCCCTCAGCCTCAGCCACAAAAGCTTGGTAATTGAGAGTGCGCCGGGCCTGATCGATAAACTCTATTCCTAGGGTTAGCCAATTGGGTTGAATGTGGCTTTCATCCACGCCTAAGTCACACCACATGCGGTAAAAATGCTGGGCGATCGCCGCATCTTCCTCAGGGGTGCCGGGGCGAAAGAGCAGGAAAGCAGGGACAAGCATAGCTGGGTTCAAACTCCGGGCAAACAATCCAAAACCGCAGTCATGGACCTAGCATAGACAGAGGATGGGAGAGCCACAAGGGCCAATCGCGATCGCCCTTGGCCTCGAACGATTGGCTGCCCTGAACCTGATCTAGCCCTGCCCTACTCCTCATAGATCATCTTGCGGCCCATGCCGCCGTCGATCACGATATTCTGCCCCGTGATAAAACCAGCTTGATTCGACAGCAAAAAGTAGGCCATCTCTGCAATATCTTGGGCTTGACCCACACGCCCAACCGGGTGCTGGGCGTGGTCAGTCGGGCTGAGGTTTGACTCTTTAGGGGGATGTTTCAGCGCGCTGACATCAATCCAGCCGGGGCTAATGCAGTTGACGCGAATGGCTGGGCCGAGGCTCATAGCCAGGGCGTGGGTCAGCGCCACGATGCCCCCCTTAGAGGCAGCATAGGCTTCGGAGTCGGGTTCAGACTGAAGGGCGCGAACCGAGGAAATGTTGACGATCGCCCCCTGGGTCGCGCGCAAATGACGAACGGCGTGTTTCACCATCAGAAAGTACCCCGTCAGGTTGGTGGCAATCCAGCGATTCCAGTCTTCCAGAGTCAAGTCTTCGACGGGGCCGCTGTAGGGGTTGGCAATGCCAGCATTGTTGACGAGTCCGTTGAGCTGGCCAAAGCGATCGAGGGTCGCCGCGACACAGCGCTCGACAGCGCTTTCCTGAGCGACATCGCAGGGCACAAAGAGAAACGATTCGCCAAACTGGGACAGGGTTTCGGGCAGGGCGGCACCAGCAGCTTCGTTGACGTCGGCGATCGCCACGCGCCAACCCTGGCTCAGCAGCAGTTGAGCGATGCCTAGACCAATGCCCTGGGCTCCCCCCGTGACCAGGGCGATAGGGTTTTGACCCGGCTGATTCATGAGAGCACCTCAGATGGATTAGGCGGGGGCAATGGGCAATCTAGGGTGTCCTCCGCCCAGGCAGCGGCCTTTAATTTAACAAACCCTATGCGCCGGAAAACCGCTCTAATGGTGCTTTTTATCGCGACAGTTTTGTTGATCGTCGGTGCGATCGCCGGGTTTATGCCCGCCATCATGACGCCGATGATGTTTGACGACCCCAGGGCGATCGAAAGCCCTGCCACCGTAACCCTGGCCCTCAGCATTGCCACCTTTCCGATCGTTTGCCTGGTGGCGGTACTGCTGAGCTGGCTGGTGTTTCTGCTGCCGGTGTTTGCCAACCTTCCCTACCGCTACGTTTTGGCCTGTAGACTCACGGCGCTACCCCTAATCAACCTAGCCATAGCCGCAGTAACCCTGGCCTGGATCTCCTATTTCAATGGCGGTTCCTTTTCCTAATACTGAATCCGCCTTGGTTACCTCCAGTTGGGCTGGGCAAGCACCGTTTGCCCCTACGCAAGCCACCTGTGAGGAATCGGGGTTATGCAATTCAGATTTGTTATCAAGCTAGTCATTAAGGACAGCCCAAAACGCCAGGATTCAAGCCTGCCAAGTATTCTTTACATTTTTCGCTCTTCTATTTTTGTTCTGGACAGTGCGAAGTTCTCCGGCTCTGAGCCTGGGAGAAGGTTAAGGAAAACGG